>NZ_CBCOPQ010000003.1:0-392552 GCF_965112035.1 Streptococcus sp. Marseille-Q8145 | reverse complement strand
AGCAACCCCTTTATTTAAAAAACTACTAAATATAGATAATATTCAAAATTGGAATATTATGCTAAAAACCAAACTAGATTTTTCATTATTAGATGAGTATCAGAAACTGTATGCTGAAATACTTGAATTGTAACGAACAATAAATGTATGAATGAAAATATCACAAAAACAGCTCTATAAATTTATAGAGCTGTTTTAGTAAGTCTTTAATTAGTATAGATAGTTATTTTTTCTGTAAGGTCACTGAACCAAATCCACCACCCCGAACTGTTAACGAATTTCCCGAAACAGAGTAGTATAATTGTGAATCTTCTTTACCTGCAAAATTAAATGTCTTACTTTCCCTATCAATAGTAAATTCTATATTATTTAAAGCAAGATTTAGTGCAGCGTTATCATCGCCAGCCTGAATTTTCACACGCCCCTTGTTCCCGTTAATTGTAATCATCATACTTGCTCCGTCTTCTTTGTAGGTATAAGTCCCATCTAAATCGCTTTTAGATGAGCAGGCAACTAAAAAAATCGCCATCAGCATTGTTACCACAAATACTACTATTTTCTTGAAATTATTCATTCTCTACAGCCACCTTTATTTTATTCTTTATTATCTGAATGTCCTACTTGATAAAAGCTAACATTTTTTGGTTTTTTAACATACGTATCTACCGTTAATTCCATATTATTTTCTGGTTGCTTAGTCACAAAAGATAGAGAAGCAGTACCTACAAATCCCATGAAATTAGTATTACCTACCTTTTTTGTAGCAAGCGGTATTTGATTTGTAGTTAAGTTAAATCTGTCTTCTTTTATCATAAAGTCATCATAAACTTTATTTTCATAAATTAGATTATAAGTTTTAAACTGTAAAACTTCATACTCTGTCTTCTCAAAATCTTCATCAGTGTAAGATTCTAACAAATATTCGTCACCTTTTTTATTGACAAGTCTCTCCTCTAACTGACTTAATTTTTTTAACGCATGAGTTTTATCAGAACCATCTGTTAAAGTCTGCATCTCTAAATTAATTTTAGCTCTTAAAATTGTATAATGTATCTTTGCACTCTCTATTTTTTTCGCTAGATTAATAATCTCTGAATCTGAGGATTTTGCGACTTCAGCAAGTGTCAAAGCATTTATTGATGGCACTTGAATAACACCATCTTGATTTCCATCTTCTGTATCGTATTTCTTTATAACATCTATTAAATTATCCATCGTAATTTTAGTGATGGTATCAGTCTCATTGAAATCATCTAATAAACCTTGCGCGATATTTCCTGAAGAATAAAGATTCCTTCCTAGATAATCTTTTTCATAGTCCTTCGCAGATATTGATGAGAGACTAGTCTCTGTAGACGTATTGTAATAAGTTGTCTTTCTATCTTGTACTAAAAACAATTCCTTCACTTTCCCGTCTTGAGAAACACTATCTACTGCATACCAGATTTGTGCTTCTTTATCACTTTGGTTCAGATATTCACCCAGACCTACTTCTTTCTTTTCTACAACCTTCTTTTCAGTGTTTTCAGTAGTTTTACTTTCTGATTTTTCTTTACTATTTGAACATGCTCCCAACAGCAGAGAAACCGAGAGTAGGGCTAGACTTGCGGTTACTATTTTGTTTTTCATAAAAACTCCTTTTTAAAATCTTTTTCATAATTATACTCAATAAATTGAGTATAGTCAATAGATTGGTTGTGATATTGTCTTTATATAATAAAATTATTATATGCGAGAGTAACTATGGCAATTTCTTACAAACCTTTTTATCAAACATTACTACGAAAAGATGTGAGTGAGTATTATCTCATTAAAATAGAAAAAATATCTGCTAACACACTTTATAGAATGAAGCATGGAGAATCTATTACGACAAAAACCATTGATAGATTATGTGAAATATTGGAGTGCGATGTTGAAGATATAATTGAATACATTAATACTGAGGAATAAAAAAAGAGGAAGTCAACAAAACACTGATTTCCTCTTTTCATTGTTGCAAATTGGTTTACTCCGCAATCTAACCTTTGATGGTTATAAATAAACCCCACCAAGAATAAATCTTAGTGGGGTTTTGGTGGGGAATGAAACTATTTCCCCACTATTTTAATCGCCCTAAGCGACTTGAAAACCTTGATTTACTAGGCTTTCGCAATCAAATTGCGTACCCTTATTATTTAAGAGTAACTGAAGCTCCAGCTTCTTCCAATTTAGCTTTGATTTCTTCAGCTTCTGCAGTTGGAACGCCTTCTTTGATGACACCTGGTGCACCATCAACAAGTTCTTTAGCTTCTTTAAGGCCAAGACCAGTGATTTCACGTACAACTTTGATAACGCCAACTTTTTTGTCACCAGCAGCTGTCAATTCAACGTCAAATGAATCTTTAGCAGCACCAGCATCAGCAGCACCAGCTGCAGCAACAGCTACAGGAGCAGCTGCAGTTACACCAAATTCTTCTTCGATAGCTTTTACAAGGTCGTTCAATTCAAGGATTGAAGCTTCTTTAATTTCAGCAATAATGTTTTCAATGTTCAATGCCATTGTTATTTCCTCCAAATAAGTTTTTATTTTTATAATAATGTTTTGTAGCTAGGCTACGCTGCGTAGCTTAAGATTAAGCTGCGTCTTCTTTGTTGTCTGCAACTGCTTTGACAGCAAGTGCAACGTTGCGAACTGGCGCTTGAAGTACAGAAAGGAGCATAGAAAGAAGTCCTTCGCGGTTTGGAAGAGTTGCAAGTGCAAGAATCTCTTCTTTTGATGCGACAGCGCCTTCAATAGCACCACCTTTGATTTCAAGTGCTTCTGCATTCTTAGCAAAATCGTTCAAGATTTTCGCTGGTGCGATAACATCTTCGTTAGAAAATGCTACTGCAGATGGTCCAACAAATACTGATGCAAGATCTTCAAGACCAGCTTTTTCAGCTGCACGACGTAAGATTGAGTTTTTAATCACTTTGTACTCAACTTCGCTTCCACGAAGCTCACGACGAAGAACAGTATCTTGCTCAACTGTCAAACCACGAGCGTCCACAACAACGATTGATGCAGCAGCTTTCATTTTCTCAGCTACCACGTCAACTAATTCTGCTTTTTTAGCAATAATTGCTTCACTCATTTAGTGTTTCACCTCCGTAATTATTTTGCTTGGGGGAATTTTTCTAAAAGAAAAACGCGCCCAAACCTAGACACGAAAGTACAATACGCTTCTTTTAATGATACGTTTTGTCCTCGGTAGGATTTTTATGAGTCGTGCTCCCCTACTGTCTTAGGCAGTTTTTTCAAACCATGGATAATTATAGCAAAAGAAAAAAAAGATTGCAAGCTTTTTGTGCAATCTTTTTACTTTTTTATGCATTTTTAGAAAAAGTCTTGTCAAGCAAGGATTTACTAGCATCGTCAGCAGGCACCCAGCCATCAGTGAAAACTCGGTCTTTTATCCAAAGACGATTATAGAAAAAGGCCCAAAATAGGTTGTAGGCAGTTCCTACAGGTCTCAAGAAATCATCTGGGATAAGAAGCGTTGCAATCACAGCAAATACAAACAGTGAGCCAAGCATGATCCCAAAGTATTTCCAGTCTTTACGAAAGAGAGGAACGAAAAAGTTAAATAGCAAGGTTGTAATAGAGTACATTGGTGACAAAGTCTTAACATTGCTGCCATCTGGTGCTTGAATAGTGAGTTTATTCATCAAGATCTCCTTAAATATAAAAATATTAATAAAGTTTAACAAAATTTTATATGTTTGTCAATTTAGGAAAATCTAGACAAGAATCAGAGCGTCATTTCTTCAAAAAAATGTAGCCCTAAGACTACATTTTAATCTACATAATGTTCTTCTTTTTTATTGAACCAAGCATATGGCAGACCGATTAGGAGACCACCACCAATCAGGTTTCCTACGAAGGTCACAGCCCAGTGCCGCAGGATATTTCCAATACCAAAATTTGCCACCTGTGACGCAGCTGAGCTAAATTTGACGATAGCAAAAGAAGCAAAGTTAGCTGCCAAGTGTTCGTTGGTTAAGAATACAAACATATAAATGGCTGAAATAACCAAGAAAAGCTTAGCTGTACTATCTTTCACCAAGACGAAGGAAAGAATCGCAATATTAACGAAGACATTGGCGAGTATTCCCTCAAGTAAAATAAGTTCATTGGAACGGGCAAGCTTCATCTGCACAACACCAGCAATGAAACTTTCCTTGCTAAGTCCCGCATAAGCCGCCGAATTAGCAAAGAGCCACCCAGCAATCAGAGCCCCAATCAAGTTAAAGAAAGTACAATAGAACAAAATAATCAATGCTTTTTTCCAGTCAATCTTCTTCAAGAAAGTGCCCGCCGTCAGAAACATCATGTTGGATGTCACCAGCTCAGCATTCAAAAAGACGATGTAGGCCAATCCCCAAGCAAAGATAAAAGGGAAGAGAAAACGACCCGTTCCTGGGACAATCTTATTTGTTAGGTCTGCCGCAATAGCTCCTGCTCCTGTACTGAAAGTCAGAAAAGCCCCCGCAAAGATAGAGCGGACAGCATACTTCCCTTTATTTGTGTCAAACAAGCCTTCTTTCTTACGGCAAGCTGCTTCTATTTTTGGAATAAATGTCGATTCGACCATAATAATTCTCCTCTAAGTTAAACTATGTACAGTATATCACAAACTTTTGTTTTTCGAAAGCGTTTTCTGTAAGTTTTTTTCTAAATTTGAACTTGAAATTGGAATGCTATATTTCAAGTTCTTAGTTCGCTTGCTAGCCGCCTTATATCTTCTGGCCGAGTTCGACAGCAACCGCCAAAAAGCTGAACGCCCTGCTTTTTCCAAAGTTGACTATAGTCGAGCAAACAGAGATCCTGCTTTGGATTGTCCTGCCAAGTATTGGTCACACCATTATAGATTTCTCCAGAATTTGGATAGGCTAGTAAGGGCTTATCGCACACCTGTTTTAACTTTTCTAATAAAGGAGCAATCAAATGTGGAGCTGTGCAGTTAAAACCGACAGCCAATACTTGTGGACTCGACTGAGCCAAGCGCCCAACTTCTTCTATTAGTGTTCCATCTGAAATCGCTGATGCCGTTTGAGCAGTAAAAGATAAATAGGCTTCCACCTGCGAAAATTCTTCTGATAGTAAATGAACAAGCGCCTTGGTTTCTGCTCCGTTAGGAATCGTTTCAAGTGCCAGCAAATCACACCTCGCATCCAGCAAGGCCTGTATCCGCGGACGATGAAAGTCTTTAAATTCCTCCTCACTCAAGTGATAGGCTCCTGTATATTCCGATCCATCAGCCAGGTAAGCAGCATAAGGTCCGACAGATCCAGCTATCAGAGGATATGATCGCTGCTGATCATCTAGCGATAATCTCCCCCAGACATTTTTAACCGCTGCCTGTGCTAAAAAGACTGTCTCTTTGAATAGTTCATGAGCCTTATCTAAACTCAATCCTTCTTCGACAAAAGCTGGAATGCTGGCCTGATAACTGGAAGTGGTGATAATGTCACTGCCCGCCCGAACATAATCCTCATGCAGGTCTTGGATAATCTGAGGATTCTCAAGCAAGTACTTGGCTGACCAAAGCCGACCAGAAACATCATAACCCTGCCTCTCCAGCTCTGTCCCCAAAGCACCATCTAGAATTATTATGTCTTGCTTTTCAAGTAAGTCTTTAAACGCTCCCATTCTTGCTCCTCAAGCTTTTTCTAAAATAACAGCTTAGTCAGTTTTGCTAAAGATAAATAAGTCTGCTTATTTGAAATGATCGTCTATTTCATTAGTAAAACGCAAAAAAGAGATTACTACAATCTCTTTTTTCTTATCTAGTTACGTGATGCCCATGCTTGATCTGTTTCCAGAACATCTTGAGTCGTATATTGTCCACGGTAAGGATTGTAAACCATATTAGACGCTCCTGTCTGATAGCTAGGCGAATCAAACTGAGTCAGATTGTATGCTTCAATCAGATAGTTCAATTTTGCATAGTAATGACTATCCGTTGCATATACACCTGTCAAGGCAGCTGTCGCATCTTGATAAGTCGGGGCATTGCTCTTCCAAGCTCCTGCAAAATGACCTTGTCTCAAGACGTAGACATAATCCTGAAGTGACTCAGCGTAGCTTGAGTAAGAGCGGAATTGATCGTTGATTGCGTAGGTATTGCCCTGACCGTCTTCTTCCAAGGTCTCCATCGTCGCTGACTGACCAGCATAAGCTCCTTTAATCCCAAACAAATTATAGTGAGGATAGCCTGATAGACCAGACTGGCCAGAACCACTCTCCAAAATAGCTTGTGCAATCATCACAGAAGCATATAGATCATTATCCTGGGCCAATTGGCGAGCTGGCTCACTAATTTGTGAAATGAAATATTCTGTTTGGTTCAATGGTTGCTGAACAGCATCATTTGCACTTACTGGCTTGATTTGCTTTGACAAAGCCAGACCAAAGACAACGGTTGAAGCCATCACTGCCAAACCTGTCAAAAGTTTTTTTCTTTCTTTTGAAATTCTCTTCTTCACAGTCTTTCTCCTAAATACAATATTTGTTCTACTATTGTAACATACTAAAAGCAAAATAACATTAGCAATAAATTACAAGTATATGACATTTTTTAGATCTTCTACGAATATAAGTTTCACAAGCCACGATTGTTCCATTCAAAACTTCCTCGTTCGACTTGCATAATGAGCCTTATCATAAAGATATACAGGCTGAACTGAAGATGAAAATAACCTGACTCCAATTCATACGGAATCAGGCTATGATCTTAAACTCTGAAAGTTCAACTATCATTCCGATACAATCTAGCATCTAGATCTTGCCTAAAATCGCATCCCAGGCTTGATCAAGACCAGTTTTATCAACTGAAGAAAAGATAATAAAATCATCAGTTTTATCAAAGTCCAGCTTTTTCTTAATGGCACTTTCATGCTTATTCCACTTACCTCGCGGAATTTTATCAGCCTTGGTAGCCACAACAATAACTGGAATTTCATAGTATTTGAGAAACTCGTACATCTGTACATCATCCGCACTAGGGTCATGACGCAGGTCTACTAGACTTACGACCGCTCGCAGATTGTCCCGACTGGTCAAGTATTCCTCAATCATTTTGCCCCATTTAGCGCGCTCCGTTTTTGAAACCTTGGCATAGCCGTAACCAGGAACGTCCACAAAACGGAGCTTATCATCGATATTGAAAAAGTTCAACAGTTGCGTTTTACCAGGCTTACCCGAAGTCCGCGCTAAATTTTTGCGATTGAGTAGAGTATTAATAAAACTAGATTTACCAACATTGGAGCGACCCGCCAAGGCGATTTCCGGGATATCATCCTGAGGGTAATGCGACTTATTGGCCGCACTCAGTAAAATCTCAGCATTATGTGTATTGATTTCCATAAGCTTCCCCTAGGCAGTTTCTAAGATTGGCTTGTCTGTGCCGTCCACTGCTTCCTTCGTGATACGAACCAGTTTGACATTTTCCTGACTTGGCACTTCAAACATGACATCCATCATGGTTTCTTCAATAATTGAACGAAGTCCACGCGCACCCGTCTTGCGTTCGATGGCTTTTCTCGCAATGGCTTGCAGGGCTTCCTCGTCAAATTCAAGTTCAACATCATCATAAGAAAGCAAGGTTTGGTATTGCTTCACTAGCGCATTTCTAGGTTCATTCAAAATGCGAACCAGATCATCAACAGTCAGCTGCTCTAGGGCTGCAAAAACTGGCAAACGACCAATCAACTCAGGAATAATCCCAAATTTTTGAATATCATCAGCGACAATGGCCTGCATATAAGACGCACCCTCGTCAATGGCCTTATTATTTTGACCGAAACCGATAATCTTCTCACCAAGACGTTGTTTGACAATTTCTTCGATACCGTCAAAAGCACCGCCAACAATGAAAAGAATATTCTTGGTATCAACTTGAATCATTTCTTGCTGCGGATGCTTGCGGCCACCCTGAGGAGGGACGCTAGCAACCGTTCCTTCGATAATCTTCAGCAAGGCTTGCTGAACACCTTCACCTGAGACATCACGAGTGATAGAAACATTTTCGCTCTTCTTAGCAATCTTGTCGATTTCATCCACATAAATGATGCCGCGTTCTGCCCGTTCAATATTGAAATCAGCTGCCTGTAAAAGCTTGAGCAGGATATTTTCCACATCTTCACCAACATAGCCAGCCTCAGTCAAAGCAGTGGCATCCGCAATAGCAAAAGGAACATTGAGACTGCGCGCCAAGGTCTGAGCCAGGAATGTTTTCCCAGATCCAGTTGGACCAATCATGAGGATGTTTGATTTTTGTAGTTCCACATCATCCTCTTCGCGACTGTCATGAAAATTAATCCGCTTATAGTGATTGTAAACAGCAACTGCCAAAGCCCGCTTAGCCCGATCTTGACCAATCACATAGTGGTTCAAAATATTGAGCAATTCTTGTGGTTTTGGTACTTCAGAAAGATCAGCTAAAACTTCCTCAGCTAATTCTTCTCGAATAATTTCCTGCGCCAACTCGACACATTCATTACAGATAAAGGCATTGTTGCCCGCAATAATTTTTTGGACTTCGTCCTGATTCTTTCCACAGAAAGAACAATATACCATCATCTCATTATTACGATTTGTAGGCATTTTTTACTCCCATTCTAAATTTCTAATTCAATTTTTATTTACATTTTAAAAGAGGGTCATATAAAAAGCATGGATGGAATTAACAAGATTCGTAAAAGCATTTAACAAAAATAAAATAGCCAATCCATAACGTTTTTTACGAAAAGTCTGAAGCGAACAGATCAGACAAATTGCACATAAAAAGGCCGTAAAAAAACCAAAAACACTTCTTTCCATTCCTATGAACCCTTTCTTTTGAGGATTTTTACGGTGAAATCATACTCATTTTTTTCATCTTTGGGTCGAAAGCGACTACTTACTTCTTCAAACTGTGTCAGATCAAAGTCTACTGGGAAATAAGTATCACCTTCCAAGCTAGCATGGATTTCTGTCTTAATCACCTCATCCAATTCATGCTCAAATAAAGAAAAGATTTGGCCGCCACCGATAATATAGAGATTCTTCTCTTGCTCTTGGTACCATTTCAACACCGCTGAAAGATCATGAAATACCAAAACACGCTCATCTTCAATCTGATAATTCCTATCGCGTGTCAAAATCAGAGTTTTTCTATTTGGCAACACGCGTCGATGCATGCCATCAAAAGTCACCCGCCCCATTAAAATCGCATGTCCAGTCGTGATTTCTTTGAAATGCTTCAACTCTGCTGGTAAATGCCATGGCAAGCTTTGGTCTTTGCCAATCAGACCATTTTGATCCTGTGCCCAAATCGCCGCAATCTTTTTCGTCATTTCTCTATCCTTCACATTGATATTTCTATTCTATCAAAATTTATTAAAAAAGACTTGTTTGGACTATCACTTCTATCTATTTATTTTTGTCAGCCAATCCAGACAAAAAATCGATAACCCAAAAGATTATCGACTATTCATTTGCTAGGCAAATTACTCTTTCTTCATCTTTTTGACAAAGACAAATCCTACAACAGCAGCCACAAGGCCAAACAAGGAAACGTTCAAGAGCGTTGAGTCTGACTTCTTAGGCTCAGCAGTAGCAGCCTCTTTTTTATCCGCTAAGGGATCAATATCGCACCCCTCTCTTTTGACTGACTTGCCTTCAGTTGAATCCTCAGCATTGCTTTGCTCGGTCCCTTTGTTTTTAGGGCCTTTTCCATGACAAAGCAAATCAATCGTATAGGATTTCTTTCCCTGATTTGCCCCATCCGAACCTTGGTCTACAAGCTGTAGAAAGTCATCTTCTTCCACTGAAGAATCCGCAATTTGCTCAAGTTGGAACTCTGCCTGCTGGACTTCATCCGCACCCACAACAGCCATCGGTGTCACAGAAACCGATAGGCCAAGTAAAAATGAACAAATGCTCAGACTAAAGAGTTTTCTCCTGCTTCTATGTGTTAAAAAATTTGCTTCCATATCAATACCTCCGAGATAGGCACTAGCGAAACACATATATCTATTGTCATTATAGCACTTACAAAATATATTTCAATCATTTGCTCTTAAAAATTAAAAAACCTACTGACGGTCATTCAGTAGGGAAAATACACTCAAATCGCCAAATCAAACTTGAGTTGAGGTTTGACCGGATCATAGTCTAATAACTCAAAATCTTCTGCTTTAATATCGAAGAAATTGGTCCCATCCGGCACATTTAAAACGAGTCGAGGTTGGCAGTTGCTAGGTTCCCGACGCAATAGTTCTTCCGCCTGCTCAAACTGGTTGTCATAGATGTGCAAGTTATTGATGAAGTAAAAGAACTTGCCGACCTTCCAGCCGAAATGCTTGGCAATCATCATCTGCAGAGCCACATATTGCATAGCATTGATATGGTGAGCAACCAGCATATCATTTGAGCGCTGGGTCAGAGTCGCATCCAGATAAATATCTCCATCTACACGTCGAACATCAAACATGGTTTGAAAAGCACATGGTAGTAAGCCGTCTGTTTCTTCAAACGCTTCATAATCCCAGAGAGAGATGATATTGCGACGATTCCAAGGATTGGCTTCCAGCTGTTGGAGAATTTTATGGATAATATTGTGCTTCTTGACAACAGCACCATAGCGCTGGCCAATAGTACCCGTGTCGCCAACTTCCCAGTCATTCCAATAGTGAACATGATACTTGTCGTTGAGCAGTTCCAGGCTATTGGACTGGTCTTGATAAATCCAAAGGACTTCCTTGATGGCAGACTTGATGGCAATAGGGCGCAGAGTCGTAATTGGAAACTCGCCCTTTCTCAAATCATATTCTGCAAATGAACCTGTGATATATTTGGAGTTGGCCACATTTCCATCCTTGTAGCGCGGACGGGCATTCTCAGAAAAAACACCTTGCTCCATAATTTTTTTAATATTCTCTTTGAAAATCGTATCTGCTAGCGTCATGATTTCTCCTTCGTTCAGTGAGCTTTTTCTAGTATAGCAAATTTTCCATAAAAATTCTCCTGCCAAGTTTAGCAGGAGAAAACTTTATTTGACCCATTCATCTGGATGATTGAGCTTATTCGCATCCTTTTCTGATAATCTCAAGGTAATATCTGACACAGCAGGAATATTTGAAAGAGTGACATAGGGGTAGTTTTTGTAGGTCGTGAATTTAACGCCACTTTCTCCCTTTCTTCCACTAATATCATAAATATAATTAACCTCTGCATCATCAGGTAAATCAACCCAAGCATCTTCATTATCTTCCTCAGATTCGACCTTATCCAGAATGTCTGCAAATTCATCCAAGGTTTTGGTGTTTCTTGTCTGATAAATCTGCTGATTCTGACTATTCAATATGGTCAGAAAACCTTCTGTCTTTGATTCGCAAGCGGATAAGATCAAAAGAAAAACGGGAAATAATATTAGAAAATATGCAACTTTTCTCTTCATTTTTAGCCCTCCTTATAGCTATGCTAAGAGAGGAAGTAATTAGAACTATTGAAGTACCAGCGAAGCTGCTCCGATAACCCCGGCATCGTTTCCGAGAGTTGCAAGAGCTAATTTAGTTGATGTACGCACTTGTGGGAAGGTATTTTCATCATAAACTTTTTGGACACCTTGTAGAAGGAATTCTCCCGCTGCTGACACTCCGCCACCGATAACAATGGTTGAAGGGTTTAGGATAGAGCCGATATTGGCACAAGCGATTCCCAAGTAACGTGAGAAGTTGCGATAAACGATCAAGGCAAGATCGTCGCCTTCTTTTGCCAAATCAAATACAGTTTTGGCTGTTACTTCTTCACCGTCATCAATCAAGCGTTTCAAAGTTGCGTCGCCTTCGTATTCATCGGCATATCGACGAGTCAAGTTGACAATCCCAGTTGCAGAAGCTACTGTTTCAAGGCAGCCTTTCTTACCACAAGTACATGCGATTGGTTGATCGAAATCAACAGTGATATGGCCCAGCTCGCCTGCCGCACCTGCCACACCGTGGAGCAATTTACCTTCCGCAACGATACCGCCACCAACACCAGTACCAAGTGTCATAAAGACAACGTCTGGTTGGTTGTCACCAGCACCCATCCAACGCTCACCAAGCGCAGCTACGTTGGCATCATTATCAATGAAGAATGGAATGCCTGTCGCTTTTTCGATTTTCTCTTTTACCGGCTGGAGGGTTTTCCAGTTCAGGTTATAGGCACCAATAACAGTCCCTTTCTCACGGTCAACCACACCCGGTGATCCCATGCCAATTCCGACAAAGTCCTCAGCTGATAGATTTAGGAGCTCCAAACGATGCTGAATAGACTCAATCATATCGTCTACAATATGGCTTCCTTCATCCAAAATATTAGTTTTAATAGACCATTTTTCTTGGATTTCGCCCTCTTGCGTTAAAATTGCAAATTTGATAGATGTACCACCAAGGTCAATCCCAATAATTTTTTTTGACATGATATTCTCCTCTGTATTCGTTCTCCCTCTTATTATAGCAGATTTTTTTAACGGTGAAAAGGTTTGCACGGGATTTTTTACGTTTAGTTTGTGCTTATTTCACTCAAAATAAAAATCGGCATCTCTTGAGATACCGACAAGTCTATTGAAGCACACAAATCATCCTAGCTGCTAACTTCAAATGGATCATATTATTTAAATCATGTTTATCTAATGCTCACTCTGCCAGTGCGATAATCAAGGACAATTCCTGACTGGACATTGGGAACGAAGACATTGAATTCCAAACTTCCATCACTGGACTTGGCTTCTAAATGCGAGCCAGAGGACACCAGATCATTTTCCGAAGCATAGATCAAGGTGACACGATAGCGGACTCGCTTATTCTGGTCTAAGGCACGGCGAATCTGAGTTTCATAGTAATTCTGCCCCGTCGAGTTGTCTTTATTTGCCTGATTGGCCCAAGCTGTTTGGACTGCGATATTGGCTGGATTGCTAGTGGAAGCATCAAAGCCCTTTAAGCCACCGATTAGAGAGTAAGCTAAGAGATGCCCGCGATCCACTGCATGGTTGTATTCACCAGATAGATGTTTGACTTGGTGCCAACCAGCAGGAACCCAAGAAGTGGAACCATTTCCCGTTTCTTCCCGTGATTTATACTGGCGGGTCGATTTGGCAAGCAAGGCATTGGCTACTGTTGGAACTGTCTGCCCCTGAACCATCTTCGTTTTATTATCTGCATAAGGCGCACTCGACACTTTGGCATTTAAGTTCGTTTGATTCCCATCGATGATGAAAGCTCCAGCTCCATTCCACTCGATTTTTCCACCAAGTTGTGAACGCACTGAGTCAGTGAGAACACTCTCAGCCAGCGCTTGATCTGGTGTGCTGGTATCCCTATTTTGACTAATGGCTGACGATGTATTTACCGCTGGTGACTGATTGCCATTTCCAAAAAAGTAGGCTCCCAGTGATAAAGTCAGAGCAACCAGAAGCCCAGCTATAGTCTGAGTAGATTTAATGCTCTTTTTTTGTAATTTTTTTTTGGGCATCTTTCCTTTTCCATTTAAAAGGACTGCGCAAAGTTCTGCACAGTCGGTAAATTAGTGAACACTCTCGGCAGATCAATGACCAGTGAACTTAGAAACAAGTTCATTCCAAGTATCTAGCGATAAGATAGACCAAGGATTGTCTGCATTTCCAATCACGCCATATCCGATAACCAGACCAAGACAAAAAATGATAAAAGCGACTACCAGCACCAAGGCAATGATGCCTAGTTGTCTAGCCAAATATTTCCAATTTTCACTCATCATCTTCTTCCTTTACGCGTTTGATGTTGGCACCAAGAGCCGCCAGCTTTTCATGAAATTTATAATAGCCACGATCCAAATGGACCAACTTGCTAACTTTTGTCTCCCCTTCAGCAATCAAGCCCATCAAAATCAAGGTCGCACTAGCCCGGAGATCTGTCGACATCACTTCTGCTCCTTGCAGGCTGCTACCACCCCAAATCCGAGCGGTATCCCGCATAATATCAGAGTGAAGACCCATCCGTCGCATCTCTTCTAAGTGCTGGAAGCGGTTTTCAAAGACCGTCTCAACCATGACAGACTCTCCTTGGGCTATCGCCATCAAGGCAGTAAACTGAGCCTGCATATCGGTTGGGAAACCTGGATAAGGCAAGGTTTTGACAGACACAGCTTTTAACTTTGAAACATCTGAACGGACGCGAATTCCTTCGTCTTCTTCAGTCACTTCCACACCCATTTCTTGCATCTTTGACAGAAGAGGACGATTGTGCTCCCAAATCGCATCCTCAATCAGCAAATCACCACCCGTCATAGCAGCAGCAACCATAAATGTACCAGCTTCGATACGGTCTTGCACGACATTGTGCTCAGCTCCATGAAGTTTTTCAACACCGATGATTGTTATATTCTCCGTTCCTGCTCCTCTGACCTTAGCGCCCATTTTATTTAACAGTAAGGCCAAGTCGACAATTTCAGGTTCTCGAGCAGCATTTTCGATAACAGTGGTACCTTGAGCTAAAGTTGCCGCCATCATAATATTCTGTGTCGCACCAACACTTGGGAAGTCCATGTAAATATGCGCCCCCATCAAGCGGTCTGCCTTAGCTTCAATGTATCCAGCAGTCTGCGTAATCTGAGCACCCATTGCCTCCAAGCCCTTCAAATGAAGGTCGATAGGCCGGCTACCAATCGTACAACCGCCCGGCATGGACACTTTAGCATGCCCATTACGAGCAAGAATGGGACCCAATACAACAATCGAAGCCCGCATCTTGCTGACATACTTATAAGGAGCCTCTTCGGTCAATGGTTTAGTCGCATCTACAACTACAGTATTTTCATCTTGATCAAAGTCTACCTGCGTATTCAAGCCGCGAACAACATTGTTCATGGTAAAAACATCCGAAAGGACTGGCACATTTTTAAGAGTTGTTTTTCCTTCACTGGCTAAGACAGTTGCTGCCAACAGCGGCAGTACCGCATTTTTAGCTCCTTCAATCCGAACTCTGCCAACCAGACGGTTATTTCCACCCTGAATAATAATTTTTTCCATACTAACTAGTTACTCCAAATCTTAAAAATTCATCCTTACTATCATACCATAAAATCAAGATTCTGACCTTATAAAGTTCCATTAAAGATTGCCCGACTCATATCATAAATACCGATAAAAAATAGGCTAGCCATGTAGCCCAAGGCAATACTTAGCAATAAAATCAAAAAACGAATTTTGATGGCATTATCAGCATTTACTTTTAGAAATCTTTCCCAACTGACCACTGTAGACAAAAGATGAAAAGACATAAAGATAAAGAGCAGATGGCTGCATAATCGAAACATTAATTCTATCATAGATTTTATTATACCATAAGAAGAGCTATTTCTAGCGGAAAGGAGTATGGGACAATAAAAAAGAATGGAAACTCCATTCTTTTTTCATTACATTCTTGTTCCAACGTTAATACGGTTGATGGCACGCTGGAGGGCGATTTTAGCGCGTCTCTCTTGGTCAATCAAATGCTTGTCTTGGGCTTCTTCGATCTCTTTCTCAGCACGCAGCTTAGCTCGCTCGGCACGGCTGATATCAATATCACGCTCACGCTCAGCTGAGTCCGCGATAATGGTAATCACATTATCAGCAATTTCTATGATGCCACCGTTGACCGCAATCCAGTCAATATGCTTGTCATCATCGATTCTGCGTACCTTGACTTGATCCACTTCCAAAACAGCAATTGTATTGATATGGCGAGGCAAAATCCCCATTTCTCCGTCAATCGTTTTTACGGAAACAAATGCAGCACGGTGGTCATAGATCAGACCATCCGGTGTAACGATTTGTACTGTCATTTGAGCCATCATTCACCTCTTAGAATCCCATTTTTTCAGCTTTAGCGATGACATCCTCAATCGAACCGACACCACGGAAGGCATCTTCTGGTAACTTATCGTACTTGCCTTCGAGGATTTCTTTAAAGCCACGAACCGTCTCAGCTACAGGCACATAAGATCCCGGCTGGCCAGTAAATTGCTCCGCAACGTTGAAGTTTTGAGACAGGAAGAATTGAATCCGACGCGCACGCGCAACCAAAGTCTTTTCTTCATCTGACAACTCATCCATACCTAGGATAGCAATGATATCCTGCAATTCATGATAACGTTGCAATACGCGTTTCACTTCGGCAGCCACTGCATAGTGCTCTTCACCAACAATCTCAGGAGAAAGAGCCCGAGAGCTTGAAGCAAGCGGATCCACGGCTGGATAAATCCCCAATTGAACCAATTTACGTTCCAAGTTGGTTGTAGAGTCCAAGTGGGCAAAAGCCGTTGCTGGAGCCGGGTCAGTATAGTCATCGGCTGGCACGTAGATGGCCTGAATAGAAGTTACAGAACCTTTCTTAGTCGATGTGATACGCTCTTGCAATTGCCCCATTTCTGTCGCAAGTGTTGGTTGGTAACCAACGGCTGATGGCATCCGACCCAAAAGGGCAGAAACTTCAGAACCTGCCTGCGTGAAACGGAAGATGTTGTCAATGAAGAGCAAGACATCTTGACCTTCCACATCACGGAAGTATTCTGCAATCGTCAAACCAGTCAAAGCAACCCGCATACGCGCTCCTGGTGGCTCATTCATCTGACCGAAGACCATGGCTGTTTTCTCGATAACGCCAGATTCCTTCATTTCCCAGTAAAGGTCATTTCCTTCACGAGTACGTTCCCCAACACCGGTAAATACGGAAATACCACCATGCTCTTGGGCAATGTTGTGGATCAATTCCTGAATCAGGACAGTCTTACCAACTCCGGCACCACCGAAGAGTCCGACTTTACCACCTTTAAGATAAGGTGCTAAAAGGTCGATAACCTTGATACCTGTTTCTAAGATCTCTGATGAAGTAGACAACTCATCAAAGGTTGGAGCTTTCTTATGGATTGGCTGGCGCTCTGCATCATCCGCAAAAGGAGCATCCAAGTCAATGGTATCTCCCAAAACGTTAAAGACGCGACCAAGTGTTTCTTTGCCGACTGGCACAGAAATTGGACGGCCAGTATCTAGCACTTCCATGCCACGAGTCAACCCATCCGTTGATTCCATAGCGATGGTCCGAACCACTCCATCACCAAGCTCAAGAGCTACTTCAAGGACGATTTTTGATTTTTTTTCGTCATTTTTATAGACTACAAGTGCATTATTGATCTCAGGTAGCTTGTCGCCAGCTGCAAACGCTACGTCTACAACCGGTCCGATAACCTGAGTAATTTTGCCTGAGCTCATTCTTTTCTCCTCTTTATACTATTTATTTTCTGTGACACTATTCCAGTGCACTTGCACCCGCCACAATTTCAGTAATTTCCTGCGTGATAGCTGCTTGTCTAGCACGGTTATACTGAATGGTCAAATCATTGATAACTTTTTTAGCGTTATCCGTTGCTGTCTGCATGGCTGTCATACCAGCAGCATTTTCAGCAGTTTTTGCGTCAATAATGGCTCCGTAAATCATACTTTCAGCAAACTGAGGCAAGAGCTGATCTAAAATCGCGTTTCGGCTGGATTCTAATTCTAGATTGAGGATATAGTTCTCATCCGCTTCACTAGGATCCAAGTCGACGATTGGCAACATCTGCTCTACCCGCATCTGACTGGTCAAACTGTTGACATGGTGGTTATAGCACACATAAAGTTCATCAAAAAGCTCATTCTGATACATTTCAATGGTCTTGGAAATGATTTTCCGAACTTCATCAAAACTCGGATGATTGGCTAAACCGCGCAATTCATAAATCGGTTGAATACCTCGTGCGCGGAAGAAATCCGCTCCCATTCCTCCGATCGAAATAATGACATAGTCATCTTTTTCGTGGTATTCCGAAATCAATTCCATCATGGATTTGAGGATGGTTGCGTTGTAGCCACCGACCAAACCACGATCAGACGTAATGACGATATAAGCCGTTTTCTGAACTGGTCTGCTCTTTAGCAGTGGATGATGGCTAACATTTTCTTCCTCATGTCCATGCAAAAGGTCGGTCAAGAGTTTTCGAACCTTAGAAGCATAAACCTGGAAGTTTTTTGCTGCTTCTTCGGACTTTCCTAACTTAGATGCAGAAACCATCTGCATCGCATTAGTGATTTGACTGGTGTTTTTTGTGGATGCAATTTTATTTTTGATATCATTTAATGAAACTGCCATCTGACACCTCTATTCTTATTTGAAGTTAGACTGATTAATAAATTCAGTAATAGCGGCGTCCAGCACTTCTTCGCTCGGCAAATCTTTTGTCTGACGAATGGTTTCATAAATGTCTTCATGATGAGCATCAAAGTAAGCGAAAAGCTCTGCTTCAAACTGAAGAATCTCATCCACTGGTACTGTATCAAGGAAGCCGTGAGTCAGTGCATAAAGGATCACAACTTGTTTTTCAACTGGCAGTGGCTCATGAACTGGCTGTTTCAATACTTCTACCGTACGGCGTCCACGGTTCAACTTAGCCTGAGTTGCTGCATCGAGGTCACTACCAAATTTGGTAAAGGCTTCTAACTCACGATATGAAGCAAGGTCAATACGCAGGGTTCCTGCAACCTTCTTCATGGCCTTGATTTGTGCAGACCCACCTACCCGAGATACAGATGAACCCGCATCAATAGCTGGACGAATACCTGCATTAAAGAGACCATCTCCAAGGAAGATTTGTCCATCCGTAATTGAAATCACGTTGGTCGCGATATAGGCTGAGATATCTCCTGCTTGTGTCTCGATAAATGGTAGGGCTGTGATTGAGCCACCACCTAGCTCATCAGAAACCTTAGCTGAACGCTCAAGCAGACGGCTGTGAAGGTAGAAAACATCCCCTGGGAAGGCTTCACGACCTGGCGGACGACGAAGCAAGAGGGAAAGCTCACGATAAGCTACCGCTTGTTTAGACAAATCATCATAAACGATGAGAACGTGTTTGCCATTGTACATAAATTCTTCAGCCATTGCTACACCGGCATAAGGAGCCAAGAAAAGCAATGGAGATGGTTGTGAAGCTGATGCTGTTACCACGATAGTATAATCCAAGGCTCCATACTGGCGAAGAGTTTCCACCTGTGTACGGACAGTAGATTCCTTTTGACCAATGGCAACATAGATACAGATCATATCCTGCCCTTTTTGGTTGAGGATCGCATCGATGGCAATACTAGTTTTACCAGTCTGACGGTCACCGATAATCAATTCCCGCTGACCACGACCAATTGGTACAAGGGCATCAATAGCTTTCAAACCTGTTTGCAATGGTTCTGACACAGACTTCCGTTGCATAACTCCTGGAGCTGGTGCTTCTACAGGGCGTGTTTTAGTTGTAGCAAGCTCACCCAAGCCGTCAACAGGACGACCGAGTGGATCTACGACACGACCAATCAAAGCATCTCCAACAGGAACTTCCATGATTTTACCCGTACGACGAATCGTATCGCCCTCACGAATATCTGTAAAATCACCCAAGATAATGATTCCGACATCGGTTGACTCCAAGTTTTGGGCCATACCATAAGAACCATTTTCAAAAATCAAGAGCTCGCCACTCATGGCATTATCAAGACCGTGGGCACGAGCAATTCCATCACCAATATAAGTGACGACCCCAGTTTCTGTGACGTCAAAATTTGGCTGGAAATTTTCAATTTGTTGCTTAATTAAAGCGCTGATTTCTTGTGCGTTAATCGCCAAAATTCACACCACTTTCTATTTCAAATTTTCTTTTACGAGTTGTAATTGACGTTTTATACTTGCATCAATTGTCTTATTATTGGCTGAAATGACGAAGCCACCGATCAGGCCAGCATCTAATTCCTGCTTGAGCGAGCGAACCTTGAGGCCCATTTTTTGCTCGATCATTGGTTTCAATCTTTCTTTTTGACTGTCTGTCAATGCTTGAACAGATTTAACCGTCACTTCAAATTCATTGCTTTGTTTCTCAATCTGATGCTGAATTTCTACCAACATATCGTAGAACAAATCTGCTCGATGATTGAGAATAACGACTTCGATAAAGTTATCAATCAGCTGTGAATCTGAGTTTTGAAAAAGTCGAAGAGCCTTCTCCTTCTCTCCCTCATCAACGCCAATATGTGATAAAAAGTCAGCAAGATTTGTTTCTTCAAACACAGCCTTAATTTGGCTTAGTTTTTCAAAAACATCTTGTTGCTGACCTTTTTCAAATACTAATTGAACAAAAGGCAAGGTATATTTTTCAATTACCGCATAGTGCTTTTTGTCCATTAAGCATCTCCTAATTTATCAATATAACGATCAATAAGCTCACTGTGTGCTTTTGTATCAAGCTGCTGGCTCAAGATCTTACTTGCAAGACTTATTGTTAGGTCAGCCACATCGTCTTTAATGCTATTCAAGGCTTCTGCCTTGCTTTGAGCAATTTCCTGATTGGCTTTTGCTTTCAAACGTCCAGCTTCTTCAGCTGCATCCGCTAAAATTCCAGCCTTATTTTTTTCAGCTGTTTCCTTAGCATGTTCGATAATCGTCGTTGCTTCCTGACGACTTCCTGCTAATTCATTCTCACGTTTTTGCGCAAGTTCCTCAGCCTTTTTACGGGCTGACTCAGCCCCGTCAATATCATCCGTAATCTTTTTAGAACGTTCTTCTAAGATACTGGTAATATTGCTCCAGGCAAACTTCTTTACTAAAAAAATTAATAAAAGGAAGGAACCAGCGATGAGAATAAAGTCACCAATAATGGCACCGATAGTTACGTGCATTCCTTTTCTTCCTTTCTACTTACTATTCTTCACCGTTTATTTTCTTACCGATATACATCGAAGACAGCATGGTAAAGACATAGGCCTGGATACATGAAATAAATATCGAGAAGGCTGTCCATAACATACTACCTAGGAAAGCAGCTGGATACCAATAAAATGCTTGTTGTGACAAGGTAAGCAACAAGCCAGCCAAAACTTCCCCTGCAAAGATATTTCCGAAAATCCGCAGAGCTAAGGAGGCAAAATTGGTAAATTCTTCCAAGATATTCATTGGAGTCATAAATCCAGGTGTTGCAAAAGCTTTTAAGTAATCTTTAAAACCACGACGACGGATTCCTTCCACATGACTAATCAATGTAATGATAAAGGACAAGGCTAGGTCATAGCCCAAATTTGCCGTCGGTGAGGTCCAGAGATTGTAGCCATTGGTGGTTTGAATTTTAGCCATCAAACCGATATTATTGGCAACTGCAATAAAAAGAAACAAGGCAAACATAAACAAAGAATAATCTTTGATGTAGTGTTCCCCAATATTTTCTTTAGTAAAGCCAATGACAAAATCATAGACGTACTCAAGTAAGTTTTGCTTTCCTTTTGGTCGGATGGACATTTTTCTACTGCCCCAGTAGATAAAGCCAAAGACCATCAAAACGGTCACAAGTGACATAGCAAGCAGGGTCAAATCAAAGGATATTGGGCCTAGCTGAATAGTCGGATTAAGACTCTCTTCCAAGGTTTGACACCCCCTTTTCTAAAATAGAAAAAACTATTTGATAATGAAAGACATAACCAAAGTAACGAAGAAAGTACCTTCAACAAAAGCGACACCCATGATGAGCAAGCTTCTTAATTGGTCAACCATTTCTGGCTGACGTGAAGCTGCTTTAAACAGATTGCTCATAATCAAACCTTCAGCTAATGAGACGCCAAAGCAGGCAATACAAAGTCCTAGAAATGTTAAATTCATGATGAATTCTCCTTTTATTTTTTTAAATGTACCCCATTAGTTTACTCCTAATAAAGGTAATAGTCAATTATTTTGTGATATTGTAAGCGTTTTTCGCACTTTTCTTTTAAATTTAAAACAAAACTTGAATAAAAGTGCTTTTCAAACATTTATCCTATAAAAATCCAAGCAAAAATGAGATTGGGACAGAAATCGGTAATTCGTTAGAATTCGATTTCGTCGTCCCACCTCCGCACAGTTGAGTAGGGCTATAAAAGCTGATGAAATAAGCGTAATAGAGCCCACTCAACCACTGCGTCTTGCTCGACAATCCAAAGACAATTAAGAGACTAGGACT
Organism: Streptococcus sp. Marseille-Q8145; assembly: GCF_965112035.1. Lineage (NCBI taxonomy): Bacteria > Bacillati > Bacillota > Bacilli > Lactobacillales > Streptococcaceae > Streptococcus > Streptococcus sp. Marseille-Q8145. The sequence goes on along the minus strand of NZ_CBCOPQ010000003.1, from coordinate 370,483 downwards.
TTTGTCCCAGCCTCATATCTGTTCCATTTGAGGTAAAAAAATCGTGAAGCGCATCCATTTATTCTCAACGGCTTCAAAGCGATAAGTAAAATGGTGCTTTTCTAAAATTTGCTGCACGATAAAGAGTCCCAGTCCTGTACCACCATCCTTACGATTGCGACTGTAGTCTGGGCGATAAAATGGCTGGAAAATCTGCTGGATCTGTGAATCATCCAGCACTCGCTCTGCTTCATTTTCTACAATTAATAGCCCATCTTCTAAACGAACCAAGATTTCTCCGCCTTCTACTGTATAATGGAAGGCATTGTCAATCAGATTCTTTATAGCTTTCAGTAAATAGGTCTTATTTCCTCGAACTTTCGTTTCTGTAAGTTGGACATTAAATTGATAATGCTTGAGGTCAGCCAGAACCTTGTAGGTACTGATATTTGCTTCAAGCAGCTCTTTGAGAGAGAAGATTTCTCGCTCTGTCTCCATGGTCATTTCTAGCTTTGAAATGGCTAGGATAGACTGAACTAGACCTGATTGTTCTTCCAATATTTTGCGGCACTTCTGCAGGTATTTGTCCCGATCTTTAAAATCACCCACTCCATAAATCATCCCGTCAATCATTCCCATCATGCTGGTGATGGGTGTCTTGAGTTCATGGGAAGTCATTCGGAGAAATTCTGCCTTTTCGCGCTCACTTTCTGCGACTTTCTCATTTTCTAATCGCAGAGCTTCCATACTTGCTAGGAGGTTGGCATATAAGTGATTGATATCCTGAGCTAGATCGGCAATTTCATCATGCCCTTTCACCTGACAGGAAACATCTGGAAGCAGACTCGTCATTTGCCGAGTGCTAGAGGAGATATCCTTAATTCGCTGACTGGAGGTCCGACTATAGAGATAGGCAGCAAGCCCTCCCAGACTCAACGACAAAAATAATACAAAAGGATAGAGATTAAGCAAGATCCGACTGGCATCCGAAACGGGTTGCAGAGAATATTCCCCTCGCAGGACTACTTCTTTGCCGTCCGACGTCCGAAAACTTTCTGACAGAGTCTTGCTTTCATAGTTACTATTGGCAATGGTCGGAACAATCGTCAGCTGGAGAGAGCTTTCTCCATTCGTTTCAAGTGCTGGGTAAAGAATCGTATTGTCTTTCGCCAGCAAGGTGAACCAGATCTGATTGCTTTTTTTGCTATAATTGCTCAAAAGCTCACTGATTTCTTGGCTAGACTTTCCCTTGACCTGCTTGGCTACCTGAGCAAACTCACGCTGGGCTTCTCCCCCCTTGACCTGCTGGTAATAAACCGGCATGGCAAAATAGAGAGTGGATAGAACGATTGTCACAACGACAAAGATGATGAAAGTCGTCAAGAGGAAGTTCTTTTTGACAATCTTCACGTGTCCTCTCCTCCAAGCTGATAGCCCATACCTGTGATGGTTTTTAGAGGGATACCTGGAATTTTCTTACGAATGTTCTTGATATGATTATCCAGCACCCGACTGTCTAGCTCACTGTAGCCCCAGATGGTATTCATGAGCTGATCACGGGTTACTAAATGATCCTTTCTCTTGGCTAGAGCCTGCAAGATCTCATACTCTTTCTTAGTCAGAGGCATCTTTTCTTCCTGCCAGTAAACGGTACAATCATCGATAGAGACAGTCAAATCACCAACAGTAATCTCTGAAGCAACTGTATTTCGTCGCAGAATATTCTCAATCCGTTTGACTAAGATTAGTGGTGAGAAAGGCTTGGTCACATAGTCACTGATGAGGTGGTTAAAGCTGACTAGCTGAGTGTACTCATCATCTAGCGCCGTCAGGATCATGACTGGAATCTGAGAAGTCTTGCGAATTTCCTTTAGGACATCCAGCCCACTCATGGTTGGTAACATCATGTCCAAAATAACTAAGTCAAAAGACTCTGCTTCAAATTGAAGCAAAGCCTCGCCTCCATCAAAGACTGGTGTAACTGCATAGTTACTTTCTTTTAAAAATTCACAAATGACTTGATTGATCGTAGTATCGTCTTCCACTACTAAAATCTTGTGCATATATGCTTGATTCTCCTTTATTTATTCAAATCGCAGGGCTTCAATTGGATCCAGCTTGGATGCTTTCACAGCCGGCAAGAGCCCAAATACTACTCCTATTATACAACAAAAGAGCAAACTTACAAAGACTGAAAAGAGGGATAAAATATAAGGATAGGCCAAAGACTGGGTAATAGCGAAGCCAGAGGCGATACCTGCTACCACGCCAATGATACCTCCCATCAGAGTCAGGATGACTGCTTCAATCAGGAATTGCTTGAGAATGATCTTTCGTCGAGCTCCCAGAGCCTTTTTAATCCCGATTTCACGTGTCCGCTCTGTCACTGATACCAGCATGATATTCATAACACCGATACCTCCGACTAAAAGGGAGATGCTGGCAATACCCGCTAGCAAGACAAAGTTAGACTGGTTAAGGTTATCCAATTGACGTTCAAATTCTTGCAGATTCAGCACACCAAACATATAGTCTGACTGAGGCATCTGCTGATTGAGATAATCACTGACCTTCTTGGCCACCTTCTTCAAATCATCGGCCTTGTGGGTCTGAACGGTGACTTCTGGACTGACATTGATGGTATCAAAAATCCGATGCCATTGTTGCAGAGGAATATAGGCCACCTTTTCCGAACCAGAGGTTAAGCCACTCTGCTCAGTCGACTCAAAAACGCCAATAACTTTAAAAGGATTGCCCTTGACTTCTACGTACTTACCGATGCCGTCTCCCTTAGGAAAAAGAGTATCATAAAGAGACTTCTCTAGATAAGTTACTTGCTCTTGATTTTTGAAGGCTTCAGAGTCAAAGCCCTCCCCTTCCAACAGGCGTTGCTGCTTAATGTCAGCTACCGACTGGGAAACCGCCTGAACCTTGCTAGATGACTTTTGACTGAGATAGTAAATCTTTTCGTCCGCCCCATAGGTCATCAAAGCATTTTTAACTCCAGGAATTTCCTTGATTTTGGACAAGACATCCTCTCCCATGAAGGGAATGTAGGAAGGCTTCTGCGCTTGGGATTTCTCTGGAATAGAGGGATCGATGGCGCTTTTCTTGTCGTAGACGACTTTGATGGTATTATTGCTACCACCGATCAGCTGACGCTTGGTATTTTCTGTATTTCCTTCAATGATGGAAAAGATAGCAATAATAGCGCCAATCCCGATGATAATCCCCAGCATGGTCAGCATAGAGCGCATTTTGTGGGACAGGATGGAGTTTAGAGCTACAAAAATATCTTCCATATAGCCCCCTTCTATCCTAATGCCCGAGTCTCTATATTACCGTCCCGCAAGACAACCGTTTGCTTGCAAAGCTGAGCCACTTCCGGCTCGTGGGTAATGATGACAATGGTTTTGCCTTGTTCGTTAAACTGCTTGAACAACTCCATGATCTGAACACTGGTCTTGGTATCCAGCGCTCCAGTCGGCTCGTCTCCCAGAATAAAGCTGGGATTGGTTACCAAGGCACGCGCAATGGCCACCCGTTGCTTTTGACCACCGGACAGCTCCATAGGCTTGAAGTCACTTCTTTCTTCCAAACCGACCAAACGCAGCATTTCCAAAGCGCGCTCGCGTCTCTCTTTTTTAGGAACTTTCATGTAGGTAAGAGGCAGTTCAACATTTTGACAGGCTGTCAGCTTAGGCATGAGGTTGAAATTCTGGAAAACAAAGCCAATCTTCTGATTACGCAAATCGGATAGTTGGTTGTCGGACAGGTCAGAGACGTCAGTCCCTTCGATATGATAAGAACCTGCGCTAGCCTTGTCCAAACAGCCGATAATGTTCATCAAAGTGGACTTACCTGATCCAGACGGCCCCATAATCGCTAGAAAATCCCCCTCTTTCACATGCAAATCAATTCCTTTCAAAATCGGAAATTCCTGACTGCCCTGTTGATAAGATTTGTGGATGTTCTTAAGCTTTAACATTCTGTCCTACCTCCATCCCGTCTTTCATGCCTTCTCTAGGCGTCGAAATGGTATCCTTCATAGTCAGACCTTCTGTAATCTCTACCAAACGGTCAGAAACTTTCTTGGTCTTAACTTCCTTCATTTTTACCTTTTTACCCTCTACCTTCCAGACATAGGTCTTACCATTTTTACTGAAAGTATAGGCCTTGTTGACGACTACCTTGCCTGCCTCAGGAGCATTTTCTACGACATTGACATAAGAATGGGAGCCTACAAGTGGCATTTCACCGCCTTGGTCCAGCTCGACAGTATAAGGATACTTGCCTTGGTTGGGATTTTCCTGTTGTTTATTTCCACCATTGCTATTTCCAGTATTTGCAGTTGTCAAGGTGCCAACTTGCGTCACGGTACCACTCCAGCGTTTCTTAGGATCCTTACGGTCCACAACATCTACTCTCTGGCCCACGCTCAGCTTCTCACGGTCAAATTCACTAACGCTCCCTTTGATCAAAGTTTTGGACTTGTCCATGATTTCGATAAAGGTTTCTTCTTCCTTTTTAGCCTTGGACTGAGTTGGCAAGTCTTCGTTCATCGACGTAATGGTTCCCGCTGTATCAGCCGTCACGGTATCATATTTCATACGGTCTGATTCCGTCTGAGCTGTCACCTGAGCCTTTTCGGCCTCAATCTGAGCGTTCGTTACTTCATTGTCAGCAGTCTTAGCGTCACTTAGCGCTTGAGCAACTTCGTCTTCAGCAGATTTTATCTGATCTAACAAAGACTCATCCTTACTAGAATTGTATTTATTCTTAAGAGTATTGAGATTAGCCAGCTTTCGGTTATAGGTTTCCCATTTGATAGATGCGCTAGTTTGAGCGGCCGTAATGCTATTGGCCTTAGCTTGAGCATCATACTGAGCAGACTGGGCTGTCAATTCCTGAGATGTCACATAGGAAAAGAGAGGCTGTCCTTGTGTAACAGTATCGCCATTTTTGACGAATACTTCCTTAACTTCACCTTTTGATGGGTCAATCTTGACCTTACTACTATTGTTAGCAACTACTTCTCCAGATAAAACTAGGCTTGTTTTTTTACTGTTATTAACAGCATCTTGGACCGTCAGTGAATCAATCTTATTATCGACCATTTTCATGGCTTGTTGTTGATTAACCTGATGAAGAAGTACATAGCCTCCCAGCCCTGCACAAGCAAGAATGACCGTGCTTCCCAATAGAATGGTTTTACGATTCATTTTTTTTATTTGAAACATATTGCCTCCAACCTACAAGTTATAACTTTTATTTATCAGTTGATTCAGATTCATCTGTTGGTAATTCTTCTCCATCCGCAGGGATTTGAATCACGTTTCCGTCCGGCATGGTATACTCTGTCACTTCCTTGCCGTCTACTGTTTTCGTTTTTTGATCAACAGCATCTTTCTTAAAATCTACTTTTTTCCCATCACTAATTTCTTTATTGTCAGCATTCTTAGAGCCACATGCAGCTAGGAAGAAGACAGACATTCCGATAAGAGTTACAAGCATAGCGAATTTTTTTACGTTCATTTGATTTCTCCTTTGTTTTAGAAAACAGGAATTTTGAGCTTTCCTGATCGTATTTGTTTTTTTGAACAATTCCATTCTATCAAAGTGGTCTATCCCCTTCCTACCCACCATCTGTTTTTTATCTATTTTTTGATAAAATTTTGAATTCTCCTCTAAACACAGGACTTTTCCTATCCAAACAGCTTCTTAAGTCGTTTTATGGTATAATAGATTGATTTTAAAAAATGAGGTGGAAACATGACTCAAACAGTTTATTTTGGAACATACACCCGACGAGATTCCCAAGGAATTTACAAGGCAGAGTTTGACACTGAAAAGGGACAACTCTCAAACTTAGAATTAGTAGCCGAAGAACCAAGCCCTACTTATCTAGCCTTTGACCAAGCTGGTCATCTGTACACCGTTGGTGCCAAAGACGGACAAGGCGGGATTGCATCCTATGACCAAAAGAGACAGCTTCTCAATCATGTGGTTGAAGAAGGCGCACCGCTTTGCTATGTTGCTGTAGATAACGAAAGAGGACTTGTCTACGGGGCCAACTACCACAAGGGACAAGTGCTGGTCTACAAGCAACAAGAAGATGGCAGTCTAAAACTGGCTGATTCAGACACCCATGTCGGGCAAGGACCTCACGCCAATCAAGCCTCTGCCCATGTCCACTATGCTGACTTGACTCCCGATCAATATCTGATTACTTGTGACCTCGGAACAGATCAAGTCACTACCTACGATGTGACGGAAGACGGACAACTGAACAAATTGGCCACCTACACATGTGCTGCTGGAGCCGGGGCACGCCACATTGTCTTTCATAACCACTATAAGATTGCTTACCTTATCTGCGAACTAAATTCTACTATCGAAGTATTGATTTATGATGGCGTTGGTCAGTTTGAACACCTGCAGACCGTCTCAACTCTCCCAGAAGGATTTGAAGATTTTAACGGAACGGCAGCCATCCGTATCTCTGCTGACGGGAAATTCCTCTATGGCTCTAACCGTGGCCATGACTCAATAGCTGTTTATCAAATTCTGGCTGATGGAAGTCTACAGCTTGTTGAAATCACGCCAACAAAGGGTAAAAATCCACGCGATTTCAATATTACACCTGACCAAAACTACCTCATCTCTGTCCACCAAGATTCGGACAACGCAACTGTCTTCAAACGCGATCCTGAAACAGGCCGATTAACAGAAATTTCTCATGATTTCTATGTGCCAGAAGCTGTCTGCGTGACCTTCCAATGATCAAAAGAAAATATCAAAGGAGCATCCAAGATGAATCCAGTAGAATTGTTTAATCAAGTAAAAGAATTGATCGAAAAGAAAGATTTTGATGCAGCTAAGAAGTTTGTCGAAGACCACAAAGATGAGCTAGGCGAATACTTAGATAAGGCAAAAGATTTAGTAGCAAATTCAAAAGGGCTCAACGACGTCATCAACAAAGTTAAGTCTCTTTTCTAAAATCTCATTCAAAAATAGCTGTTGGATGTCTGATCCAACAGCTATTTTGATTCAGCGAGCCTCATTTAGTCTATTTCCGATTCATAAAATCATGTAATTCTTCCAATCGCTCCCTTGTCAAGGGTTGAGCAAGAAAAACATCCTTATCGACATCTTTGTCCTTATTAAAATCATGTAAAGGAACTCTTTTATAAGCTATCTTATTGACAAGAGGGAGTTGACCATTTACATAGGTCGTGATTTCTATATCGCTTTCACTAAAAAATGCTCCATAGTAATCTTCCCGAACCACTACTGTCTGCCCTTTTTCCTCAAGATAGGCATAATGGTTCACCGGAACATAAACCGTAAAAAATATCCCAAGAATAGGAGAAAATGCCACTAACAATGCTCCTAGAGCAAGAGCGGGATAAAGAACCCACCTATATCTTTTTACCAATAAATAGAAAGCGAGAAATAAAAAGGGAAAAGCAAACCATGGGCTGAACTGAGGATACCAGAATATACTGGTGATTGTAAGAAATAAAAGAACTGCCAAAAGTGCCAGAGAGCATGATTTGCGTTTATAAGCCAAAAAGAGGCCTATAAATAAAACAGTAAGAGCTAGCCACTCTCTGCTTAGGATATACAAAATGAAATAAAACATCCCAAAAATCTCCCCCTATTTATTAAAAATCCCTTGAGTTAACCTCAAGGGATTTGCTTCATTCCATTAGAATGAATTATTTTTTCAAGTTGTAGAATGATTTCAAACCACGGTATTCAGCAACTTCACCAAGTTGATCTTCAATACGAAGCAATTGGTTGTATTTAGCAATACGGTCTGTACGTGAAAGTGAACCAGTCTTGATTTGTCCTGCGTTAGTTGCAACTGCGATGTCAGCGATTGTTGAATCTTCAGTTTCACCTGAACGGTGTGATACAACAGCAGTGTAACCAGCTTCTTTCGCCATTTCAATAGCGTCGAATGTTTCAGTAAGAGTACCGATTTGGTTAACTTTGATAAGGATTGAGTTAGCTGCGCCTTCTGCAATACCTTTTTCAAGGTAAGAAGTGTTTGTTACGAAGAAGTCGTCACCAACCAATTGAACTTTACCACCAAGACGTTCAGTAAGAGCTTTCCAACCATCCCAGTCGTTTTCGTCCATACCATCTTCGATAGTGATGATTGGGTATTTGTTTACCAATTCTTCAAGGTAGTCGATTTGTTCTGCAGCAGTACGTACAGCAGCTCCTTCACCTTCGAATTTAGTGTAGTCGTAAACTTTACGTTCTTTATCGTAGAATTCTGATGATGCACAGTCAAATCCGATAAATACGTCTTTACCTGGAACATAACCAGCAGCTTCGATAGCAGCAATGATAGTTTCTACGCCATCTTCAGTTCCTTCGAAACGAGGAGCAAATCCACCTTCGTCACCAACAGCAGTTTCCAAACCACGAGATTTAAGGATTTTCTTAAGAGCGTGGAAGATTTCAGCACCCCAACGAAGAGCTTCTTTGAATGATGGTGCACCAGCAGGTACGATCATGAATTCTTGGAAAGCGATTGGAGCGTCTGAGTGAGAACCACCATTGATGATGTTCATCATTGGAGTTGGAAGAACTTTAGTGTTGAAGCCACCAAGGTAGCTGTAAAGTGGGATTTCAAGGTAGTCAGCAGCAGCACGAGCTACAGCGATAGACACACCAAGGATTGCGTTCGCACCCAATTTACCTTTGTTTGGAGTACCGTCCAAAGCGATCATTGCACGGTCGATAGCTTGTTGGTCACGTACATCGTAACCGATAATAGCTTCAGCGATAACGTTGTTCACGTTGTCAACTGCTTTTTGTGTACCAAGACCGCCGTAACGAGATTTGTCACCATCACGAAGTTCAACTGCTTCGTGTTCACCAGTAGAAGCTCCTGAAGGAACCATACCACGTCCGAAAGCACCTGATTCAGTATAAACTTCTACTTCAAGTGTTGGGTTACCGCGTGAGTCGAGGACTTCGCGAGCGTAAACATCAGTAATAATTGACATTTTGACTCTCCTTATTGTTTAAAATTATTTACTAGTCTATGATACCTCAAAAGCGCTTTTTTTTCAAGGAAAAACAGTGCCTTTGCGTGAAAAATCACAAATTTTGAAATGCAATCGGTTACATCCTATCTTTTTCTTAATGGTTTGAAAATCAGAAATCCTTTATTTATGATATACTAGAAATATGACAGATCTAAATAATATTATCATGGAAAAATCTCAGGGAAATGCTAAGCTCAATCCTGATGAACAGCGCAAATTTCTGGAAACTTTTGAAGAGCGGGTGATTGCTTACTGCTCTATTTCGGATGCCAATTCTTCGCTTCTAAAACAGCATTTTAAAGAAATAGTTGAGAAGATCACTGAAAGCTACCAGCCCGTCACAGTCAAAATATCGCCTGAAGTCATATCCAGCCAGCAGGTTTTTTACCTAAAAACCGCCAAAGACTTAGGCTGCGAGGCCGCCATTGTCTCCGCCTTTTGCCAATCCTCTCCTTTCGGTTTGGTTATCCATAGTGATCGTCCTGTGACCGTTGAAGAAAAGGACTTGAGCAAGCAATTTTCCGATGTCCTCCACCCAGCAGATAGTAAACCATCTCCCCTCAAGAAGACCTCCCTTTGGAAAAAAATGTTTCATAAATGACAAATTTAGAGAAATTATTTACCTTTTTCGAGGCGGAAAATCAGCGTAATTGGGACATTTATCAAACTTTTTTAAACGAGCATGTCGTCTGGGAGCTGCATGGAGAATCCCCAGAAATCATTCAGGGAAAAGAAGCCTACCTCCACAGGATACAGGAGGCCTATCAGAATAGTTCCACACAGTTTAGTTGCCAATACTATCACAGCAATTCCGAGCAAAGTCGGATTCTGACAATTTTGGTCAATGACCACGGAGACCTTTCCTGCGATCTATTTGAATTTGCAAACAGCTTAATTGTCAAAGAGATCGAATATTTACTGAAAAAGAGGCTGGGACAAAAGTCCTAGCCTCTTAATTGTCTTTGGATTGTCGAGCAAGACGCAGTGGTTGAGCGGGCTCTACTACGCTGATTTCATCAGCTTTTACAGCCCTGCTCAACTGTGCGGAGGTGGGACGACGAAATCGAATTCTAACGAATTACCGATTTCTATCCCACTCTCTTTTTTTGATGGCTAATAGGTTGCCAATATTGCGAGCTGTACGAACCATATTTTCCCTCGCTTGAGCTAAGGTTACGTCCAAATCCACCACTTGCGAGATAATGGGAAAAGCTGCATGGATATTCTCCCTAGGAAATGGAGGCAAATCATCAGCTAAACTGCCACAAATCGCAAGAACAGGAATCTCTTTTGGTGTCCGCCTTGCTACCCCAACTGGAGCCTTTCCCGCCAAAGACTGCTTATCCATGCGCCCCTCACCAACAACAACCAAGTCCGCTTCTTTAACCCTACTGTCAAAATCCAGCAAATCCAGGCAGGTATCAATTCCTGACACGACTTTCCCCTTGGCAAATGTGACTAGTCCCGCTGCCATGCCCCCTCCTGCACCAGCACCAGCTTGGGTGAAAATCTGCGGATTGGTCAGTTTATAGAACTCCCTCATTTCCTGATCGACAGATGAAAGAAGCCATTCAGACAAGCCTTTCTGTCGTCCAAAGACCTGAGTCGCTCCCTGCTGTCCACATAAAGGATTGGACACATCTGTCAAAATTTCGATGTCAATATTATTCAGGAAAGTTGGAACACGTTCCGCAGAAATTCGGGCAACTCTCCCTAGAGAGGAACCGACAGGTCGCAGTCGATGATTGTTTTCATCAAAAAAGTCATAGCCCAGACCAGCTGCCATACCGATTCCACCATCATTCGTTGCCGAGCCGCCAACACCGACTAGAATCTTCCTGACTCCATTTTCAGCCAAATGACGAATCAGCTCCCCCAGACCTCTAGTTTCCAATCCTAGAGGATTGCGTTTTTCCTTAGGAATTAAAGCCAGTCCCACTAAATCTGCCATTTCAAAGAGAGCGAGCTGGTCTTGTCTTGCATATTTCATTTCGACTGGCTGGCCGAAAGGTCCAGTTACCCAATAACGAAACTCTTTTAGCTTCATAGCAGAAATCAAGGCAGCCACAGTCCCTTCGCCGCCATCTCCAATAGGCAGCAAGTCAAAAGTCGCCTCTGGCAATGCTTGGGAAAAACCTTCTTTCAAGGCTTCTGCTACTTGAACAGCAGACAAACTTTCCTTAAAAGAATCTGGTGCTAACAAGATATGCATCATGCCTCCTATTTTTCCTTCCCATCTAAAATATCCATTACTTGATAGAGATCATAAACATTGATTTGATAGGGCGCTTGCTCTCTTACAATTGGCTTGGCATTAAAAGCAATTCCAATACCTGCCGTTTGAATCATGGGCAAATCATTGGCGCCATCCCCCATAGCAATGGTTTGATTTAATTCCAAATTGTTTTCTTGAGCCCATTCTTTCAGCATCTGAACTTTAGTATCTTTGCTAACAATGTCTCCCAACACATGACCTGTAAGCAAGCCATTCTTGATTTCTAAGCGATTGGCCTTTACATAGTCAATTCCTAGCTCTTCAGCCAGTCTATCCACCGTTTCATGAAAACCACCTGAAACCAAGCCAACCTTGTAGCCACGCGCATGCAGCTCATCTACTAATTTTTTAGCACCAGGCGTGAAATGAATCTTATCAGCTATTTGAGAAAAGATAGTTTCCGGAAGTCCCGCCAAAAGTGAAACCCTCTCCCGTAACGCAGCCTCGAAATCTAATTCCCCGCGCATAGCTCGCTCAGTGATAGCAGCCACTTGCTGCCCAACTCCAGCTTCCTCGCCCAGCAAATCAATGCCCTCTTCCATAATAAGAGTGCTATCTACATCCATAACCAATAAACCTGTGACCTGACTCATCTACTCACCTCATATTTTCTGTGATTTGTTGTATTATACAGGATTTTTAATCGCAAAACAAGCAAGATCGCAAAGAAAAAAGTTCCCGAAGGAACTTTCTTAGAAGCGAATATTTTCGCGTGTTTTTTCATATGAATTGATAAAACGAGCTGAAACTCCAGGCTCAACAATATCCAAGGCTTTTGAAATAATTTCCAAAGATTTTGCATAGTCAAATTCAACTTCAAAGGCATGAAGGGATTCATTGAAGGCTGCCTGCACATTATCATCGAAGGAACGATAACGGTTAGAGTATTGTAGCAACTGCTCTGTTAAGGTAGAATTTCGAACGATGCGATATGTCTCTTCTTCTAATTCATTCATTGTATTTGCCAGAATCTCTAACCAGCGGTTAACAGATTCGATATTCACACGAGTTGCTTCCAACTCTCTAGCCAGCTCCTCAATATAGTCACTTGCTCCAAAGAAAATTGTTAAGAAGGACTCTGGAATACCCGGTAAATTACGTTTTTCCATAAATCGCTTAATCGTATGCAATTTATTGGCGTAAATCGTAACTTTTTGACGGGCATTGACATCGTCTTTTTCGATCTTTTCTAGTTGCTCACCAAGTTCAATCTGTTCATCTTCGATTTCTTTCAATCGGTCTTGAATAGCTTCCAACTCTTCTCTAACCAATGAGAAAGGTTTCTTCATTTCAGCTGTATCTTCAAGTGAAGAGTGAACCACTGCTTCTTGAGCAGATAATTCAGATTTCAAATCCTTGATATGATTTATTTCAGGCTCTGGCAGCAAGAAGGAATGTGATAAACGTTCCATTTCGCTTTGAAGCTGTTGGTTATTCTCTTTAGTGTGTTCTAAATAGTCAGGAAGGTAGTTCACCAACTTCTCAACGACTTTATGAGCCTCAATCTCTCGAGTAAAGATGGCATACAGAGCATCGATTTCCTCTTGAATTTGTTCATTCTCATACAAGGCATTATCCAACTCCAAAGCCACAAGATTTTCTTCATTTCGTTTCAAACTAGCACGAAGTTGTTGGAAACGCGCCTCTAAGTCAGTCTCAATAAAATGATAATTGGTTTCCAATAATTTGCGGTAGCCAGACTCCAAATCTTCTAATTGATCTGGTAATTTCTCAGTCAAGTCTTCTACAATTGCTGGAACTTTTTCGACGATCTGTGTCAATGCTAAGATACGATCTTCTGTTTTGTCTAAGATTTCTGCCGCTTCCACAGGATCCCCTGAAGAATTGAGAGTAACAAATTGAGAGAAATCAGACTCAATATTTTCCATTTGCTTCTGAATTTCTGCAAGAGCTCGTCCATAAGCGTCAGGATTGCTAGCCACAGTATGCTGCAAATTTTCAAATAGATCTAGGGCATGTAAAACCCGTCCGCTATTTTTAGATTCTTGTTTTTTAAGATCTTCTAAAGCTTGACGAATCGCATGAATATCTTCACTGATTAAATCAATTTGGCTTTCAATGTTTTCGATCGCATGCTTGGCTTTGAGGAAACGGAAAGAATTATTGTAGCCCTCTGCCTCAAAGAGATTGTTCTCAATATCAGCAAATGAATTTAAAGAGAGATCTACCCATTTTTGATTCCATTCACGGAAAGTTACTTGACTTTGCCCAATCAAATGTAAATTTTTAACTTCTTCCACTTCATCATTCACGGGAAGATTGTAAAGCTCCTCTTTTTTCTCCTCCAAACTTCGAAGCTTCGCTTCATTTCGTTTTCTCATATAGATAGCAGTAAAATAGCCTAAAATTAATAGTGCTGCTACTACAATAATGAGAATAATCAGTCCATTAGACATATAAAACTCCTTCATTCTTTTACTAAAAAGCAAACATATTGATTATATCACAAATTCATTTGTAATGGTTGCTTTTTCTAACTTATTAGACATCAAGTGTGCTATATACTGCATTTTTTTCGATAAAGTCACGACGAGGCTCTACACGATCTCCCATCAGCATATCAAAAATCTTATCAGCTTCTGCTGCGTCATCGACAGAAACTCGCGCCATTAGACGGTGTTCTGGATTCATGGTCGTTTCCCACAACTGATGGTCATCCATTTCTCCCAAACCTTTGTAGCGCTGAATCGTCGGTTTAGAGCGACCTTCGCTATAGCGCTCGAGAGCAGCTTGCAGTTCTTCTTCTTGATTTGCACCTGGCTGGATGTATTCTTTTACCTCGCTACCGACCTTGACACCATAGATAGGTGGTTGGGCGATGTAGACATAGCCTGCTTCCAGAACCGGCTTCATGTAACGGTAAATCAAAGTCAAGAGCAAAGTCCGAATGTGAGCTCCATCCACATCCGCATCAGTCATGATGACTAATTTATGATAGCGAGCCTTGCTAACATCAAAGTCAGCCCCAAAACCAGTTCCCATAGCAGTAAAGAGACTGCGGATTTCTTCATTAGCCAAAATCTTATCCATGCTGGCTTTTTCAACGTTGAGAATCTTACCGCGAATCGGCAAAATAGCCTGAAATTCACGGTTACGCCCAGACTTAGCTGAACCACCCGCTGAGTCTCCCTCCACGATGAAGAGTTCTGTTTCCTGTGGGTTGTTGGACGAGCAATCAGCCAATTTTCCTGGCAGATTAGAGATTTCCAAACCAGACTTCTTGCGGGTTACTTCCCGAGCTCGCTTAGCAGCAATTCTGGCCTTAGAAGCCAAAATTCCCTTTTCAACGATTTTTCGAGCCACCGCAGGATTTTCCAAAAGGAAATCAGAGAAGGCTTCACTGAAGAGGCGATTGGTAATCTTGACTACTTCACTATTGCCCAGCTTGGTCTTGGTCTGACCTTCAAACTGAGGGTTGGGGTGCTTAACAGAGATAACTGCTGTCAGTCCCTCACGCACATCCTCCCCAGTCAGATTGTCTTCGTTTTCTTTGAGAAGCTTGTTTTTCTTAGCATAGTCATTGATGACCCGGGTCAGGGCAGTCCGGAAACCTTGCTCATGCGTTCCACCCTCATGGGTATGGATGTTATTAGCAAAGCTCATGACTGTTTCATGATAGCCAGTCGTGTACTGCATAGCCACTTCAACCGTAATGTCGTCCATTTCGCCATCAGTGTAAATCGGCGTATCAAAGATAACATCCTTGTTTTCATTGATGTATTGAACATAGCTGGCAATCCCGCCCTCATAGTGGTAATCCTTGACCTGCTCCATTCCATCTCGCTTATCAGTGATGGAAATTCTGAGACCACGATTAAGGAAAGCTAATTCCTGCACCCGTTTATTAAGCTTCTCAAAGTCAAATTCTACTGTTTCAGTGAAAATCTCTGGATCTGGCGTAAAGTGAACGGTCGTACCTGTACGATCGGTCTCACCGATGACTTCTAGATCCGCGACTACATGACCTCGACGGTATTCTTGGTAATGAATCTGACCGTTTTTATAAACGCGGACATCCAGCTGAGTGGACAGGGCATTTACAACGGAAGAGCCTACACCGTGCAGACCTCCTGAGACCTTGTAGCCACCACCGCCGAATTTTCCTCCAGCGTGAAGGACAGTAAAGACGGTTTCTACAGCCGGGCGGCCTGTTTTCTCCTGAATGTCAACGGGAATGCCTCGACCATCGTCAACAACTGTAATCGAATTATCTTTTTCAATAAAGACTTGAATGTGAGTGGCAAAGCCAGCCAAGGCTTCATCAATCGAGTTGTCAACAATTTCCCATACTAAGTGGTGTAAACCTTCCTTGGAGGTCGAACCGATATACATACCAGGGCGCATCCGAACGGCTTCTAAGCCCTCCAAGACCTGAATCTGACTGGCGTCATATTCTTGCGCTTGTATGTCTTGTTGCTTTTCTTCTGTCATGTTATTCCTTTTCTAGTTCAATATCTACAAATTCTTCAAGATTTCTCATATTATCAAAGAGATAGCAGCTAAATCCTGCCGCCTGACCAGCTTCGATATCAATCGGTCGATCTCCTATAACCAGACCAGACTCAATCTGGTATTTATCTTTTAAATACAGCATAGACTCAGGGTCTGGCTTGCGTTTAAAACCATTAGTAGCTGTCACTACTTCTGTAAAATAAGCACTGATCTGCGTCTTCTGCAAAATCTCCAACACCTGATCATCTCGGTGAGAAATCAAAAAATTTCTGCCACCCTGCTGGATAATTTGTGCTAATAATTCTGAAGCTCCCTCAAACAAGATCGGATGTTCTAATTCCTTGGCCTCATTCGCCTTATAAGCCTTTAAAAATTCCTTATTTCCAGGGGCAAACTGGCGGACTGCATACTCTGTTGAGACCTTAAGAGCCTTATAAACTTCATCATGACTCGCAGTCAGACCAAAGTCCTGCAAGGTATGGACAAAAGCTGCGGTTGAAGTCTCATAATTATCCAAGAGAGTCCCACCCAAATCCCAGATGTAATCTTGATAATTCATACCCTTTATTATATCATATTTTTTGAAAAAAAGGGCTTTTATTTATGATGAAATAGCATATTTTCATCGATTTTTCATCCAACTTAGACAGAAAAAATTCACCCGAAAATCGAGTGAATCTTTTAGTTCTCAAAAACGTCTTTAAAAAGCATAGAACTTGCCAATTGGTCCGCATCTCCGCCTAGCTGGTGAACCAACTCATAGGCAAAAGGCAGGGCTGTGGATGGACCACGGCTGGTGATTAGCTTTCCATCTACGACAACGGTCTGCTTCTGATAGCTACCGTTCTCGATGTTTGCTTCCACTCCATCGTAGCAAGTGAAGTTCTTGCCATTCAGGAGCCCTGCGCGATCAAGAGCAATCGGAGCCGCACAGATAGCTGCGACAAATTTATCTTCTGCTTGAAATTCCTGTAGAACTTCCATCAGGCGGTCATCATCACGCAGATTTGTTGATCCTGGCATACCGCCTGGAAGAACGACCATATCATAAGCAGATAGATTCCCATTCCAGACTTGATCGGCTTTGACAGTGATCTGATGAGAACCTGTCACAGCCTCCTCAAAACCAATCATATCGCAGATAAAGCCTGCACGACGCAAGACATCGACAACAGTGAGGGCTTCAATTTCTTCAAAGCCATTGGCTAACATGAGAGCTACTTTTTTCATGTAAAACACCTTTCTAGGATACAAGGTATCCACTTCTTATTTTATTTTTCTAAGTACAATTTTTTTACGAACAGGCGGAGTCACCGCATGCTTCTCCTCTTCTAAGCTATTTTGATAAGAGACAGACAGTAGGAGACCGATTCCGATGAGATTGCTGACGATGGAGGACCCCCCTTGGGAAATGAAGGGGAGTGGAATCCCTGTCAAAGGCAAAATCCCTGTCACAGCACCAATATTTTCAAAAATATGAAAGAGCAGCATCATAATGAGACCGGTCGAGATATAGGTGTAGAACTGATTGTTGGACTTAATAGTAATCTGAAGCATACGATGAATCAAGAACAGATAAATAACAATCACCAAACTCGAACCAAGAAAACCAAAATCCTCTGCAATCACGGTGAAAATCATATCACTTTCACGGACAGGTACTAGCAGATTTGAGACATTAAATCCTTGACCTAACAAACCTCCACTTCCAATAGCAATCTGTCCTTGTGCCTGCTGATAGGTTACTGTCTGAGCATATTCAAACGGATGGAGCCAGGCTGAGATCCGATTGATCTGGTAAGTCGGCATCCCTAAACCATGGAGAAAAGCGCGGCCACCATTTGAAATAAAGATCAACATAAAGACAGTAAAAAGAAGGGATACTGTCAAGAAAACCGGTAGAATAATCTTCCACGAAACACCAGATAAAAGGACAATACCGCAGTAAATCGCAGCAAATACTAGAGCTGTCCCCAAATCACTCTGCAAAGCCAAAAGCAACAAAACCGGCAAGGTATATAATGCTAATTTTACAATCAAAAAGAGATCTAAAGCAATGGTTCGCTCATAGTTCTTATTTTGCTGCAGGAACTTCACTACAACTCGTGACAGCATCAAAATATATGAGATTTTCATAAATTCAGATGGCTGAAAGAGAGTAACACCGCGAATAGATACCCAGTTTTTTGCCCCTGTAGAAGCCACTAAGCTCTCACTATAAAATACAAGCGGAAGAATCATAAGTCCTAAGCCTAGAACATACAGAAAAGGCGTCATCTTCCAAAGAAATTTAGTGTTAAAAAACATAACGATAAAGCTAATCAGAAAGCCTAATAAAATCCAAACTACTTGCTGACCAACAATCTGCAAGACATTATTTGGATAATCATGGCTAACCGCTATATAAATAGCCGTAACTCCGATCGATAGTAAGAGCAAGACAGGTAAAAGCAAGCTGTAATCAATCCGAGACTCAAATGTTCTTTGCTGTGAAGGCATAATTCTCCTTTCTTACAAAAAATATTGGATAATCAAGCTAGAGACTGCGACGCAGAACCAAGCAAAAGCTCCAGTCAATAAAGGTCCCGCTCCAGCCTCCCTGAACTGTTTGAAAGAGACCTTAGCTCCAATTCCTGCTAAGGCCATAGCCATCAACCATTGGGACAACAGCTTTGTGTAAGGAACTAGATTTGATGGGAAAATTCCCAAACTGCTCACTACAGAAGCCAAGACAAACCACAAAATAAACCATGGAAAAATCTTCTTCAAGTCTACTTTTTGCGCTGATCGCTTATCTCGGACATATCGATAGCCAGCAAAGATGAGGCAGGCGGGTACAATCATCAAGGCTCTGCTTAGTTTGACAATAGTTGCCAAATCTCCCGCTGCTTGACTGTAAGTATAACCTGCCGCAACGACTGACGAAGTATCATTGATAGCCGTCCCTGCCCAAGTCCCAAAATAGGCATCAGACATTTGCATGAGATGCCCCAGAAAAGGAAAGATAAAAACAGCTAAAATATTGAAAAAGAAGATGGTTGAAATGGAAAGAGCAATATCCTCTTCTTCCGCTTCTAAAATAGGCGAAGCTGCTGCAATAGCTGAACCACCACAAATTGCCGTTCCAAAGCCAATCAAAATGGTTAAAACACGTCTCATCTTGAAGAACTTCCCAGCTGCATAGGCCGCCAAGAAAGCAATTAAAATAGTTAAAATACTAATCTTCAGAGAGGACAAGCCCGTTGCAGAGACCTTGCCGATAGACATGGA
This sequence comes from Streptococcus sp. Marseille-Q8145, assembly GCF_965112035.1. Classification (NCBI taxonomy): domain Bacteria; kingdom Bacillati; phylum Bacillota; class Bacilli; order Lactobacillales; family Streptococcaceae; genus Streptococcus; species Streptococcus sp. Marseille-Q8145. The sequence goes on along the minus strand of NZ_CBCOPQ010000003.1, from coordinate 351,418 downwards.
AAAACCTAAAAAGATAATAGAATATTGAAGTAGTTTCTTTCCTGAATAGGTCAAGCCCGGCTGAAAGACAACTGGAAGTTTCCATAAATTACTGAGCAAAATTCCTAAAACGATGGCAAACACACTGGATCCAATCAGCGGAAACCAATTTCCTAAACAAATGGAAACAGCGGCTATCGCAAACGATAGAGCAATTCCTGGTAGATTCTTTTTCACGTCATAACCTTCTTCCTATTCTTTTCATTATAGCAGATTTTTGGCATCAGTAGCCGAGAAAATTTGCAATCATTTAGAAAAACAGCCAGATAAAATTGACTGTTTTCAAGCAGTTTTAGTCGAAAAATTCTTTTAATTCCTTTACAATATCCCGCTGCGACAGCATTTCTAGAGATGCCAGCTGATTTAGATTTTGCTGGATCTGCCGACCGTAGCGCTTGGTTGAAATACGCTTATCTAGAAGAATAACCGCCGACTTCTGATGTTCATTGCGACGGGTTCGCCCCATAGCCTGCTTCAATCGTAAAATAGCTGACGGCAACTGATAATCGTAAAAAGGATTTTTGCCTTCTGCCTTCAGATGATGATTGATTTTTTGCACAAAGAAATCTTTGGGATTATCAAAAGGAATCCGCGTGATGAGCTGAATGATTTGCTCTTGCTGAGCAAAATCCGCTCCTTCCCAGAAACTGCCTGCTCCTAGCAAGATGGGTGCCTCTCCCTTGTCAAAGCGCCGCTTGATATTGGCTGGCTCGCCATTCTTATACTGGGCCAAATGCGGCAAGGTCAGCTGGTCTGAAGTGGCCAGCAATAAATCCTTGGAGGTAAAGAGAACCACCATCGGCAAATCCAGTGGAGCTAATCTCTCCAAACTTGCGACAATCCTCTCAGCATATTCCTGCGTTGATAACTCCACCACATCTGGAAAATCTAGATCTAAGAAAAGTTTCTGCAGGGGCCTTTTTTGCTGAGGAAGTTTATAAAAATGATAATCCTCAAAGCCTAGTAACTGAGGTAAATTTACCTTGGAACTAATCTCCAAAGTAGAAGAAACCAAGATCACCTTAACTGTCTCAGGCAGGAAATCCTTAAATCTCATCAGTTCTGAGCGCCCGGCATGAAGCCTTGTCACCCGATGATCTGCAAATTGTTCTTCCGTTAGCCAGTAGTATTGGTACTTGGTTGAAAACAATTCCCTGAGCTCTGGCAGCAAGTTCTCATCCAGTTCAGACACATCCTGACGCAGCTTGGCTATCTTCTTGGAATCCAATTCACTGGTCTTGCCCCGATGCTTTTCGGCAGCATCTGCCAGTTCAAATTGGATGCTTTGCAAGAGGCGTTCTTGTAAAATCCGTTTTTCTGTCTGTAGAGCTTGACTGATAGTTTGCAATTGCTTGGTCAAATTGATACTGGCCTGCGAAAAACTTTCCAAAGCAAAAAACATTTTCTGAGCCTCGTCCACCACCAACATCCGATTGTCCAGCAAAGACTGGTCATCTTCTAGGCGCGTCAAAAGATAAGCATGATTGGTAATCACGACACGACTGCTAGCCGCCTTGACCTGCCCCAGTCGCCAAAAATCCTCTTCATAAAAGAGAGAATGTTTGATTAATTTCCCATCATGGCGTATCTGGCTAAAATAAGACTCAAAACGATAAGCCTGACCGATTTCATTTAAATCACCCGTCTCCGTCTCTGTCAGCCAAACCAAAAGCTGCATTTTGCAACGATTAACAAGTCGATTATCATCCAAGACCAATAGACTTTGATAAAAATAATCTAATTTCAGATAGTTTTCTGGACTTTTGAGATTATGGAAGGAGATATGAAAGACTTCCTCTAAGAGTCGGCCTTCCTTTTGCATCAGCTGATCCTGTAAAATCTTCGTCGGAACGGTCACCAGGACTCTATCCTGACCATGAGCCAAAATGGGCAATAAATAGCCAAAGGTCTTGCCAAGTCCTGTCTGGGCCTCCAAAAAGCTAGCGGCAGTCTGACTAAGCGCCTCAGTCACATATTGCGCAAATCTCAGCTGGTCAGGGCGCTCGTCCAGCCCTAGCAGATAAAGGTTGGTCAGAAAGTCCTGCGAAAGTTTCTTTCCAGGCGGCAGAATTCTCGGCTTTTTCAAAAAGATGCCATGCGTCTCCTGCAAATCCTGACCAGAATCCTCTGGCATCGACTGAAAAATCTCTTCGATCGCTAGCCGCGACTCATAGATAAGACTATCGGAAAATTCCAGCACCTTCTCCAGCAAAGTTTTTGGCAGTCCAGCTATCTTTTCCTGGATTTTTAGAAATAACTGAGCTGTCGCCTGAGCATCTGCTAAAGCAGTATGAGCATTTTCCAGAGGAATTTCCAGAAGTTCGCACAGGTTCCCCAAGGCATATTTATCAAAAGTCGGATAAAAAACCTGAGCTAGTTCCACCGTATCTACTCTTGGAGTCAGCAGGTCAAAGCCTTCCCAAAAGAGAGCTTCTGCCAATAAATTGGCATCAAACTTGACATTATGGGCGACAAAAATCGCATCCTCAATCAGCTCGTAAACTTCACGGGCAACCTGTGAGAAATCCGGAGCTTGACGCAAGCGCTGATCATCCAATCCTGTCAGCTGTTTAATATGCTCATCCAGATCCTCATGCGGATTCACATCTGTTTCATACGTTTGGCAAATCACCCCGTTTTCAATGATGACAATGCCGATTTGAATAATTTTTGCATTGCTGTTCGCACTTGTAGCCTCCAAGTCGATGACAGCATATTTATAGTTCGATTGTGTCATACTGCTATGATTATATCACAAATGCCAGCCTGAGACATCTGAAAATAAGCTGAGCCTCAAAATAAATTTTGTGCAAAATTTCTGCTTTTTTGTTACACTCTTTATTGAGAAAACATACACAGAGGAAGCCCAATGAAAGTTCACAAAATTGTCAATCTCATCGCCTTTGAAAACACTTATCTCCTTGAAAATGACCGTCATGTCATCGTAGTTGATCCCGGCAGCGACTGGCGAAAGATCCAACGCAAGCTAGAAGAAATCGCTAAGCCCATCACAGCTATTTTGCTGACTCATACGCATTACGATCATATTATGAGTCTGGATAAGGTCCGAGATAACTTTGCCAATCCGCCCGTCTATGTAGCGGAGAGCGAAGCAAGCTGGCTCTATACTCCTACTGATAATCTTTCAGGTCTTGACCGCCATGCAGATTTGGAAGACGTCATTCTCAGACCTGCCGAACATTATTTCACCTATCACCAAGACTACCAACTGGACGACTTTCATTTCTACGCGGTTCAGACACCTGGTCATTCTATCGGAGGAGTTTCCATTATTTTCCCAGAAGATCAGGTCGTTCTGACTGGTGATGCTCTCTTCCGTGAAACCATCGGCAGAACAGATCTACCAACTGGTAATATGGACCAGCTCCTTGCTGGCATCCGCGAAGAGTTATTTGTCTTGCCCAAAGACTATCGTGTCTATCCCGGCCATGGAAATGACACAACGATTGGTCACGAAAAGAATTTCAATCCATTTTTCCAATAAACTGATAGTGAGGCAGATAACAAGACTGCCTCGTTTTTTTATATAGTAAATAACTGTTTCAATGTAAGAATGAAAAAAGGGCTTTTAGAAAAAGTCAGGAAATAGGCTCTACAATCTGACTTCCATGTCTTTTCGCTTTTTGCTTATTATGATATACTTAGTTCATAGAAAACAAAGGATGGTCTTCATGATGGATAAAAGAAAAATTTTATTAATTCTGCTGGCTATTTCAGCTATACTAACTCTCCTTGGATTAGGTTTTTCTGCTTATAATTTTTATGTTTTTGACAAGCCTTTTCTAAACAGTACCACAAAAGGCCTCCTGTCTGCATTCTTTTTTACCCTCATTATAGTCAGCCTCGGCCTATCGAAAACAAAGCGATAGTAGTAATTTGTATGAATAAAATTATGCTACTTTACTCCTTGCCCCTCTCTCCAATTTGTTAGTGCAATAAAAAAACAAACACCAAATGATGTTTGTTTTCAATCTGAACAGCCTTTGTAGGCTGTTTTTTTTATTAAAACTTCAAGAAGCGTCTCATAGAGATGATAGATCCCAATGATCCGATAAGAATTCCCAACACAAAGAGTGTTGCTATCATAATCGGACTAAAGAGTTTCGGATCAATCATAGAAAGTCCTTGACCTACCAAGCTCTTATTCATAGTCTGGTAGGCTATACCATATGCCAAATACACTACAATTGACGGAACTGTTGCTCCTAACAAGCCTATCCATGCTCCTTCAAACAGGAATGGTCCGCGGATATAGCTATTCTTGGCACCAACCAAGCGCATAATTTGAATCTCACGACTTCGGGAAATAATGGTAATCCGAATAGTATTGGAAATGAGAAGGATAGCAATGAAAATCAGAAGCGCTGTCCCAATCAATCCCCACGTTTGGATGAAATTAGAAAACGCAAAGAGATTTTTGGTATTAGTACCCCCATTTTGAACCTCTGATACACCTTCAATTTTACGAGCATCTTTTGTAACAGATTCTACATACTTAGGTGCCTTGGTCTCAACAATATAAGCATCGTAAAGAGGATTATTTTCTTCATCAAAAACATCCCACTCACTACCCATGGTCTCTGTCAGCTTATTATACTGCTCTTTGTTACTAGAAAAAGTAACCTTCTCTACATTTTTCATAGAAGTCAGAGCATCATAGACCTTGTGATAGTCTTCATTCTGAACTGTTTTGCCTTCTTTTACAATCGTTTCGCTATTATCGAAAACATCCTTACGCATGTATACCATAACGCGGACATTATTGGAAACATCATTTGCCAACTTGGCTGTATTTAAAATTACTGAAGCAAAAACAGCTACTAAGCTCAAGGTAATCATAACCGAGCTGACAGCCGCTACAGTCATCCAACCATTCCGCGTAAGACTCTTAAGCGACTCAATCAAATGACGAAAAAATCTTCTAATCATCGTATCCGTATACTCCTTCCGCTTCATCACGTACCACACGGCCATTTTCAATAGCAATAACGCGGTGACGTAGGGTATTTACAATCTGACTATTGTGAGTCGCCATCAGGACTGTAGTTCCTTGCAGGTTAATACGCTCCAGCAAATTCATGATTTCCCATGAATTATCTGGGTCCAAGTTACCAGTCGGCTCGTCAGCAATCAAGACCTGAGGATTGTTAACAATGGCACGCGCAATTGCGATCCGTTGCTGTTCCCCCCCTGACAACTCATTAGGGAAGGAACGGACCTTGTGCTTAAGGCCAACCAGATCCAAAACTTCCATGACGCGTTTCTTAATATTTCTACGATGCTCACCGATAACTTCCATAGCATAGGCAATATTCTCATAAACGGTCTTTTTAGGAAGTAGTTTATAGTCTTGGAAAACCACACCGACTCTACGGCGTAGCATTGGAATATCCCGTTTCTTGATTTTTCCCAAGTTAAAACCTGCTACAGCAAGGTTTCCTTTATCGATTTTAATTTCACGATAGAGGAGTCGAATAAAGGTTGATTTACCTGCTCCTGATGGTCCTACAATATAGGCAAATTCACCTGGTTCTATACGTATAGATACACCACGTAGAGCAGTTGTCCCGTTGTCATACTTTTTAACAACGTCTTTCATTTCAATCATTGACATGAATTAGTACAATTCCTTTCATCAGAGTTTTCATCTAGTGATTTCACTCTGTTTTTAGTTGAGTCTCCATTTTAAATAGGCATCAATAAAGCCATCTAAATCTCCGTCCATGACCTTATCCACCTGAGCTACTTCATAGCTGGTTCGATGGTCTTTGACCATTGTGTATGGAGTAAAAACGTAAGAGCGAATCTGACTGCCCCAAGAGATTTCTTTCTTATCTCCCTTAAGCGAATCGACTTCTGCCGCTTTTTTCTCTTGCTCCAACTGATAGAGCTTAGCCTGCAGCATTTTCATAGCTCGGTCACGGTTTCCATACTGGGTTCGGTCAACGGTAGACTGTACGACAATTCCTGTCGGAATATGGGTCAATCGCACACCAGTTGATACCTTATTGACGTTCTGTCCGCCGGCTCCACCTGAACGGAAAGTATCCATCTTGATGTCATCATCACGGACCTCTACCTCAATAGTATCGTCCAACTGTGGCATAACCTCTACTGAGGTAAAGGAAGTATGACGGCGTTTCGCCGAGTCAAATGGCGAAATCCGAACCAAACGGTGGACTCCCATTTCTGACTTGAGCAAACCATAAGCGTGCGGTCCTTCAAATGAAAGGGTCACCGACTTAATGCCTGCTTCATCTCCAGCTTGATAGTCCAAGACCTCTACTTTGAAGCCCTTGGCATTGCCGTAGCGCGTGTACATCCGCAGCAGCATATCGCCCCAATCTTGAGCCTCTGTTCCACCAGAACCTGGGTGAATTTCAAGAATGGCGTTGTTATTATCATAAGGCTCTGACAGCAAGAGAGTCATCTCATAGCTGGTCATCATTTTCTCAAGCTCGGTCAACTTTTCTTCCAGCTCTTCCTGAACCGAGTCGTCCTCAGCTAGAAAATCAAGCAAGATTTCCGATTCATCAAAAAGCTCGGTCATCTGATGGAAATTTTCATAGGTTTGCTTGAGTTCATTGAGCTCTTGAGATGTCTTCTGGGCTGCAATGTTGTCGTCCCAAAAGTCAGGTTCTGTCATCTTATTTTCTAAGATGGCAATTTCTTCTTCCAGACCTTCTAAGTCAAAGAGACCCCCTGAAAGAAGCTAATTTTTCACGATTTGCGTCAATCTTTTGACGAATTTCTGAAATGTCCATAAATACCTCTTTTCATATATCGTTTTATTATAACACATTTTCAGACATTTGCCTAATCGGATAATGAAGCACCTTCATTTTATACAATTTTTAATGGATAGGCAAGAATGGGAGCTGCTTGTTACGGAATTGTTAAAAAAGTAATATAATGACATGGGGTTGGAAGAAGTATCCCGGATTACAAGGTTCGAATAATCTATTAGGTATTCGAATAGAGGTAAGTCTCTCCATAAGACGCTTAAGCATTTCCAAGTTTTACAAAATATGCTAGACTAAAACCATGACAAGAATCGGATTTATGAGCGACCTCCATCTGGACTCCAATCAGTTTGGAGATTTTGAGCAGCAAACTCTTCGCCATCTTTTAAAAGAGGAAGGGATTGACCACCTACACATTGCAGGGGATCTGTCCAACGACCTAACCAAGATCAGTTTGCCCTTTCTTGAAACTTTGAAGCAAGAGATTCCCATTTCTTTTAATCTGGGAAACCACGATATGCTGGGACTTTCTGAAGAAGAAATTTCAAACCATGATTTTCAGGTCCAGCAGTTCGGACAAGCCAAGCTCGTCAGCTTTTCTGGCTGGTACGACTATAGCTTTGTTCCAGAAAAAAGCAAGGAAGAACATCTGAGAACCAAGACTAATTTCTGGTTTGACCGCAGATTGGAGCGTCAACTCGACGACCCTAGCATTACAGCTCAGACGCTGCAAGAGTTGGAAAAACTGCTGATGACTTTAGATGGTCCCATTATTGTCGCTCTGCATTTTGTTCCCCATCAAGACTTTCTATACGACCATCCCTACTTCCAGCGCTTCAACGCCTTCCTAGGAAGCCAAGCTTTTCATCGGATCTTTGTCAAATACAAGGTGAAAGAGGTAGTTTTCGGCCATCTCCACCACCGCCACCAAAGCCGTATTATCGAAGGTGTCCGCTACCATATGCGTCCTCTAGGCTACATCCGCGAATGGAAACTGACTCGGAACTTTTTTAATGACTTTCCTCAGTATCAAATTCCCCAGATGTATCGCCTGCACAAGCGTTATAATGCTGTTAAAGATTTAGTCAAATTTCGAGACTATAAGAAAAAACACCTGGCAGACGAACTGCGAGATGCTTTAACGGTGATTGAAGTTCAGTAATGAAAATGGTGAATAGCGGCTCTCAGCTCATCTGAGAGCCGTTTTTTGCTGTCCAACTGCACATAGACTTCTAATAAACAGGAACGAAAATTGGAAAAAGCAATGAAGTCTTGGTTACTTTCTAATGGAAAACTCTGTGATTGAAGCCATAGTCTAAGTTCATGCTGCGACAGTTTTCTCTTTAAGACAGCTTGATAGAACACCTGGGCTAAGCGCCAGTCCTCATCATTTCTGAAACGGACTGGAACTCTTTTAAAAACTTGATGAATGACCTCTAAAACCTCTGGCATCCTACTGGAGGGAAAGTCCGGATGACAAGCCACTTCTGTCAATAAGTCTGCTCCATGAGCGAAGGCGTGAACCCAACCGTATTTCCTGGAGTAACCCCTTGTGTCTCTTTCGACTGATAAATAGGTTAGCCCCTTATCTAGTAAATATGTTCTTTCTTGTACTGATAAAGCCTGATAATACAAAGAGTTTGGATTACCATCACAGTTTAAGAGATTAGCGTAAAGCAAAGCCGTGAAGGAACGTGTTAAGGTGGCTTGACCATTTTCGTCACTCTTGTAAAAAAGTCCTTGTCTTTTGACTGCTTCTTGAGCCAAGAAACGAAACTGTTCAGCTGAAAACAAGTCATCCTGAAGTCCCCTTGCCAGGGACGAAAAGGCTAACTCATCACGGATTGTCGCTTCTGGATGACCAATATGATCCAGCAACCATAAGATTTCTTCCTCATAATACAAAGGAGAAGCTTCTTCCAACTTCTTTCGTAAATTTTGATACATACTTTCACCGTCCTTTCGAGTTGCTTTCTTTGAATTTGATTATAACCCCTTGTATGCAAAAAAGCCATCCGCAGATGACTTTTTGCTGTTAAATAGCATTTTTGTCCATACCCAATTTACGTTGGATGAACTTAACAATTTCAACAATGATAATCATTGAGAAACTGCCGATCAGGACAACAGCCCATTGAGTCACGTCTAACTTGGTCACATGGAAAATCTTTTCAAGTGGATCAATCACAATGGTTGAAATCAAGAGGATGAAAGAAACCAGAATAGACCAGTTGAAGGTCTTAGACTTGAATGGACCAACTGTAAAGATAGACTGGTAAACAGATTTTACATTGTAAGCATGGAAGAGCTGGATGAGTCCCAGAGTCGCAAAGGCCATGGTAAGGGCATCCGCATGAATCGCTTTTACATCACCGATATGAACAGGATTGGCAATAGCATAGCCATAGACGGACAGAACGAGAGCACCTTGCAGCAATCCTTGGTAAATGATGGAACTCATAACACCACCAGAGAAGAAGCTAGACTTACGGCCACGAGGCTTGTGAGTCATGACACCAGGCTCAGCAGGTTCAACCCCCAGAGCAATAGCTGGGAAAGTATCCGTTACTAGGTTAATCCAAAGCAGATGAACTGGCTGCAACACATCCCAACCAAATAACGTTGCAAAAAATATCGTTAATACTTCTGCTATATTAGCTGAAAGTAGGTATTGAATAGTCTTTTGAATATTAGAAAATATTTTCCTTCCCTCTTCAACAGCTACGATTATTGTCGCAAAATTGTCATCCGCTAAAATGATATCTGAAGCTCCTTTAGAAACTTCTGTACCTGTAATTCCCATACCGATACCGATATCAGCTGTCTTCAAAGCTGGCGCGTCATTAACACCGTCACCTGTCATGGCAACGACCTTACCTTGGTTTTGCCATGCTTTCACGATACGAACCTTATGCTCAGGAGAAACCCGGGCGTAGACAGAGTATTGACCAACAACCTTTTCGAATTCCGCATCAGAAAGTTCGTTGAGCTCAGCACCTGTCAGGACATGGTCTTCAGTATCTCCTGCTTCGATGATACCCAAGCGCTTAGCAATCGCTTCAGCTGTATCTTGATGATCACCGGTAATCATAATCGGACGGATACCAGCTTCCTTAGCAACGCGAACCGCTTCTGCTGCTTCGGCACGCTCAGGGTCAATCATACCGATTAAACCAGTAAAGATTAAATCATTTTCTAGATTTTCAGATGTCAAGTCAGTCGGAACTGCATCAATAATCTTGTAGGCACCAGCCAGCACGCGCAGAGCTTGGTGAGCCATTTCTGAGTTATTAGACTTGATCAGCTGTGAAGTAGCATCATCAATCGCTGCAATATCTCCAGCCTTATCACGCGCAACACAACGTTTCAAGAGTTGATCAGGAGCTCCCTTGACTGCCACGAGGAATTTCCCGTCTGGCAATGGGTGAACGGTAGACATGAGCTTACGGTCTGAGTCAAATGGTAGCTCAGCCACACGAGGATATTTCTCTAAAAATCCTTTGACATCATAACCCTTGTCCAAAGCATACTGGATGAAGGCTGTTTCCGTTGGGTCACCGATCAACTTGCCTTCTTGGTCAATCTTGGTATCATTGGCTAAGACAACTGAACGTAAGAGGGGCAACTCCAAACCAAGTTCAATATCTTGGCCAGCTTCATTCAGGACTCCGTCGTAAAAGACTTTTTCGACCGTCATCTTATTCATGGTCAGGGTACCGGTCTTATCTGAAGCGATAATCTCAGTTGATCCCAAAGTCTCAACAGCAGGAAGCTTACGGACAATTGAATTCCGCTTAGCCAGAACCTGAGTTCCCAAAGCCAACACGATGGTAACGATAGCTGGCAGACCTTCTGGAATAGCTGCAACGGCCAAGGCTACAGATGTCATCAATTCACCAAGCGGATCTTTTCCTTGAATGAAAACACCGACTACAAAGGTCACCGCAGCAATCACTAGGATCGCATATGTCAGAACCTTAGACAAGTTATTGAGGTTTTGTTTGAGCGGTGTGTCCGTTTCATCCGCATCTTGCAACATACCTGCGATGTGACCGACTTCTGTGTACATCCCTGTATTGACAACAACCCCTACTCCTCGACCGTAAGTGACATTGGAGTTTTGGAAGGCCATATTGACCCGGTCGCCAATACCAGCATCTGCAGCTACGTCGACAGTCAAATCTTTCTCAACTGGCACAGACTCACCTGTCAGAGCGGCTTCTTCAATTTTCAGGGAATTAGCTTCCAAAAGTCGCATATCTGCTGGGACAACATCGCCGGCTTCCAGTCTGACGATATCGCCAGGCACCAAATCCTTAGAATCAACCTCTGTGACATGGCCATCACGCAGGACACGCGCAGCTGGGCTGGACATAGATTTGAGAGCCGCAATGGCTTCTTCAGCCTTACCTTCTTGGTAGACACCAAAGATAGCATTGATGATGACAACAGCTAATATAATCACAGCATCCGCAATATCCTCACCACCTGACGTCACGACAGACAAGACCGCCGCTACCAACAAGATGATAATCATCAAATCCTTGAACTGCTCGATGAATTTCATCAAGAGAGTCTTTTTCTCTCCTTCTTCCAATTCATTGCGACCGTAGTCCGCCAAACGTTGCTGGGCTTGGCTGCTGGTCAACCCTTGTTCGGAAGCTTCCATTGCTTGCAAAACTTCCTCAGGACTTTGCGTATAAAAAGCTTGGCGCTTTTGTTCTTTTGACAAAATGTCTCCTCCTTTTGATGGGCCTCTTTCAAAATAAACAAAAAAGAGACCTGTTTATTAACAAGTCTCGCTATTTCATACAAGGCCGGAAATTTCTTTCGTATTGACGACCTTGTAACGGTAAAACCGTTAGCTACTCCCTTGAGTGTATTTATTATACCAAAATTTTTGTATTTTTCAAGGCAGAGCTGTTATTTTTCAAACTTTTCTTCCGTCCATTCGATTTTCATCTGATAGAAAGCAAAAAGCTGATCATCGTCGGCCCTTTTCAAATCATAATGAAGTTCCAAAGCCTGATTTTCTACATCTAAGTGATAGTGCTGAGTGTATGTCACAAACTGTTGAGCCCCCAGCGGAGTCGGGATAGATACTAAATGCTGACCATTCTTGATAAAATGAAGAATGGTTTTCGGCTCAGAAAAGCGGGTCATGGTCAGCTTGTCTTCATTAAATTTTAGAACAACCTTTTCCTGCTCCTCACTTTGATAAACCAAATAGTGATAGCCCCCTTTTTGCGTCCATTCTACATCATAGACCTGGTCAATCAACTCCATTTGCTCATCTAATTTGATTTGATTTCTCATTCTAATTTTCATGATTTTCTCACATTCCTTGTTTCTTTCTTCTATTTTACCAAAAATTTCTTGAGAATTCTTCCTTTCTACATCAGGCTTTGAATGTCGCCCACTGAGCATTTATGATATAATAGGACTATGGTTGAAAAAGTATTTCGAGACCCAGTCCATAATTATGTTCATGTGGATCATCAGGTCATTTATGATTTAATCAATACCAAAGAATTTCAACGGCTGCGCCGCATCAAACAGTTGGGTACTTCCGGCTATACTTTCCACGGCGGGGAGCACAGCCGTTTTTCGCATTGTCTGGGAGCTTATGAGATTGCCCGACGCATCACCGAGATTTTCAATGAAAAATACAGCAATGTCTGGGACAGTCATGAGAGCCTGCTAGCCATGACGGCCGCTCTTCTGCATGACTTGGGACACGGAGCTTATTCACACACTTTTGAGCGCCTCTTTGATACTAATCACGAAGATATTACGCGGCAAATCATCACCAGTCCAGAGACTGAGATTCATCAGGCACTGGTGCAGGTTTCGCCTGACTTTCCAGAAAAAGTAGCCAGCGTCATCAATCATAGCTATCCTAACAAACAGGTGGTTCAGCTGATTTCCAGTCAGATTGATGTAGATCGGATGGACTATCTCTTACGCGATTCCTTTTTTACTGGCGCTTCCTATGGACAATTTGACTTGACTAGAATTTTACGAGTGATTTGTCCTGTAGAAAACGGCATCGCCTTCAAGCGCAATGGCATGCATGCGGTAGAAGACTACGTAGTCAGCCGCTACCAGATGTACATGCAGGTCTATTTCCACCCGGCTAGCCGAGCTATGGAAGTTCTGCTGCAAAATCTGCTCAAGCGGGCTAAATTTCTCTATCCAACTCAGAAGGATTATTTTGCCTTGTCATCACCCAACCTCATTCCATTCTTTGAAAACAGAGTGACCCTGCAGGATTATCTAGCCTTGGATGATGGTGTTATGAATACCTATTTCCAAGTTTGGATGACGAGTCCGGACAAGATTTTATCTGACTTAGCTCAGCGTTTTATCAACCGCAAGGTCTTTAAGTCCATCGTCTTCTCTGAGGAAAACGAAGTACATTTGGATATCATGCGAGACCTTGTTGGACAAGTTGGCTTTGATCCTGATTACTATACTGCTATCCATCGCAATTTTGACTTGCCCTATGATTTTTATCGGCCTGATGTTGAAAAACCTCGGACTCAGATTGAAATCCTACAAAAAGATGGTGGTTTGGCAGAACTATCCAGCCTATCTCCTATCGTCCAGTCCCTAGCTGGGACCAGACAGGGAGATAACCGCTTTTACTTTCCCAAAGAAATGCTGGCGGAGACTGGGCTTTTCAGCGAGAAAAACCATACCTTTATGCACTATATCAAAAACGACCAATTTACCTACGGAGAATAATATGTCTATCAAATTAGTTGCCGTTGACATTGACGGTACCCTTTTAAACAACCAAAAAGAAATCACTCCTGAAGTCTTCAGCGCTGTTCAGGATGCCAAGGCTGCTGGTGTCAAAATCGTCATTGCAACCGGCCGTCCTATTGCGGGTGTTCAAAAGCTTCTCGAGGAGCTAGAGCTTAATCAGCCAGACAACTATGTCGTTACCTTCAACGGCGGACTGGTACAGGATACTGTTACAGGTCAAGAATTAATCAAGGAAACACTGACCTATGACGACTATCTGGATATCGAACTGCTCGGGCGAAAATTAGGCGTTCACATGCATGCCATCACTAAGGACGGAATTTATACAGCTAATCGCAACATCGGCAAGTACACTGTTTATGAGTCCAATCTGGTCAGCATGCCAATCTTTTACCGCACACCTGAAGAAATGGCCAATAAAGAAATCGTCAAGTGCATGTATATTGATGAGCCGGAAATTTTGGATGCGGCCATTGCTAAACTGCCTCCGGAATTAGCCGAAAAATATACACTGGTCAAGTCAGCTCCTTTCTATCTAGAAATTGTCAAAAAAACTGTCAATAAAGGAGCTGCTATCCTCCATCTAGCTGAAAAACTTGGCTTGAGCAAGGAGCAGACCATGGCTATTGGTGATGAAGAAAATGACCGTGCCATGCTGGAAGCAGTCGGATCTCCTGTTGTCATGGAAAACGGCAGAGAAGAACTCAAGAAAATCGCCAAATACATCACCAAGTCGAACGAAGAATCCGGCGTAGCACACGCTATTAGAGAGTGGGTTTTAAAATAATGTTTAGTTACAAAATTGGAATTTCAGCTCAGGAACACGACGATTTTGTCACGTCTCATCCACAGGCCAATCTTCTGCAGAGTTCTGCCTGGGCTCAGATTAAGGATAACTGGGCTAATGAGCGCTTGGGCTTCTATAAAGACGACCACTTGGTTGCTGCAGCCAGTGTCTTGATCAAACCACTGCCCTTGGGGATGACCATGCTTTATATCCCGCGCGGTCCCATCATGGACTATAGTGACAAAGAGCTGCTGATCTTTGTTTTGGCCTCGCTCAAGAAATTTGCCAAGGAAAAAAAAGCGCTCTTTGTCAAGTTTGACCCTAGCCTCTTTCTGGCAGAAAGCAAGATGGGCGCTGAACTGCAAGACAAAACAGAGACAGTTGAACTAATTCAAGAGCTGCAGGAAGCAGGAGCTGTCTGGGTCGGACGGACGGAGTCTCTAGATGAAACCATCCAACCTCGCTTGCAGGCCAATATCCATAAAGAAGATTTCAGCGAGGATCTGCTTTCTAAGAGTACTCGCCAAGCTATTCGCACTGCCCGTAACAAAGGTATTCAAATCCAATTTGGCGGAGCAGAATTACTGGATGACTTTTCAGCCCTGATGAAGAAGACGGAAAACAGAAAAAACATCCACCTGCGTGGCAAAGACTATTACCAAAAACTTTTAGATACTTATCCTGAGCACTCCTACATCACCTTATCCAGCATTGATCTAAAGGCACGCTTGGAAGACTTGCAGACTCAGCTGACCAAGACACTCCAAGAAGCAGAGAAATTTACCGAGAAAACCAAGCCCGGCAAGATTGAGAATAACCAGCAAGAACAAAAACGCCTCCAAGAAGAGATTGACTTTTTACAGGCCAAAATCAGCCAAGGGGCTGCTGTTGTTCCCCTGTCTGGCACCTTGGTCTTAGAATACGGCAAGACCTCTGAAAATATCTATGCCGGAATGGACGAGGAGTACCGCCGTTACCAGCCAGCCATTATCACTTGGTACGAAACGGCCAAACATGCTTTTGAGCGCGGAGCTGATTGGCAAAATATGGGCGGAATCGAAAACGATCTCAAGGGCGGTCTCTACAGCTTTAAATCCAAGTTCAATCCGACTATTGAGGAATTCGCTGGTGAGTTTAACCTGCCAACCAATCCTCTTTACCACCTCTCCAATCTGGCCTACACTATCAGAAAGAAACTGCGCAGCAAGCATTAAAAGAAAGGAAGCCTATGACCTTTAAACTTCTCAGCCAAGAAGAATTTATCCAGCATGCCTCAGCTAGCTCCCAACGCTCCTTTATGCAGACCGTGGAAATGGCAGAGCTGCTGAGCAAGCGTGGCTTCAGTACCCAGTATGTTGGCTACACTGACCCGCAGGGACAGGTCGTGGTGTCAGCTGTCCTCTATAGTATGCCTATGACTGGCGGCCTTCATATGGAAATCAACTGCGGCCCTGTCTCTACTGATGCCCAATACCTGACTCCTTTCTACCAAGCTTTGCAGGCTTACGCTAAAAAAGAAGGCGCCCTAGAGCTCATCATCAAGCCCTACGAGACTTATCAGACCTTTGACAGCAATGGCCAGCCCACATCTGAAGAAAAAGTCGAGCTTATCCAGCAACTGACTGACTTAGGCTTTGCCTTTGATGGCCTACAGACAGGCTATCCAGGCGGGGAGCCTGATTGGCATTATGTCAAAGACTTAACTGGTCTGACGGAGAAAGACTTGCTCAAATCCTTCAGTAAAAATGGCAAGGCGACCGTCAAAAAGGCGAATACCTTTGGTATCAAGCTAAAAAGGCTGGAACGTGACCAACTCAGCGTTTTCAAAGACATCACAGCTGCCACTTCTGACCGGCGGGAATATAATGACAAGCCACTAGACTACTATCAAGATTTTTATGATAGCTTTGGACAGCAGGCAGACTTTATGACAGCCAGCCTTAACTTCAAGGACTATCTTCAGAACTTACAAAAAGACCAAGAGAAACTGGGCCAGAAAATTCAAAAACTGCAGGAGGACTTGGAAAAGACTCCTCAATCTGAAAAGAAGCAAAATCAGCTGCGAGAGCTTTCTAGTCAGTTTGACAGCTTTGAAACCCGCAAAGTAGAGGCTCAAGAGCTAATCGACAAGTACGGCGACCAAGACCAAGTCCTGGCTGCCAGTCTCTTTATCTACACCCCTCAGGAAGCGACCTATCTTTTCAGTGGCTCCTATCCTGAGTTTAATAAATTCTACGCCCCTGCGCTGCTGCAGGAATACGTTATGACCGAAAGCATCAAGAGAGGCACTCCATTTTATAATTTCCTCGGCATTATGGGAATTTTTGATGGTTCTGACGGTGTTCTGCGCTTCAAACAGAACTTCAACGGCTTCATCGTTCGAAAAATGGGAACTTTCCGTTATTATCCTAACCCTCTCAAGTTTAAGCTGCTTCAGCTTATAAAGAAAATTCTAAGACGTTAAAAAACCAAGGTTTAGGCAGTTTGACTCTCAGCAGTCTAAAAGTAATCTGAGTTCACACATCTTATGATTAAATTAAAAGACGGTTCAAAAAATGAGCCGTCTTTTTTCTATTATTCATTAAATATAAATAATTATAAATGAGAGAAATAACTTTCTTTTCATCGACACCCTGCCTAATAAATTACCAATATTTATCAAAGGCACTAAGAATATAGCTTAGGTCTTTGGATTGTTCTTTAATCTCCCCGCCAACGACTAATTGATATTCAATTCCGCCAAGAAAACCACCTGAGCTTTCAATAACCTCAACCAATTCACCACGAACAACTTTTTGATTTAAACGAGTATTCATTTTAGACCTCTTTCTATTTGAATATTTTATGGCACAATACCACAATCTCGTGCTAATTCTTCTAATGTAAGTCCAGAATACCGTCGTAGGTTCGACAGTTCCTTCTCGATTTCCAGTCTTCCAGCTGAAGAATCAACTCTCCATTGCAAAATTGATTCCATACCTCGAATCCCTGCTTCAATCGTCTCTAAAGTTTCTTGAAGTGATTCTCTTTCTTGAGTCAGACTTATGTATTGTTCACGGTCTGCCGAAGCCATTCGTCCACCCAGTTCGTTAATATCAGCCATTACTTCTAAGCGAATTCTTTTCGATTTCTCAAGAATTTTCATCGCTAATTCTTGTTTTTTAGTATAATTATCGATGGCAGATTTTCTATTAAACCAGAAAATTCCACCAGCAATTGCAATTACCAATATGAAAAAAGCCATATTTTCTCCTTAATAAAACCTCTAAGTATTTGTAGCACATTAAAAATCGTATTTATTTTAATACGAAATACCTCCTTTTTTATTTTCACTCAAAAAATCCCTGCTACAATAGGGGGTGAGCTTGTTTTAGTGAACGGTCGTCAACTAAAACAATGAAAAAATAAAAATGCCAATTCAACAAGGTAACTAAAACCTTATTAAATCAGCATTTTAAAATATTTTATTGATAACTTTGATTGTTTTAACAAACGACCGTTTGCTAAAACTGTTGATAGGTTTAATTTACTATTTTTCTAAGGATTTGTCAATCAATTATAGGTGATTTTTCCTATTTATTTGAATGTTATTTCGCTTTAGCACATTATATATGGTTGCGGTGGAAATATTCAGCTGATTCGCAATATTTCGAACGGACATTTCTTTTTGCTGGTATTGTGTAATAATTTGTTTTTCTTTATCTTTCGCTATTCCCTTATTGCCAAGTTTCACACCTTTTTCTTTCGCTTTACGGAGTCCGTCTTTAGTACGCTCAGAAATCGCCTGAAGCTCCCATTCTGCCACATAGCCCAACATCAAACAAAAGAACTTTCCAGTTAAGGAATCTGTTTCAATATTTTCATGAATTGATTGAAGATGAATACCATGTTTGGTTAAATCTTCAATAATAGCGGATAAGTGAAGCATCTTTCTTGTAAGTCTATCCAATTTATATACGACAAAATTTGTTTTAACACCTTGTTTAGCATAATTTTTGGCTAATTTTAACGCCTTATCAAGCTGTGGGCGTTCTTGATTGCCACCAGAATCTTTTTCTATATAGAGCTTGTCGCAAAAGTTGAGAGCTTCTTTTTGAACTTCCAACCCCAACTCTTGCCGATTATCTGTTGAACTGACACGAGCGTAGCCGATAGTTATTGTTTTGATATTTTCTAATTTGTTCTTGTGATGATTTGTCAAAATTTCTCCTTTCTTTACTATTGTAGCAGGTAGTTATATTTTAGAGAAAATTAACGAAATGAAAAAGACCCACGAGGGTGGGCTTGGGGGGGTAATGGGTAGAATGCCATTTTAGTCAGTTCCTTTGTTCTGTAATGTGCGAGAGACGGTCAATAAAAACGTATTCATTTGTTGTTACGCCATTATTAACCAAGTCAAATACTTCAAATTGTTCTTCCCATTACTTTATATAATAACTAAAAGTGCTTGCTCTTTCAAAGACTAAAAATCCTCCTGTTAATGTTGACCCAGAGAAATATTTTACTATAGATTACACCTCGATAAATAGTAAAATAAGAAATCTTTTGAAAAATCTCCTGCTTCTTTGTATAATATTACTGTAAATAAAAATTATTCTATTTCAGGGTTCTTGTTTGACTATTTTCCAATTTCGCCACAATTTATTTCACAATAATTTATGGAGGAATCAAATATGCCAAAAGATAATAAAAAAATTTTTGCCTATGTTTATACTGGTCTTAATCTAATTTGTTTACCTTTTAATTTAGTTAATGCTCCAAATGTTATTCATGATAGTATAAATAAGTTAGAAGCGTATAGAATAGCAATCTTTCCCAAAGAAGTCAAAGAATTTGGAGATACTCTTGCAGGAAATCCAGATAAAGCGATTGAAGAACTTAAAAGTATTACACAAGATAATAATGATTTAAGTAACAATATTTCAAAAGATTTATCTGAGACAAAGCATGAGATTGAAAATATAAAAGCAATACAAACTAACCAAAATCAATACTCATCACCTAAAGAGCCAAATCCTCGAGACATTGTTAATGTTACCGTTATTGATGTTTGCACAGGAGAAAAGCAACAAGTTAAAATGACTTATGCAGAATACCTTAATCGCATTCAACATTAAGCAGAATATTTCTTAGAGAAAAAATAGGTAGTATAACAAAAGCGAAAAATAAAAAGCACCACTCAGAATGGTGCTAAATAGAAAAGAACCTAAACAATAGAATAACAAAATATTTACATAAAACTGCAAGTCCCTATCTCATCACCTTGAGTTATACTTGTAGTTTTTTGTTGTCTTCTACTGAATAACTTTTACATTATACACCAAAAGTTCTATTTTGTCAACAATTTTCTGAATTTTCTTTATTTTAACAGATTTTTCACCTCCCCCAACTCCTTCAAACTCTCCAGCTCGTCAATCGCCTCCACATCATATAGGCCGACCTGCACAGGCGTTTCCGATAATTCCTTTCGAAAATGTTGACCCAACTTTACCAAAAATTCTGGGTTGTATCCAATCTCCAATAATTCCAACAAAGTTTTCGCCGTTTGGGTTAGGTGGAAGGCGTGGTAGTTAAAAACGTAGTCTTCGGCTTTAGTGGTAAAAACCAGCACTCTCTCATCAGTTTGAAATCCCGCCAGTTCGCCTTGCTGCACTAAAATCTCGTGCCGTCCACCACCCAAAAGCAAACCCGCCTCCAGCAGTTTCGAAATCTCCACCGCCTTGACCTCAAAAGTTTCATACAGCTCAAAGAAATCTTCGTGCGAAATCAGCTGGTGGTCTTCGACATACTCACCCGATAGTTCATCAAAAGAATTGTCATAAAAAGTAAATGGTGCTATTTTTCTGAACAGTTGAAGTTCTTCTTCTGAAAAACGGTTTAAGTCTTGAGTAATGCGCTTCGAATAACCGTTAGCTCGTGCTACGAGCTCTTCTAATGGTTTTGAGACAACTTCTGTTTCTTGGCTAAAGTCTGGCTCAATATACTGTTGCTGTTTGTTGTGCTGGCAAGCTAAAGCATAAAATAAACACTCAGTTAGAAAAAGATAAGGTCGGTCTTGGTGATTGAGCTTGTAAGACTGCTGCAAGCCTAACAAAACAGACTTTGGCAGATTTTGCGATTCTTCTATTAGTTCAAAAAAATCCTCTAAAACATCAGCCAACAAGAACTTATTTTCTTTATAGTTGGTGTCGCTTAATCGCTTCTCAGCTTGAAAGATGTAGCTGGAAAAGCCTTTTTCTGTTATCTCATCTTGGACGATCCCGTAAAGGGTTCGTCCTTTATTTTGCCCTGTAAACAATTTATTGAAACTTGTGTCTGCCAGATAAGCCAAAGAGTCTTCGTGTAAGACGAGCGACAAGCCCACGCTTACTTTCTTTCTATCAGACCAAGTCGTTTTATTGGCGTGTTTTAAAACAATAGAAAATAGACTAGGAATATCAAACATCAAGCACCTCCGAAACTGGCAAGATTTTAGCACAATTATTGGCAACAAATCACGCTTGGACTTTTCTATAATAAAGCCATAAGTTAGCTAACTTAAAACAATTATACCAAAATCAAAGGAGAAATCTCATGAATCACATTCAAAAGTCAGCCCCCAAAGTAGACCTTTCTCAGCTTGTTAGCCCCTATCAGTTAGAAGTGGCTAAAACACTGAGTGAAGCGATGGCAGATAATCAAGTTTTGGAGCTTCTCGCCAGCGATATTTTATATAAAGTGGGCAATTTGGTGCTTACTCAGTCTGAAATACTCAAAAATACACCAGAAGCTAAAGCATATACAGATTATATTCTAAAAGCGTTTACTTATTACGCCACTGAAAAGATGAAATGAGGTAGCTTTATGATGGACTACTTTATAGCTTTTATAATTATCGTTGTTGCCATATTTCTTTGGGATTGGTTCGAAAAACCAAAACAAGCAGATAAAAAGCACTATAGCGAAGAAGAAATCGCCCTGGCGGAATTTTTGGAAAAACGGCAAGAAATTAATGAACTTTTCTTGGTTGCAAAATCTGAATTGAGAAAATTCGAAAGAAAATAAAAGCCTTGATTGGACTAGACAAAAGGGAAAAATATGTTGAAATATACTACTGTTTCATTGCTTAAAAATCATTCCAATCGCTTCAAAAACTGAGGTAAGCGAAATTTAACTTTTTACCAATTTTCTTGTATAAATAAAGGCAGAAAGGAGACCGGCTATGAGAAAACTAATGGCATACATTCTTGGATTTGTTGCTTGCGCTTGGCTAGTCAATTGGGCGGTTAAACTTCTAATGGAAGTTTGGCAAGTCTTATTTTTAGGGGCTATCCTCATCTTCATTGGCTGGTTTACCTTTCGGATTATTAAATCTAAAGATTGGAGGTAGGAATGAAAAGAAAACTCGAAGCACTATCTTGGAGCGAATTCAACTGGATGCGCCCGTTTGAGATAGATGATGTGAAATCTATGTTGGGTCAACTGGTCGGGCTAAGTCGGCGCAAAGCAGTTATCTTTGAAATCCGATTATCTAAGAATCGCGTGCGCTATCTTCTAGGAACAGAAGAACAGGACAAGCGGCATATCAGCCAACTAATTCAATCACACCGAGCTATTCAGTTTTCAAGAGCTACAAAGCGTGAAAAGCTTTCAGTTGCACGGTTAGTGAGTATCAAAGAATCTCACTATGCTTTAAAAACAGACTCTGCAGAAAATATGATACGTTCAAGCCTTGCAATTTCAAAAATACTTCAGCCAGATGAAACAGTAGTTGTTCAGTTGGTCATTGGTGCAGGCTCACCGCCTCGCCCGCAACCAAAAGATTTGCCTAATTTATCCGCTAAATGGTATCAAGTGATTACAAATAATGTTCCTGAGCTTTCTGAAAACTCCAAAAAGCTAATGAAACAAAAACTAAACCAATCTACTTTTAGGTGTGAAATTCGCCTTGGTGTTCAATCTCGCAGTATTTTGCGAACAAAGGAATTTCTTGGCAGCCTACTTAGTAGTTTTCGCATGATGGAATCAAATGCAACCATTAAATTAAAACCATTAGCTATCCAAAAACTTAATCAAGCACAAGCCTCTTGGTCTTTCCCATATAGTTTATCCGTCTCAGACTTAGCTTGTTTCATGCTTTTACCTATTGGGGAAGAAAATATTTCAGGTGTGCCAAATGTTCACCCTAAATTAGTAGTGCCACCTTTAGGCTACAATATTAATCGGAAGATTCAGCGAAGTCTGGCGCAAACGGTTGAAAGTCAACCAAGACCAATTCAAATTTCAGCTCAAGCTGGCAAAAAGCACACCGTTTTTCTCGGCTCAACTGGTTGCGGCAAAACTACCACTATGAGCCACTTGATTTTATCAGATATACAGTCGAAAAGTCACAGCATGGTTGTAATAGACGCCAAAGGTCAACTTACTCATGAACTTTTAGAGCGCACATCAGCTGAACACGATGAAGATACAGTAGTCATTTCACCAACCGCCAAACGAGTTGTTGGCATCAATCCTTTTGAACTCACCAAGTATGGTATTGAACCCGAAGTTATCGCAGACTATCTGTTGGAGCTATTTAAAGGGCTTTATCCTGAACATTTTGGAATTTACTCACTGGATATTTTGTCACACAGTTTTTTAACTTTGGCGCGCATTCCAAATACTTCTTTAGTGATGTTGCCGAGCTTACTTACTAATCAGTCCTTTCGAAATAAACTATTAAGAGAGTTAAAAGACCCAATCGGACTGGAAAGTTTCTGGAACTGGTTTGAACTGCTTAGTGAAGCTCAACGCCATCAGATGTTAACCCCCATTTTGAATAAATTCCGCCAGTTTTTGCTTCGCCCTCAACTTCGGGCAATGCTGGGACAAACTAATCCAATTTTCAGCCTTGCAGAAATCTTCAAAAGCCGAAAAATCGTATTGATTCCACTAAATAAATCGGTAATCGGTTCAGAATCTGCGAAACTCATTGGTAGCCTCATCACTTCAATGCTCTGGATGTTAATTTTGCGCCAGTCTTCGGTTGAGCCAAGTAAACGCCAATCGGTCTTTATCTATATTGATGAAACACCGAGTTTCTTAGGAATCCCTAACGCTAACTTAGATGAAGCGCTTTCGCAATCTCGTCAGTTTAATGTTGGATGGAATATCGGCTTCCAGCATCTTGCACAGATGTCACCCCAGTTAAAAGCTGGAATTGAATCTAATGTTGCGAATAAAATTGTTTTTGGCTTAAATCTTGATGAAGCTCGCGAAATGGCAAAATATACTCTGGAGATTGATAAAGAAGATTTTTACAGCTTACCACCATTTTGGGCATATATCAGAACAGAAATCTCACCAAATACCTATCGCTGGCTCATTGGTAAGACCTACCTACCTAAACCAAAAATTAGAGATAGTCGCATGCCATTTTTGAATAGCTTGAGCCGATACGGACAAGATATTTCAGAAATTGAAAGTCAATTCGAAAACTATACTTTTGAAAAAACTGTTTCGAAAGACAACAATTCGCCACAACAGCTAACAGATTTAGGACGCAGAAAGCGTTCCAATCGCTCTTCGAATCGTGTTGATGAAGAAAATTCTTCCACCCCTGATAAATAAAGGTTTTCAGAATTTTTACTCACACGACTTACTCCGTAACTATGCACATTTTACGGGAGCACACCTTTAAATTTTAATGGAGAACAAAACAGATGAAATGGAATCATTTAACTAATGAAGATACACAGATTCTTTGCTTTTTAAATCAGGCTAGATACGCCACTACCAACCAACTAGCTAGACTCTTTTTTACGGATAGCGCTCGATTTGAAACCGCCATTCGTCGGGCTAATTTTACCGCGCAAAGTCTTAAACAAGCTGGCCTAATTTCACACTTGAAACGGCGAGTTGGTGGCGCACGCCGCGGTTCGGCTTCTTATGTTTGGCAAATTACTTTTCAGGGACTAAAATTCCTTAAAAACCAAGATGACAGTATCGCCTTACGCTATAAAAATCAATATGAGCCAACTCAGCACCACGTTGAACATACTTTAGCGATTACGGAAGTTTTTGTTGAGACACTGGAAGCTGTTCGAAATTCAAAAAATCTATCTTTAGAAAACTTTTCTTTCGAGCCGAACTCTTGGCGCAGCTACCAAAAACTTTCTGGTATAGGCAGAACTTTAAAGCCCGATGCTTATTTAGAGCTAGTTAGCTACGAATATGAAGATCATTACTTTTTAGAAATAGACCGAAGCACCGAAAGCTTATCTAGAATTGTGAACACTTGTAAAAAATATATTGAATATTATCGCTCAGGTATTGAACAGCGCCAAAAGGAAGTTTTTCCCTATGTTTTGTGGGTTGTGCCAGATGACAAGCGAAAGCTGACGATTTCGAAAGCGATTCAAAAAGAACTATATAACTTTTGGGAACTGTTCACTGTAATAACACTTGAAGAATACCCAGATTATATCAAGGGAGGAATAGCTAATGAATCAAAAGAATAAATACCGAGATTCAAACCAGCCCTCATGCACCGCCGATGAAATTTGTCGAATTGGTCGAACGACTTACTTAATCCGTCACCGTTTTACTGGAAATCGCCATCTTGAAAATGTCCTAGAAAGGTTGATTTTAAGCGATAAATCACTACTTTAACAGTAGTAAAAATGGTATAATAGAAGTATAAGGTGTGTGAACTCCAAAAGGAGAAAAACACATGAACAGAACTTTGACAATTTCAGATTATAGACAAGTAGATACTTCGAAACTTTCAGATATAACGGTAGTTTATTGTCGTCTAAGTCAAGACGACGGGCTGGACGGAGATAGTAACTCAATTATCAATCAGAAGAAAATTCTGCTTGATGTAGTGATGCGAGAAAATCTCCCTAATCCTATTTTGTTTATCGATGATGGCTTTAGTGGCACCAATTTTGACCGTCCAGCTATTTCAGAAGCTTTGCGGTTGGTGGAAAATCGGCAAGTTTCGAACTTTCTTGTAAAGGATTTAAGTCGTTTGGGTCGCTCTTATATCAAGGTTGGTCAACTAACGGAAATCACTTTTCCTAGTTTTGACGTCCGCTTCATCGCCTTAAATGATGGCGTAGATTCGAATAAGCCTAATGAAACTAATTCTATTTTCTTGCCAATTAAGAGTCTAATGGACGAAATGTATGCGGCGGATACTAGCAAGAAGATTCGGGCGGTGGTGCAAGCTAAAGCAAAAGCTGGCGAGCG
Organism: Streptococcus sp. Marseille-Q8145; assembly: GCF_965112035.1. Classification (NCBI taxonomy): domain Bacteria; kingdom Bacillati; phylum Bacillota; class Bacilli; order Lactobacillales; family Streptococcaceae; genus Streptococcus; species Streptococcus sp. Marseille-Q8145. Next base: position 325,843 of record NZ_CBCOPQ010000003.1, on the reverse strand, counting down.
TGTCACAGTAAATCCACCTTATGGCTACCTCAAAGATTCAAACAACCCTAAAAGCTGGATTATTGACCCAGTTGCCAGTGAAGTTGTGAAGCGGATTTTTCAGGAAGCGAAAAGCGGAAAAAGTCTCTCAGAGATTTCAAAAGGGTTAGAAAGTGACAAAATTTTTAAACCAGACCGCCACCGAATCGAAATAGGTTTAAAACCCATTTCCGCCAGCTCAAATGTTGAGAGCTTGCCTTATTTTTGGACGCGAGAAACCCTAAGAGCTATCTTAGGGCGTGAAGAATATCTCGGGCATACTGTCAATCTTCGAACACGGACAAAATCTTATAAAGACAAGCGTAAGGTGGATAACTCAAAGGAGGATTGGTTGGTTTTCAAGAATACACATGAAGCGATAATCGACCAAGAGACTTTCGATATTGTTCAAAAAATGCGAAGTCATAAGCGGTCTAATCAACGGTATAAAAATCGGGCTGGTCACGAAAATTTGTTTGCTGGATTAGTTTTTTGTGGAACTTGTGGGCGAAAACATTATTTTTGCCCACAAGAGAAAAACGGACTTAATCATGACCACTACAAGTGTTCTGGATATCGCAAGCCGATTGATGGTTGCGAAAATCCACACTACATTCAAAAATCCGCCCTGATTGAGATTGTAAGTGGCAAGCTCCGCCAAACCATTCAGGAAGTCCACTTCGACCAAGAAGCATTTTTGAAGAAGCTAGAACAACAAAGCCAAGCGCAATTCAGCAAAGATAACAAACGCCAGCGCCAGCAACTTCAAAAGGATGAGCACCGCGCTAAAGAGATTGATACCATCATCCAAAAACTTTACGAAGATAATCTACTTGGCAAAATTTCAGATGAGCGCTTTGTGAAGTTAAGCCAGAGCTATGAAGAAGAACAGCACCAGCTCCAAGCTTCCATTTCTGACTTAACCGAAAAACTCGCCAAACAACAAGAAGACAGCCTTGATATTTCCAAGTTTATGGCGAGAATTTCCAAATATACAGAGCTACCAGAACTAACCGTTGAAATAGTGAATGAGCTGATTGATAAGATTGTGATTCATAAACCAACTGGCACGAAGCGCAATCGTATTATTCAAGTTGACATTTATTATAATTTCATCGGAAAACTAAACAACGAAAAAAGCGAGCCAAACGAATTGGCTCGCTAATATTAACCCAAATAACTAAACTGCTATGTGTCAGGTCAGACTTCCCTTGGTTTTTTTGTGTTTATCTATAACGAGGTGACGCGAAACCACGGATATTTCCATGACCAATACGGTAAGTATTACGTTTAACTTCGTCGTTACTGTTACCTTCAATTGTGTGAATAATGCCATTTTCGACTTTTTCGACAATACCGATATGATCAGCCCAGCCATCGTTTTGCTGGGTATCTTTATCCCAGTTAAAGGTGATGATATCGCCCGCTTTAGGTGTAGAATTACCATCTTCATTCCAGATACCTAGACGTTTAAAGATATGAATATGGCGCTCAACACCGCATTCACGACCAATAAGATCGCTCAAGCCTTCTCTTTGGAAAATAACTGTCGTGAAAATGTCGCACCAGTCATCTGTGTTTTTTACAGCGTAGCCAACTGGCAGCGGTCTAACGCTATTATAGTCATTGACCAGACGGTGGTGCTCAGCACTGCCTCCCTTGACGCCAACCATCGCTGCTGCTGCTGCAAGAACACGATCACGCTGACTGCTAGGCGATTGAGGATGTTTAATAGAAACCGTAGTTTTCTCTCCACCAGCTCCTTGCAGCTGATTGCGATTGTTCAAGTAATATAGGTGAACATTGTACTCGCCTTGGCTATTTTTATGGTCTCTTGCATAAACATGCTTGCGATAAGTACCATCAGCTTGGCGTTCCGCCGTATACCATTGAATATCATCTTGTCCATTTTGACTGGACCAAGTTGGCAAATAGACAGTTTTGACACCTTCTGGAGCTACAACACCAGAAACGACGATATCAAATTCACCAGTTTCATTGTTTTTATTTTGGATACTGATTTTTCCCTGTGGCTTCTCCCCTGCCGCAACGGAAACCTTAGTCGTTGTGCCACCGACACCAACCATCTTGCCGTCGTTTTGGATATAGTACAAGTGGACACTGTAGTCGCCAACAGAGTTCTTATGTTCGCTAGCACGGACGGTGAATTTATATGTACCGTCTGACTGTCTTTGCGCCTTGTGCCAGATGATGTCGTCTTGACCTTGATCATTTGACCAAGTGGGAAGTAAGACTTCACGAACGCCTTGTGGGCTAGAAACCTCGGATACGATCACATCGAATGTACCGGTCTTTGGATCGTTGTTGGCAATAGTCAGCTTGCCTTCTGGTTTAGCAACGGAAGCAAGACTAACCTTAGTCGTTGTACCACCAACGCCAACCAACTTACCGTCATTTTGAATATAGTACAAGTGGACACTGTAGTCGCCGACAGAATTTTTGTGTTCGCTAGCACGAACAGTGAATTTATATGTACCGTCTGACTGTTTCTGTGCCTTATGCCAAATGATGTCATCCTGACCTTGCTCATGTGACCAAGTTGGAAGCAAGACTTCACGAACACCTTGCGGGCTAGAAACCTCAGAAACAATTACATCGAATGTACCGGTCTTGGGATTATTGTTGGCAATAGTCAGCTTGCCTTCTGGCTTAGCAACTGAAACCTTAGTCGTCGTACCACCGACGCCGACCAACTTGCCGTCGTTTTGGATATAGTACAAGTGGACACTGTAGTCACCAACGGAATTCTTATGCTCGCTAGAACGGACGGTGAATTTATAAGTACCATCTGACTGTTTCTGTGCCTTGTGCCAGATGATATCATCCTGACCTTGATCATTGGACCAAGTCGGAAGCAAGACTTCACGAACACCTTGCGGGCTGGAAACCTCGGATACGATCACATCGAATGTACCGGTCTTGGGATTGTTGTTGGCAATAGTCAGCTTGCCCTCTGGCTTAGCAACTGAGACCTTAGTCGTTGTACCACCAACGCCGACCAACTTGCCATCATTTTGGATATAGTACAAGTGGACACTGTAGTCACCTACAGAATTCTTGTGCTCGCTAGAACGGACGGTGAATTTATATGTACCGTCTGACTGTTTCTGTGCCTTGTGCCAGATGATGTCATCCTGACCATTTTCATTTGACCAAGTCGGAAGCAAGACTTCACGAAGGCCTTGCGGACTAGAAACTTCGGACACGATCACGTCGAATGTACCAGTCTTAGGATTGTTGTTGGTAATAGTCAGCTTGCCTTCTGGTTTCGCAACGGATACCTTAGTCGTCGTACCACCGACGCCGACCATCTTGCCGTCATTTTGAACATAGTACAAATGGACACTGTAGTCACCAACGGAATTCTTGTGTTCGCTAGCACGAACGGTGAATTTATATGTACCGTCTGACTGTCTTTGTGCCTTGTGCCAGATGATGTCATCCTGACCATTCTCATTTGACCAAGTCGGAAGCAAGACTTCACGAAGGCCTTGCGGGCTAGAAACCTCGGACACGATCACATCGAATGTACCCGTCTTGGGATTGTTGTTGGCAATAGTCAGCTTGCCTTCTGGTTTCGCAACTGAAACCTTAGTCGTTGTACCACCAACGCCGACTAACTTGCCGTCACCTTGAACGTAATACAAATGAACATTGTATTCGCCCGTAGAGCCTTTGTGGTTGGCAGCATTTACTGTCAGCTTATAAGTCCCGTTAGCTTGCTTCGTTGCAGTGTACCAAACAATATCATCTTGTCCACGCTCACTGGACCAAGTCGGAAGTTTAACTTCCTGAACTCCATGTGGTGCGGAAACTTCGGAAACAACAACATCAAATGTGCCAGTTTTTGGATTATTATTTTGAATACTAATCTTACCTGTCAGCGGTTGTTTAACCAAAGTAGCTCTAGCTGTAAATCTTCCAGAATAGTCAATACTTTGGTCAAAAACATGCTTACCAGAAAGCAGCTGCGCTTGAGAAGTAAATTGCCAAGCTCCTGCTCTGCTATTGTACTTCAAGTTTTTAGCATCATTTACACTCAGCTTCGGTGCTGGATACTGAGCAATCCAAAAATTATCAAGGCCAAAGAGAGATGTATTGATTGAACCTTTGTGGCGTAGGTTGTTCTGGTCAACCCAGCTAGCACTTGTGTAATACATCAGATTTGCATATCCCTGCTTGCGCATTTCATCTGCCCAAGCCTGAGTATGCTGGTTGATCCCCGATTGCATTTTAGGATCTTCCATGTCATTGACCATGACTGTATTTTTAGGCAAGGACAGTTTATTAGCAAAAGCAGCATAGTAACGGGCCTCTGCTCTGGCTTCTGCATCATTTGTATAATGCGAGAAGGCATAGGTTGATACTTGCAAACCAGCTGCTTGCGCATTTCGAACCTGAGACTCAGCAAAAGGATTAGTATAGTGGGTTCCTTCTGTCAGCTTAACAACGACACCACCGACACCTTTGGATGCTAATTGGCGATAATCTTCTACGCTGATATGGCCGTTATGGCTACTCACATCCACAAAGGTAGAGCCCTTGATTTCTGCTTGTGAATTCCCACGCGCTGTTTGTCCTGCTGAAGAAGCCGCATTATAAAAAGAAGTGCTGCCTTTTTTGGATGTAGGACTGGCGCTGATCGCTGGGGAAGTCTGCTCAGCCTTTACTGGCTTCTGAATCGCTTCAGAAGCAGCTTCCTTTGCTTGTTCACTCGCTTTATTTTCTGGTACATTCTCCTTGACCAAGCTAGCAGCAGGTGCCAGATTTTCTGGTGCCTTGTATACTGGACTAGCTTCAGATTTTTCGGCCGAGCTTTCTTGTTTGACTTGACGATCTGTGGATACCGCTTCTGGTAAGGCTACCTGCTGAGGTTGATGATCCTTTTCTACTTGAAGTTCTGCCTTAGCTACTTCAGGGTCTGTGGTTGTCGGCGCACTTTCTTCTGCCTGTACTACGTTAGCCGTTGCTGCTAGCAATATAGCTGTACTGGCTAAATAGATAAGTTCCTTTGATTTCACCTTTTTTCTCCAAACTTTCAAAAAGCTTGCCACCTTTAGGGCAACAAGCCATTTATTGTTATTCTTATTTCACAAAATCAAGAAGAGCTAGGAAGCTTTCAGCTTCAAGTGACGCTCCACCAACAAGGGCACCATCCACATCTGGGCAAGCCATGTATGAAGCAACGTTTTCAGGTTTAACTGAACCACCGTATTGAACGCGAACTTTATCAGCAACTTCTTGACCAAAGTCAGCTGCTACAACGTCACGAACAACTTTACACATTTTTTGTGCATCGTCTTGTGAAGCTGATTTACCAGTACCGATAGCCCAGATTGGCTCATAAGCGATAACAGTTGCAGCAACTTGTTCAGCTGTCAATCCAGCAAGAGCAGCAGATACTTGAGCGCCTACGAATTCAGCAGCTTTACCAGCTTCGTAAGTTTCAAGGCTTTCACCACAACAGATGATTGGAAGCATACCATTTGCAAAAATTGCTTTTGCTTTTTTGTTGATATCTTCGTCAGTTTCATGGAAGTAGTCACGGCGTTCTGAGTGACCGATAACAACGTAGTCAGTACCGATTTCTTTCAAAACTTGTGGGCTTGTTTCACCAGTGAAAGCACCTGCATTTTCAAAGTAGCAGTTTTGAGCAGCAACTATAAGGTTTGAACCTTTTGCAGCAGCAAGAACAGTTGTCAAATCAACTGCAGGAGCTGCGATACCTGCTTCAACAAGGTCTGATGAAGGAAGTTTTGATGCAACTGCTTCAACAAATGCTTTTGCTTCTTCTGGATTTTTGTTCATTTTCCAGTTACCAGCGATAAATGGTTTACGTGACATTTCACATACCTCTTCTATTTTTATTTATATGGGCTATTATATCATAAGTAAGCAAATTAATAAAGGTTATCCACAATTTTTCATCAAATCGTAATGTTTCTACGAGTTATCCACAGTTTTGGCTGTGAATAAATCATTCAAAGACCTTGTAACATCTTTTACTTCCTATTTTCCAGCAGTTCTTCTATATCCGTAATGACTCTGGCCTGCATTTTATTAAGCTTATTTATCTCTGCAGCTGAGTATGGAAAGGTGTTCAGCAAAACGCTATCAATTCCAACAGCTTGAGCAATAGCCATATCTGTAGAAAAATCATTGCCAACCATCACCGTATCTTCTGGATTGAACCGATTCTCCTCCAGTACGAGTTCTAACCATTCTGCTTGTGGTTTTTTGATCTGATAATCAGAAGAAATGTAAATTTTATCCAGATAGGGAGCACAACCCGTCAATTCAATTTCTGGCATTGTAAAAGCCTTTTGAGCATTGGATAGCAATATAATATCGCCTCCCTGGTCCTTAATGGCCTTTAAAACTTTCAGGGTATTCGGATAGGCATGGAGCTGACGACGAGACAAACTCCGAAAAGTCACAGCCAACTGCTCTCCCCAAGCCTGCACATCTGGAAGCGGAGTCTGGGTTTCATGCTTAGATGGAGCTTCCTGCAAGAGCTGGATGAAAACCGCCACCAAATCAACCTCGGGATAGGCCACGCTTTTCTCTTGCGCTATCTTGCTTTCTTGCTTTACTACCAATTGTCCATATTTCTTTTTCAAGTCTTCTGGCTGATAATCTGCTCCATATGCTGCATAGATGCGGGAAAGATGCAACCATAAAGTCGGATCATCTTCATCAGTCCGGATATCTACTAGTGTTCCGTAAAAGTCAAAAAGATAATGTTTATATTCTAACTTGTGCATTTTCTCCCCTTTCGCCAGTGACAAACATGGTAAAGGTCGCCTTACATACATTTCTACCGTCTTGATTGGTAATATCCACATCTACCACTCTAGTCGTTCGGCCAGCATGGACACATTTCCCCGTGATACTTAGGATATCGCCAAGCTTAGCCGCTTTGAGATAGTTGATGGAGGATTGTAGGGTCACGGCGTCAGCTCCTTGTGAAATGACAACCAAACCACTAATCTGATCGCACAAAGTGAACAAGTAGCCTCCATGTGCATTGCCATAATAGTTTAGAGAAGAGGGGACGACCTCTGTGGTTACTAAAACATGGCCATCTTTGGCCTCCTCAATTTTATAGTTTTCAAATGCTGAAATCGCATCAAAATGAAAATCTTTCATTCCTCACTCCATTAATTTTGCTTATACTTCATCATACTACTTTTACTAGCAAGGAACAATGATTATATGCACATTCCAATGGAAAAATTTTTTCTACCAGCTATTCAAATCCCCAGTACTCCTGATCTATCAGCCGATTGGACTAGTAGCTTGGAAATAAAGTTCTAAGCCAAATTAGGCTAGTAATGAATTTAAAAATTCTCAGCTGAAGATTTGCAAGACAAAACATTAAACTAGGTTGGAAATCCAGCCTAGTCTTTTTGTATTCTCTTTTGATAAAGGTAGGAAATCAAAGCCAATCCTATCACCCCTAGACCAATCAGAAGAAAGGAAAGGGTGCGGACACTCGGTAGCAGCGTCATTAGAAAAGTCGCAGGAGGCATGAAAAGAATTGCCAGCGTGTAAATAGTTGAGAAAACACGGCCTAGGTACTGTTGCTCCACCTTGGTCTGAACCTGACTGAAGAAATGAATATTGAAAACAGTCATAAAGAGCTCGCAGATAAGATTACCAGAATAAGAAAAATATGGATGAACCGATAGCAAGGCAGAGATGCCCATGACCAGGACTCCAACACCAGTCAATAGCAGAGCGACGAGTAGATTTCCCATACTGGCCTTAACCTTGCTAGCTAGAATAGCTCCAACGATTGAGCCTACAGCTCCCAAACTCAAAATAGTTGCATAAGAGCCGGTCTTGCCGTAGAGCTGATTAGTAAAAGGCAATAGATAATTAAAAGCCGCAAAGAAAAAGTTAACTGCAGAAGCTACCAAGAGCAGAAAAAAGATTTCTTTTTGCTGACGGATATAAACTAAACCTTCCTTGATATCTCTCAGGATATTGCCAAGATTGATGGGAGACTTCTGCTTGCTTGGCTCATGATTAGGTAGAAAGTAAACCAAGGCAAAAGCTAGAAAGAAGCTAAGAGCATCCAGCTGAAGTGTCACGCGCAAATTTGCATACTGCATCACGATAAAAGACAGAACTGGAGCTGAGACACTGATAACCTGCAAGGCCAGCTCCAGATGAGAATTGTAAGCCACAATGTCTTCCTTGTCCACAATTTCAGTGATGTAGGACTTATTAGCTGGCCGAGAAAAGGCAAAGGCTATGGCCTGAACCACATTAGCAAAAATCAGCGCTCCAATCATGAGCTGGTCATTTGAGATAAAGGAAATCAGCAGACAAAGTCCAGCACAAATCAAATCTGTTACCATCAAAACCTTACGCCTGGAAAAGCGGTCCGTAATGGCCCCACCCAAAGGATTAAATAAGATAGAAGTGATTAGCTCCGATATCTGATAAATGCCCAAGACCGTCTGTCCCAGAGCTCCCAAAGAAGCAAGCCAGATGCTGTTCCCATAGTCATAGAGCATATTTCCAATTTTATTAATAGCAGCCCGTGTAATCAACTGTGCTGCCTGTCGATTCATAAAAATACCTCCCTCCATTTCTGAAACTATTGTATCAGGAATAGAGAGAGGTTCTTTATTTTTCCCATATTTGGGAAATTATACTTTTACAAACTTATCGAAATGCTCTTGATAATAGGCGACTTGCTCAGGTAAATTCAGCACTTCAAAGATGTGCATGGCTTCCTGCATTTGCTTGATTCCCTGCTTCTTCTCTCCCTTCTGATAAGCCGCAAAACCCTTGAGATAGAGGAACACATTGCGTTCATAGAGTTTGATGCCCTTGCCAATGATTTTCTCCACGTGAGCCTCAAAATAACTAGCCTTATCAAAAGAACGACTTTCCAAACAATGCTGGTAACAATTGAGGGCTAAAATCAAGACCAATTTCTTATGGCGACCGATTTCTTTGTAGTAGTCCTCTCGCTCCATGACTTCCTTGCCCAGACGGTAGACGTAGTCCACATCATAGAAGCTATAGAGATTGCCAAAGAGAATCAGCTCATACATAGTCCATTCTTCCACTTGGAAGAGATAATCAGCCACCTTATCTAAATCCTCTTGCCTCATGCGAAACTGACTGTCTCGCTGACAAATCAAGCCCTGCATCAAAATCCAATTCAGCTCATAGTAAAGAGGCGCACTGCTGGCCTTGGCCTTTTCCAACTGCTCCACTTGCAAGTCTTGAAATCCCTTGATGTCATTTGAGTAGTAAAGAGGGATAATCTGACTCATCATGGCCACATGCTCATGATGCTGGAAATTCCTTGCCTTGTCCATAAAATTTTCAAGGGTCACATGAATATTATCCAAGAGATCTAAAAATTTCGAGAGAGTCATGTCCGACTCACCCAACTCAAAACGAGACAGCTGAGAGGTTGAGCAAACCTGACCAGCCGCTTCCTTCAAAGAATAATGCCCATTTAAACGAAAATCACGAAAAACTTTGCCTAAATCTTCCATTTGTTTACCACTTCAATTCCTTTAATTGCTGTTTCGCTTCCCTAGTCGCTCTTTCAAAACTACCTTCACTGCCCCTTGTTCGGATTTTATTTTCATACGAGGCTCTTTTCGTCAAAATCTTATCGGCTGAAAATCGGAAAAGGCAAATTCTGCTAAAAATCCTGTCTACTTATCTCTATTACCTATACCAATCGTTCTTTTCATCTGTTTTTTAATAAATCCTTGTGTTTTTTTAAATATTTTTTTCCATACCATTCCTCTACAGACTTGCCTTCCCACTCACGGTATTCTTCGGAGTATTTCCATTTGTAGAAAGCTTGTAAATAACTAGGAAATTCGATGTAGATTAGCATAGCAATCACAGCAATATTTAGGATAATCCATGTTATAAAAAGACCTAAGCCTTCCAACGAAGTTGAAAATTTCATGGAAAAACTCTTTACAATAAAGTTTATAATTACTCCAATTCCAAAAAAACTCATTCCATAAATCGCTATCTTATTGGCAATTTTATTGTGAAGAGAAGACCCACTTCCATTACCATACATCAGTTTTTTGAGACTTTCAATTTCAAGGCTAAACATAAAATAGGCTAATATAAAAATAAAGACAAAAATTGCAGCGATCATCCAAACAGATAAAGTTGGTAATGACATATCAATAGCTAGCAGGTTAAATTCAAAACTAAGCCAAATTAAAAATGTGATTACATGAAAATGATAACGATAGGGTAATAAATAATTTCTTTTAATGAACTTTCCAACTAAGACAACGAGTAACCATACAAACAGGAATAAAACATATATTTCAGCTGACAATAAGGGAGTTTTAGATATAGAAACAGCTAAATCTTTTGGGTTGGAATCATGTAGATAAATAGAAATTACTAAAAGCATGAAATTTAAACTTATTGGAAATATCAATGCCAGAATAACACTCTGAATTTTTAATCCTATAGAAGGGTAGCCTTTTTTATAATACTTTTCTAATTTGCTATAGACATCTTTTTTCTGATACTGTAAAAACCCATCATCTTCCAGATTCAAACTCTCTTCAAAACTAGCCTTAAAAATAGATTTTTTATCCATAAGTTTGATTACCAATCTTCTTTTGTAGTAGTTCAGGGTGCTTTTTCAAGTACCTCTTCCCATACCATTCCTCTACGGACTTGCCTTCCCATTCTCGGTATTCTTCTGGATATTTCCATTTGTAGAATGCTTCTAAAAAGAAAGGAAATTCCATAAAAATGAGTATGGCAATTAGGACGATATTCAAAATAATCCATGTCAAGAAAAGCCCCATGCCTTCTATAGAAGTTGAAAATTTTATAGAAAAACTTTTCAAAATAAAATTAATAATAACACCAATTCCCAAAATTCCCATTCCATAAACAGATATCATATTGGCAATTTTATCCTGCAGAGTAAGAGATTGAATATTCCCGTAAATTCGTTTTTTTAAACTTCTAATTTCACTGCTTAACATTAAATAAGTCAACAATACTAGAAACCCAAAAAGTGCCAAGATACCCCATATTGATAATACCGGTAAAGATATAGTGATTGCCAGCAAATTAAATTCTAACATAAACCATATCATAAAAGTTATGATATGAAAGCGATAACGATAAGGAAGAATATAAGTCCGTTTAAAGAATTTGCCCATTAATACCATTAACAGCCAAATTAATAAACAAATTAAATAGACTTCAACTGTTAGTATAGGATGTTGAGAAATAGGCAATCTTAAATCCTTAGGATCAGAATCATGTAAGGACATCGCAAAAACAAATAACATGAAATTTACACCTATCGGAAACAATAAACTAAAAATTAGGGTTTGAACGCTAAACCAAAAGGAGGGTTTCCCCTTCTTAAAAGCTTTCCCAAGTTTATTATAATAATCTTTTTTCTGATACTGTAAAAACCCATCATCTTCCAGATTCAAACTCTCTTCAAAACTAGCCTTAAAAATAGATTTTTTAGTCATAACTTTGATTTCCAATCTTCTTTTGTAATAGTTCAGGGTGCTTTTTCAAGTACCTCTTCCCATACCATTCCTCTACGGACTTACCTTCCCATTCTCGATATTCTTCGGAATATTTCCATTTGTAATATCCTTGAAGCATAAATGGAAATATCAGAAAACTTTCTAGCAGGACAAATAACAAGTCACCTACAAACCAAATAAACAAAACACCTAGGGTATCCAACATAAGCCCTACCGCATGGGGAAAAATCAACCTAAAAATGAGTAAAACTACAATAATTCCAAAACCATATTTGAAGATAAATGCAGCCACTTTATGAAACAGTCTCCCCAGCCAGTCTTGTTCGTCTTCTTGTTTGCCATATAGCATTGACAGTAACGAAGTTCGCCTGCTTCGGACGATAATGCAGCACATAAGCCCAAACAAAACAAAAAAAAGAATTGCTCCGGTCGCTTTTATCGTACTATACAAAAATGTCAGTAAAAATAGATTCATTTCGATAATCAACCAAATTAGGAATGTGACAAACATATGAAATTGTCCCCTATATATAAGGATAAATTGCTGAGAAAAGCGTTTCCCCCAAAAAATCAGTAAAAGCCACAAGAGTAAGAAAATAATAAATAGCCAGTTGGGCAAGAAATTATGAACCGGTGGCAATATAGGAGAATCCTCAGAATAATGATAAAGGTAATTAGTTAAGGCTGTTATAAGCCAATTAGGACCGATTATGAAAACAATTGTTAAAACAGTCAACCATACATACGATTTTGGAGTACCTCTGTATTTCTCTTTTTCTTGAGCAGATGCTAAATTTTTATTGGAAAATTCTCCTGAAATGGGATCGTCCTGTAAATTCAAACTCTCTTCAAAACTTGCCTTAAAAATAGATTTTTTCTTCATGCTTTTACCCTCAATGCTAATACATTTTCTATTCTAGATGTCTAGAAATTGCTGCCATAACGACCACCACCTTCATAAGAGTTCAAATAATCCTTCACTTTGGAATTCATAACAGCAAAACTTTTCAAAACTCATATTTTCTATTATGAAATTTTATTGTATCTATTCTTTCTATATCTTTCAACAGCCATAAACCATCGAACCATATTGTTTTGCCATAATAACAGAACTGCTACAGCTGGTAAAATACCCATAAAGCTTAAAGTGATAATCTCACTGCCGATAGGTGTCCCTATCATATTAAAAACTAGAATAGATATGACTAAAATTGGACCAATCAGTCCCATTAAAGCCATAAATACTGTGAAAATCCAAGCGAATATCTTCTTGCCAAGAGTAACCTTCTTATCGCCAAAATTACCCCAAATAAGATTAGTATCAACTGCCCGTCTAAAATTTTCTTTACTGGTTGGCTGTGCCAACTTAACATTTTTATAAAGGGCTCGCTCTACTATCACCAACAAAAGAGTACCTTCCAGAAACCAAACAATTAGAAAATAAACCAAAGTACCATAGCCATAGACACCACCAAATAATCGTGTCTCAGGAAAAAGCTGCATCGCACCACTAAAAGCAATCAGAAATGATGTAATTAAAATGATTTGTTTTCGATTGCCACGCGATGCCTCTGTATTCAATAGTTTACTTTTAGGAGCTGCTAAGGGGTCTCTTGGCTTTTCTACATTTACATAAATAGCCTGACCATCACTTTCCCCTATATAAATAACTTTCCTAAAAAACATCCTTTTTTCTTTCCTCTCTATATACCAACAATTAAAACAAGTCAGGTTGATATAGTTCTAAACTGGTTTATGATAATCGAACGAATTGATAACATGGGGTCATAATTTCCTATTTTCATTTTCTAATTCATCATTTAATTCATTTATAATTTTATTATTTATAACAGTCTTAAAGACTCCATTCCATATAATATTTGGAATCAAAGAAAGTAATATAGCAAGCACAACTAATTTCACCATAAACTCTATGATTGTACTCGGCATAAAATAAAACCAGTAAACAAAAGGAATGACTGCAAAAACAATAAACGAGACTACTAAAATATTTGCAAGATAGGGTGTTTTTATCTGTTTCAAAACATCATTATGCTTTAAAGTGATATCGTGTATAACTTTAAAATATTCTTTCTGAACAGTACTACTAGGAGCTTCAATCAAAGGATAAGTATTTCTAATTGAAACCATCCATAATTCAAAAAGTATAAAAAACCAAACTCCTAAAAGTATCGGTAACAGAAAACTAAAAAGGCCAAACTCTTTTTGAGGAACAATGTAATTATCAGAATAACCAGCGATAAAAGCCATAATCGGTACAATCAAAAGCGGCGAAGACATCCAAGTTAATCTGCTAATTTTCTTGGCTCTCTTTTGGTGATTCCGTATACTTTCCTTATCGAGCTTTCTCCAGACAATATTTCTTGAAAAAGGATAATACTCTGCAGCTAAGCCTGTTCCTTTTAAATTAGTGCCCATACCATTATCCACAGCAAATAATAATCTTATTTTTTTCATAATGGATAGCTCCATATTTACTTTCTAGACTTAATATCTTGATCTGGCTCTTTACTTACAATACTGCCTAAAGGCAATAATTTTTTACTCATTTTCTTCTCCATTCTCTTGTGTTGTTTCTTCTTGTAGCTGGCCACTTTTAACCAGCTTTTTATAATATCGTTTGCTGTACCATTCTCGGTCCGATATCTTTAAATAAGCCTTATACTCTTCTGGGTATTTGTGGATATAGTAGGCTTGAAAGATATGGACATTGATCATAAAGGCGATAAAATGAGCTCCAATGACAAACCAAACTGGCAAAAACAAGCCTAAAATGTAGAAATACCACTGAAGAGGGACTTGATATAGCAGATGATAGACCAGCGACACTGGAAAGAGAATTGCCGTGATTCCAGCGAGAATTCTGACTAGCTGCTTAAGGATTGACTTTTCCTCTTGATCATTTAGTCTGCGCTTGAGATTCTGAATGCTATTGAGGATAATCCAGAAAAAGAGGGCTATGCCTACCCCAAGCTCAAGCCAGAAGCCCAGCCATGTATAAGCATCATAGGCCACTGCACTGGCAAAGTACAGTCCTGATATGAAGGCGCAAATGGACATGGTGAAATAGAAAGGAAAGTAGGTCCAAAGCTGGCTGGTCAAGCGTTTTTTGGGCCAAAAAACAGGAATCATCCCCACAAGAAATAGTAAATAAATACTAAGATTGAAGGGCTTTAAAAAGGAACTTATGTTATGAATTAACATTCCTGCCTCAACCGAAATATAATGAATATCACTATCTGCACCTATCAACTCAGGCATCCCCATTAAAACACCATAAGTTAGAATCCCAAAAAAGAAAAATCCAGCAATAATAACTGTAAAGAGGCGATTGATGATCCCCATATGAATAGGATTTGGCATACCGGCTGTTAAGGCAAACTTTCCATTCGTTACGATTTTCTTACTTCGTTCAAAGTCTGCACCGAAAATACTTATTTTTCCCATTTTTTCCATTTTTAATCTCCAAATTTCATCTGTCAGAAAGCCTCATATTCTTGGGAATCTTCCATTTTAGGATAGGAAACAAATTGTGTCACAAAACAGCAACTGTCGCAACAACCACTCCTCGCTCCGTTAAAGATATAGCACCTGCTTTCTGCGATTCGACTGTTTTACCTAATACCTAGTTATAAGTTTCGCTCTCTGTTTCTTTCTTAAACAAGATTTTCCCTTGACTGTATAGCTTCATAATCTTCACAAAACGAACCGGGTTATTTTGGTTATAAAACAAAAAGGGTGTATAGAACATAAATCCAGCCATCCAAAAATTATCATTAGTCTCAATAGGCTGACCAAACTTTTGAGTATAGTTAAAAAAAACATATACTAAATAGATATCAACAGCAATTATTATGTATCTAAAAATTCGGTAGACTGTGGCAGATGCCTTAGCTGGGTCAAAATGTTCATCCCTTACCATCAAATTATGTGACACTGCATAGTAAAACACCTTCTCTGTTGTCGGAACAGCCTTGCGAACATTTTTATAAAGTCCTCGCTCAAGAATAGCGACCATTAACAGAAACTCAGCCAACCAAAATAGTAGGATATAGGTCAAACTGGTCCAGTTATAGACACCAATGGACATAGCTGAAAAGAATCCAAAAACCCCTGACCCACCTGCCATCAGAAAAATAACCATTTCAGGAATGTAAGCATTGGTCTTATAAGCACCTTCCGTATTGAGCAGGATACTCTTTGGAGCGGCCAAAGCCTCCCCAGTCTGCTGGTCATAATAGACCGCCTGACCATCACATTCGCCTATAAACACTCGACGACGTCTAAGAAAAAACATTCTAACCTCTTTCTAATTACTTATTGAAGTTCTGTTACTAAACTTTATAATCTCTACTGCTTCACTGACTGTTATTCAATTTCAAATCAGCTAAGCACCAGCTTTATAATCATGTAGCTCTTTTGTCAAAATAGCTCCATCTGCTCCAACGCTCACTTCTAGATAGACATCTGGATTGGCGTCGGCTCTACATATCACACTAATTCTCCCCTCCTCAAACCTTTGTGACGATTTCAAGATTCTAACGAAATTATTTTGATTGAACCCAACAAAAGCAACTCCCAACAAAAGACCTGCAAATATAATCTTAAAAATCTATCCTCCAATCGGTTGCCCCAACAAGTCTTTAAAGCGGGAAATAAAATCATAGACATAGTAGAAACCAACTGCAGGAGCCGTAAATAAGAGTGCATTAAAATATAAAAAAGCACCTTTGCTAAATCCTTTTTTTCCGTCTTTTCCTCTTCGTCTTGATTTTCGTCATCGGGATAAATCATAGTAGTCAGACAAACCGTTTGGGTAGTCACTTGAGCTTTATTGACATTTCTATACAAGGCTCGTTCTACGAGGATAGTGATAAAAGCAAACTCTGCTATCCAGATAAGAATAACACTCCAAAAAGCAGTCATACTATAAGTTCCTTGTAAAAATAGACTAAAGAAGGAAGTAAGTCCGCCACCGCTAAACATAAAGAAAACAACTAATAGAGGAATATGCCGATTCATCCTGCTCGATTTCTCCGTATCTAATAGTTTACTCTTTGGAGCTTCTAAAACTTCATGGGTCTTACGATCATAATAAATGGCTTTGTCATAATATTGATTCAAATAAAAACGACGTCTTCTAAAAAACATATCTCTCCTCATTTCTAATTCTTATTCTAGTTCTGTCAGCATACATCTGTATTGTAGAAAAATTCTTATTTTTTATTCCCAAACTTATTTTGTACTTGCAATATAAGCCAATTTCTCAATTCTCTCATGAATCGTTTCTACATTCAAATTTTCTCGAAGGTATTCACAGAGCATTCCATTTTCATAAAACATTTGCTCTGAAAGCTGAACTTTTGGTGCATCAGGGCACTGAATCATAACAATGCTGAAAACACCACCTGGACCAGAATTCTCAATTGAATTCCCCTCAAAATGATAGGTGAAAGCCCGAAATTGAGAACCATTGTAATTACCTGAAATTACATAAGCAACTTTTACCATATTTCCTCGACCAAATGGATAATGACTAAAATGAGCGTATTTTTCTAGATACGGATTCTGGAAAAGCTTTAGTGTGAGATCATTACTTTTTTTTGCTTGGAATAATCTCTGTAATAGTCATTACCTTGTGCTTTGTCAAATTGATAGCCGTGCTCGGAAGCGAAGGCTTGGCATACTTTATTCTTTTTAGCGGAATGACTAATCGCCCAATAAACTATCCAACCTACGAAAGCAAAAATTGCTAGCATTAAGACAATAAAAATTATTACAAAATCCATCATTTTCTCCTATTTTTCTTAAATAAAACGATTCAGTCATCAAAATCTTTAGTAATACGATAACTGAACCACATTGAATATCAATTTAATTTTTCCTGTAAGCTCTAAGAAGCTCATTTCTCACAGAAACAGCATACTCCTACACCTTCTCCGCTAATTCTTCCCATTCTAGCAGGGCTTCTTCTTGGGCGGCGGTCAGCTGGTCGATTTGCTGCTGGCTCTCCATGAGTTCACTGGCGTCGTTGGTTGCCTGCATGGCTTCCTGAAGCTGACTGATCTGGCTGTCCAAGTCCTCGATTTGCGCTTCCAATTGCTCTAAGCGGCGGGCCAGCCGGCGCTGTTCTTTCTGGTTTTCCTTTTGAAGCTGATAGTCATTGGCAGGGACAGGCTTGTCAGAATCAACCTGCTCCATCTCCTCACGCAAGGCTTCCTGCTCTGCCTTTTTCTCCAGATAGTAGTCATAATCACCCAGATAAAGGGTAGAGCCTGTTTCAGAGAGCTCGATAATCTGGGTGGCCACGCGATTGATAAAGTAACGGTCATGGCTGACAAAGAGCAAGGTGCCGTCAAAGTCAATCAGAGCATTTTCCAGCACTTCCTTGCTGTCAATGTCCAGGTGGTTGGTCGGCTCGTCTAGGATGAGGAAGTTGTTGTTTTCCATTGACAACTTGGCTAAGAGTAGCCGCGCCCGCTCTCCACCCGATAGCATACTGACAGATTTCTTGACATCGTCTCCCGAGAAGAGGAAAGCGCCTAAGCGATTGCGAATCTCGACCTCTGGCGTCAGCTTGAAGTCATTCCATAGCTCATCGAGAACTGTATTGCTGGCAGTCAGTTTACTCTGAGTTTGGTCATAGTAGCCCACTTCTACATTAGCCCCCAGCTGCTCCTTGCCTCTGATGAAGGGCACTTGCCCGATTAGTGATTTAATCAAGGTCGTCTTTCCAATCCCATTTGGTCCGACAATAGCTACCGCATTAAACTTGCGAATGTCAAGGTTAATCGGCTCCGACAGGACTTCCTCGCCGTAGCCAATAGCCGCATCTTCCAAGGTCAGCACAACATTTCCCGAAACCTTATCGGATTTGAAGGTCATATTAGCCGAGCGACTGTTAGTCTCCGGCCTGTCCAAACGCGCCATCTTTTCCAGCTGCTTACGGCGGGACTGAGCCCGCTTGGTCGTAGAGGCCCGGACCAGGTTGCGGTTGACAAAGTCCTCCAAGGCTGCGATTTCTTTCTGCTGCTTTTCGTAGTTCTTGGCTTCGGTGGCCAGCTTCTGCTCCTTTTGGACCACAAAGCTAGAGTAATTGCCCACATAGCAATCCAAAGAATGCTTGGTCAAATCCAGCGTGATAGTCGCAACCTTGTCTAGGAAATAGCGGTCGTGGCTGACGATAATCAGGGCACCGCTGTAGTTGACTAAGTAAGTCTCTAGCCAGGCAATGGTCTCTATATCCAAATGGTTGGTCGGCTCGTCCAAGACCAGCAGTTCTGGCTTTTCCAAAAGCATCCTAGCCAGAGCCAGACGGGTATTCTGCCCGCCTGAAAGCTCAGAAATCTTCATCTGCCACATGGACTGGTCAAATTTGAAGCCATTCAAAATAGCTCGAATATCAGCCTCGTAGGTAAAACCACCTTTCTGGCGAAAGTCCTCTGACAGCTGGTCGTACTGGGTCATGAGAGCAGTCAGCTCTTCCCCTGACAATTCTCCCATTTGCAGCTCCATCTGCCGCAAGCGCTTCTCATGCTGACGCAGACTATCAAAGACCAGCAGCATCTCGTCGTAGATAGTATTCTCCGACTCAAAGCGGCTATCCTGAGCCAGATAGGACAGGGAAAGGTCTCGTTTTTTATTGATCTGACCAGAAGTAGGCTCTTCCTCGCCCACCAAAATCTTGAGTAGGGTTGACTTCCCAGCTCCATTTTTACCGACGAGGGCAATCCGGTCACTCTCATCCACCTGCAGGTTAATATTGTCAAAAAGTAGCTCCCCTGCAAAAGAGCGTTCAATCTTGTTTGCTTGTAAAATAATCATAAGACCATTATAGCAGATTTCCAAGTACAGAGCCATTGGCTGTCATAAAAAATGCAATCCTAACTGTCTGTCTCTCAAGCCAATTCAAAGAAAAATTTTAAATTTTTCCGCAAGCATTCAGACCAGCAAGTCCAGCTCAGTGATTGAGCACCAAGCTCCGCCTACCATCAAATCAGACTTCTATGGATTAGCATACCCAAAAAAGCCGAAAGAGTTCAACTCTAACGGCTTTACTTTCTATTCAATCATTTGTGTTTCAGCTAGTTTCTTATACCAGTGAGCGGATTTCTTAGGATAGCGCTCCTGCGTTTCGAAGTCTACGTAGAATAAGCCGTAGCGTTTTTCATAACCGTTAGACCAAGAAAAGACATCCATCAAAGACCAGATAAAGTAGCCCTTGACATTAGCCCCATCCGCAATCGCATCGGATAAAACTTCCAAATGCTGCTTGACATAGTCAATACGAGCATCGTCGTAAACCGTATTGTCCACAAATTCATCTTTATAACCCAGACCATTTTCTGTGATATAAATCTTCTTGTAGTTGGGATAATCTTTTTTAATCCGCATGATTTGGTCATAGAGACCTTGCGGATAGATAATCCAATCCCAATCAGTTTTTGGTATATGGGTTGGAGATTCTCTGCGCCCTACACCCTTAATCTGGTACTTGGAACTTCCCTTTTCGCCTTTTCCGTTATGGATAATTTCTGTTTCACCGTCAAAGTCACGCATCCAGTCACTCATATAGTAGTTGATGCCAAGGAAGTCATTGAGGTCTTTAGCTGCTTCTAAAGCCGCAAAGTCTTCATCTCGTAGATCCAGCTGACCACCATTGACCTTAAGGATATGATTCACTCCTGCCAGAGTTACATCTGAATAGTGCCCCAGATAAGTCGCATCTAGGATAAATTTGTTATGAATAATATCTTCCAACTCTGCTGCTCTGACATCTGCTGGATTTTCCGGATTGTAAGGGTATTTTGTCGGAAGGGCATGAACGACACCGATTTCACCCTTGTAGCCCTTATCCTTATAAAGCTTAACAGCACGGGCATGAGAGACCATCATGTTGTGATGGGATTGGAAAACCTTGGCCAAGTCATACTGGATACCCGGCGGGAATTTTCCAACTAAGTACTGGCCATCACCAATGGGGCCAATTTCATTGAAAGTCGTCCAATAGCGAACTTCTGGGAATTCTTCAAAACAGAAAGCCGCATAGTCCACAAAGTGCTCAATATTTTCCCGATTGAGGAAATCGCCATTTGAATGAAGAGCCTCTGGCGTATCAAAGTGGTGAAGGGTCACAAAAGGTTCTACATGGCGTTTGTGGCATTCTGCGAAAAGATTATGGTAAAATTCCACACCTTTTGGATTGACCTCGCCATAGCCTGTCGGGAAAATCCGTGACCAAGCAATTGAAATCCGAATCCCATTGACGCCATACTCTTCAGCCAATTTCAAATCCACAGGGTACTTATGGTAAAAGTCGCTGGCAGGTTCTGCCGTGTACCAGTAGTTATCCTCTAGGTACTTATCCCAGGCAACAGGTCCTTTTCCATCTGTGTGGGTTGCTCCCTCAGCTTGATAGGCCGCTGTTGCACCACCGAAAATAAAATCTTTAGGTAAGCTTTTTGTCATCTTATTTTCCTTTCAATAGCATTTGAGGTGAAACAAGTGAGTAAATAGGTAAGTAACAGGGGAATTGAACTTTGCTTCACCTCAAATGAACTAACAAATTAGTTGTTGAATTGCTCCTGAACGAAGGCCAGAGCTCCTTTACCATCACGGGTTAGTTTGATGTATTGGGCACCTTCTGTCTTAGCCAGTTTGATACCCAATTTATCAGTTTCGGCCTTCATATCTTCAAAGTTGGAGGCAACTTGAGGAGCCAGGATAACCAGGTCAAACTCAGGCAGCATTTCACGGTGAGCACCGTAGCCACCCGCTGCTGCTTTGACAGGAACATTGTATTCAGCTGCTGCTTTATTCAAAGCGTTAGCCAGCAATCCGCTAGTCCCACCGCCTGCACAGAGCACCAGAACATTGGTTTCTTCGCTAATATTGTTTTGCGCTGGAGCTTCTTCATCCACACCTGCTTTTTCAAGGATAGCGTCCGCTTTAGCAGTATTAAAGTTAGCTGCTACTTTTTCTTTAAGAGCATCATTAGATTTGCCAGAACGTTCTTCTTCTAAGATTTGTTCATCATAAACCTTGACAAATGGATAGTAAATAATCACATCCACTACGACAAGAAGAGCTGCAAGAACAAAGGACAGAAGCTGGAAGTTGGTACCCAGCACAATTCCCAGAGGTCCAGGTGTTACCCAAGGAAGGTTGGCTGAGAAGGAGTTCATGTTTAAGGTATCAACAAAGAATTTGAAAATCCATACGTTTGCGATAGGCGCAAA
The DNA here is from genome assembly GCF_965112035.1 of Streptococcus sp. Marseille-Q8145. Lineage (NCBI taxonomy): Bacteria > Bacillati > Bacillota > Bacilli > Lactobacillales > Streptococcaceae > Streptococcus > Streptococcus sp. Marseille-Q8145. The sequence continues at coordinate 304,011 of NZ_CBCOPQ010000003.1, read as the reverse complement.
GATAAATGGAATAAAGAAAATCGGATTGAGTACGATTGGTGCACCAAAGAGAATAGGTTCATTAACACCAAAGAAAGTTGGGACAACAGATGCTCGTCCAATCGCACGGTTACGCTCAGACTTACAGATCCACATGAAGAGGAAAGGAACAATCAAGGTCGCACCAGTACCACCCATAGTAACGATGAACATTTGAGTACCAGAAGTGATGACCTTATCCGCATGTTGACCAGCTTGAAGCAAGGCCAAGTTGGCATCGATATTGGCATAAGTAATGGCAGCAATGGCAGGCTCAACAATAGACGGACCATGAATTCCCACGAACCAGAAGAAAGCGTAAGCACCAAAGATAAGCGTGATTCCCAGATAGCCATCTGCCGCTGAGAAGAGAGGAGCAAGAAGCGTTCCTATGGATTCAGCAACGGTTACTCCCAGACTTGCTTTAACAAGCAGTTCCAAACCGTAGAGCAGAACGACTGAAACAGTAAATGGAATCAAGTCTTTAAATACTTGGGAAATATTTGGTGGAACTTCTTCTGGCATGCGGATGGTGACATTATTTTTTACACAAACCTTGTAGACATTAACCGTCACAAAGGCTGCGATGAAAGCTGTCAAAAGACCTTTTGTTCCCATAAAGGCTGTCAGAAAACCACCATCCTTAGCAGGCTCAGCGGCCATGAGGAGGAAGCCAACCATGGAAGCCAGCATAGTAGACAAGAAGTTAATCTGATTTGTCGCAGGCAGGCTGCGATTGACAGAGTCTGTCAAAGCCTTTGCAGTGGTCCCACCCACAAAGAAAGCCAGAATCCCCATCGAATAGCTATAAGGGGTCATTAAGAAAGTTTCAATATCCTTAGACCAGTGGAAACCCCAAGCATTTGGCACATAGGCAATCAAGATAAAGATAGATGAGAAAAGGATGACTGGCATACCAGCGATAAAGCCATCCCGAATAGCACGGAGATAGATATTCCGAGAAATCTTCTCAAAGAAAGGCTTCCCTTTCTCAATAAGTCCGATGAGTTTGTTCATTATTTTACTCCTCTTTTATATAGTTCAATCATGTGTTTCATCAAATCCTTAAGCAACAAGGTTGTCATCAGGTGGTCTTGGCCGTGCATCATGGTCACGCTATAGGCCAAGTCCTCACCAGCAGCTTCTTTGGTCAAAAGGCTGGTCTGAGCATGGTGCGCTTCGACAATACAAGCATTGGCTTCTTCCACCAAACTTTCTGCGCGGTCAAATTCTCCAGCCTGAGCTGCATTTAGTGCTTCCAGCAACTTGGAGCGGGCGTCACCTGCGTAGGCTACGATTTCAAAACCAAGTAATGTTACTTCTTCTCTATTCATGATAGATCCTCCTTTTAATGTTCCTTATAATAATCGTTGAATATGTAAGACCAGATAAACTCGCTCACTATGATACAAGTCTATTCCAGTTTTCTGGGCAATAATCTCATAAAGACTACTTCCGATTTGATAAGCTTTGGGATAGGTCAGTTTAATCTGACTTTCCATTTCTAACAGTGAAACATTATCATCTCGGCTTCTGTCTAAGTAATCTAAGAAGTAATTGAGATGAATCATAAATCGGTCATAGAAGTTGCTATTCTCCGATGTTCTTTTAATTCCCTGCTTTCTCAGCTCTTCTTCTACAGCCGCTAGAATTTCCTTCCGCTGATCTAAATGACCTTGCCCTGCTGGACTGGAGACCCCTTCTGCATTGATAAAGTGATAGGCGATTCTGTTTATTTCATCGTCTGGAAATGCTTCTAAGAGTCGTTCCCGATAAATAGCTACTGCTTCTTGAGCAATTTGATAAGGAGTGGGATATTTATCTGAAGCATCTGGCAGATCACTACTCTTGTACCGTCCCTGCTGGAGCGCTTGATAAGAACAGTAGATATGGTCTGTCAGCGTGACATAGATATACTCCTGGACTGGGTAATGGTATTTCTTAGAAAGCGTGTCAATCACATCGTAAGTCACTGTGATAAAATCCAGTGGCACATCTTTGAGCAAGGCCACAAAGTTTTCCTTGGATTCTTCCGTTCTCAGACGAAAGACTTTCTCAATCTTACTTTCCAGAACAGGATCGCCCTTTTTCTTATTGAATGCTATCCCACTACCAATCAGAACAACCTCTTCACCATTTTCATGTTTTGCTAGAGCAACATTGTTGTTCATAGGAAGTATCATTCGATACATAGTTCCCTCCTTATCATTCTTGAGCCTTCGTGAAATAAAAATGACCGCAAACAAACGGAAAAACACAAGAGCACTTGCCTCTTCCAATTCATTTGCGGTCACGCCTAATCCAACTTAGTAACGCTCACCCTATTCAATTTATAGTCTCATTATAGCACATCAAAATGTGAATGTAAACCCTCTCTTTTGCTTTTGTTTGTGTCTAAATTTTTGGGAACAATCAAATATCCTTATAACTCAATAAGAAAGCGAGATTTTTCAGACAAAAAAACTGGAAAAAGTTCCTCACTTTACCCCAGCCCTTGACTATATTGCACTATTTATGCTACAATATTGTTTGACTGATTAAGCAAAGTGTTGTTTTGTCTTAATCGGTGGTGTAGGAGTTGCTGCTTCTACACCTTTTTCGTTTTTTATTTACTCTATTATTGTAACACATATTAGGCAAAAAAGCAACTGTTTTGTCTAAAAAGCATGGCAAAAAGACCTCTAAAATTGCATTTTTTAGAGGCTTTTCTTTACCTTTTCCTTACTTTCGCTTACGTCCTCGTTTTCGTATGACGGCTCCATGGGGACGGTGGTCAACAAGAAATCCTGCTCCTAAACGACTCGCCCTATACTCCTCATACTCATTCCGCCAATCCCCGAAAAACAGTTCATATAGCTGACCAATTCGTTCAAGGAGTATCATCCTAGCCATAGTACAAGCTCCTTCAATAGACCAATACATCCCTCGATGTTTCATGCGGTAGGTGACCTTTCTGTGTTGACTCTCCATTACCCCAATACCATGAGAGGACAACCCTCTAAGTTTCGGTGGTCTGGTATCCCCAAAATTTCTCAATAATTTTTTACGGAAATTGTAAAAGCTATCAAAAGCCTCCTGACTTTCTATAAGAGACTCTACTGTATCTAGTACGGTCTGAAGAAGGCTTCTCTGATGTGTCTGGATAGCCTTAAAAGCCAGATCAAGTAGTGTAGAGGGGTACGGCTTCAGGTATCTTTTTAATTCTTCATTGACATGATAAGCATCCCAGAAATGCTCATGACGTTTAATCCGTAGAGCTTTCTTGATTTCTTGAAATACTCTTCGAGTATATCCTTTACCATTGTCCGAGTTAGTGATAAGAAGAGTTCGATCAGATATTTCAAAATGATTGTAGAGATAGTCTATCAATTCTTCCTTTGCTTGCTCATGGCTTGTATGGATAATTTCATGCTTATTCTCGAGTACATACCGATTATTTCCAATCTTCTTCGCTCCCGTATGAATCAGAAAATGGGCTAAGTCTGTATTGTGTCGTTCATCATTGCTTGATGTTGTCTTGACGAGCACACCATCTCCCTCCAGGTAGATTTTATCTGCCTGGATTTTTTTCGGTTGCTCATCACCTCTAAAAAGCCGATAGCGTTCCCTCTCTGAAAAGAGTCTGCCTGCCATTTTTACAGACTTCAACACAGCATCCTTTGTTATCTCCAGGCGATAAGCCATCTTAACGGTTCGACAAACTTCACGGTAGGATAAAACGGAAGCGTGTTTTGCCATGTGAAAAATCAACTCAGGAGAATAACGCATATACTTTTCTAGACCTAGCCACTCATCTACGGGATAACAGCTTCTCTTTCCCTTTCGCCAGCGACTCCTAGAAAAGGTCATCTCTCCAAATGTAAAGACAACTGTCCTCTCTGTACTGTCTATCCGTTTATACCCCTTCAGTCTCATGTAGGGAGCTATCTGCTCGTCATAATCTCTTACTCGCTTCAAGAATTGCTGCTCACGTTTGCGATCTAGTTCTACGACAAATTCTTTTTCATCAAATCTAAACATACTTTCTATTGTACTGAAATCATGACTAGATTGAAAACATCAGAAACTTCTACAAGACTTTTTCATCCTCAAATCGTCGGTCAACTTTCTCTTCACGACTACGCACGTGCTCCTTAATATCTCTATAATCTGTGTAATGTTTTAGAGTATCGTCAAAGAACTCTTGTAAGGCTCCTTTTTCAATTTGGAATTGTTTGATCAGTTGACTGACATCTTCCAGCCCCACATCTTTTGGAACTCCTAAATCATCCAATAGTTGTACCGCCGCAAGACTATTTTCTGGAGATTGCTGGATGGCTAAAAGTGCTCCTTCAATTTTATGATAACGTCCAAGACGAGCATCTAGCTGTCTTAATTCCTCCTGGGTAGCCTCTATCTTTTCATTAAAGCGCTTCTCCAAATGTTGAAATTGTGTTCCATCTGTCACGCCGTGCTCGACTAAGAAATTATATTCCTTAATCAGTTCACGCATAGAGGAAATTTGAGCGTTTTTAGTTACAAGTGTTTCTCCATTTTGTTTGGCCAATTGCCTTGCGACAGTCAAGCCCATCATGTACCTATTTTTTTGAGATTGATCAGGATTGAGAAAATAAAAATAGTCTTTCTCTTTGATATAGATGGTATAATTTCCATACTCATTTTTATCAACTTTATGAGAAGGTATTAAAATTGTACCACTATTTAAAGCTCCCATATCCATCTGCACGTAAATGCCTTGCTTGCTTTCTTGCTCGACCTGCCAGGATTCCACTTCCAATTTCAATTCAAAATCATTTGCCGTTTTTTCTTTTGATTCTTGATATTGTTCTTTCAATTCCTCCACATCAAAAACTAACTGATTCTTAGAAATTCTCTCTTTTATTTTTTCAAGAGAATAGAGTCCTTTCTTCGATAATGTATCATCTCGGACATTTCTTTGTTGAGGCTGATCAAGTAATTTATACTTAACAAATTTACCAGAGAAATCAACCTGAAGATCAAGCGCAGCTGCTTTATATTTAAAATCTTCCAACGAAAGAGAGTGCTTCAGAAGAAAATCCAGACGTTCCTTGATTTCAAACCGATAATTATTTTGTCTCCGCCAAGCAGAATACTTTGTATAAGAATTTTTCATAGTAGGCTCAATAATTTTAGCGCCATACCGCGCCGCATGTTTGTCCGAAATGGCTCTCAAATTTTTCAGGGTTTTCTTTTCCCAACGAAATTTCTTGAGCGTTGAGGTATTGGTGGTATTGAGTATGATGTGATTATGAAGATGATCTTTATCCGTGTGTGTTGCAATCACAAACTCATAATTTCCACCTGTCAATTCTAACATCGTTTGACGGCCAATTTCATGAACTTGCTCAGGGGTCAAGTTATCATCTGGAGAAAAAGACTGGATAATGTGATGAGCCAATACTTGTTTTCCTGAAGATAATTCTTTCAAGTCATCATCTCCTTTTTTAAAGGCTGCAGTCAATTTTGTCATGACCATTTCTTCATCTGCTACGCTATAATCTGAAATCCCATTACCAGATACTAGCTTCATTTGAAATTCACCATCATGATAGACAAGAGGAAAATCAAAATCGCTTTCTGCAGTTCCTGATACAAGAGTCTTCGCTTCATTCAGAATATATCGTACAGCTATTTTTAAATTGGAAGGAGTTTTAATTTGTTTGGGTGTTTTGATTACTACCATTCGTCATACGTCCTTATTGTTTTCACTTTTCGTTCCTGTAAACTTTTCTTCTCCGCACTAGAAAGTTTGACAGCTACCATCTCTTTCAACTCAGAGAGATAGTCAATGACTTGTGCCACTTCCTCCGACGTGACCTCTTGATTTTCGTTAGCATGTTTGGCAATTTGGTTGATGTTCGTACCTACTCGATTGATGGCAACTCGAAGGTCTTTCAATTCAGAAAAATCAATTTGCACCACCTTTCCTTGTACCAGTTGATTCTTCGCATAGTATTGAAAAGATGGAACTCCCATTTGGGCCATCGCCGTTTTAACTTGACGATCTTCCTCTGGTGTTAGTCGTATCAATTTTTGTATATAGCGTTTCCTATTTTCTCGTTTCTGCATTATTCTTTATCCTCTTTCTTTCAGAATCTCTGCCATTTTCTGGGCAGACATCCGCCCCTGACTTCCTTGTGGCAAGCTTAGCAAATGGATATCCATTTGCGATATTAAAAAAGGTCAAAGAAGGTCAACTTTGCAGTTTTCCTTCTTGACTTTTTCAGTTTTGGGGAAATCCCCAAGCCCCTTATCCCTCTCACTTTAAGAGCGAGCACTTTTTAATCAAGCGTTTATTTCTGGCGAAAGCCCTTGAAAAAATTCTTTAAAATAGACTGAGATTGAGTTTCAAATTCTACTGCTTTTTCATCTGCTCCTTGAAGGTCTTTCCGATGAATAGAGAATTTTTCTGCAAGTTTATCTAGCTGTGCAGGGGTGAGCGGCTCAAAGAGTGAATGTCCTATTTGAACTTCCGTTATCATAATTTTTTCAGCAAGAGCTGATTGAAATTCTTGATCAGAAATCGTTTCTAGCAGGCTGACATTTTTCTCATACCATTCTAAAAGCAAAGGTTCCATTTCTGAAAAGTTTTCTAATTCTTCATTCAAGTTCTCTATCAGTTTTTGACGAGTCAGTTCATTTGCTTCAGGAGAAATTCCTTTGATGATATCTCCATCCATAATAGGAACGTAGTCGGATAGAAGAAGAATGAATTGATTTTCTTGTGTTGTATTCATGATTGTTGTCCTCCTTGTGGTAGGGTTGTTTTTAGTTTGACCTTAGGGGATTTGTTTGAATCTCGTTCGGTCATTTCGAGAGCCCCTCTTCTTTTTTTGACTGGGCTTCCTGGTTCATTTCTTGCTTATGCTCTTCTGCAGCCTGCTTACTTTGGTCTTTAAATTTTTGAAGTTTTTGTTCAAAGTGCTGCTTACTTTGTCGTTGTTGGATTAGTCGCAGCTGTTCTAATTCTTGATCCATCCGAACCATTAAACTTTTGGCCTCTTGTTGGACAATATCCAATTGTGCTTCCAAGTCAGCTAAGGTCTCTTTATCCTTTGACCAACCCGCTAGGTAGTCGAAGGAATAATCAGACGTATCAATACCGTAGTAAGAAGCAACGACATAAGCGACACTTTCTGCTTGCAGTTCAGCGTTGCTTCTGGTCAGTTGTTCTCTTTGTGGATTATTAGAATGATGTAATTCTGAATGAGCTATTTCATGGATGAAGGTCTTAATAAGTTGTGACTTATTCATATCATGACTGCGTAAAACAATTTGATGTTCGGCTGGGCTGTAATAACCTTTTGTTTCTCCTGCCATCTCTTCAAACCGTACAGACACATCATTAGTTTTAGCAATACTCATAAGAGCACGATAGAGATTGGCATAATCTAAATCCGTTAACTGTTCTTTCACTTCGGCAGCCTTTGGCATCTCTTTTCCTTCTGTTTGAGAAACATCAAAGGTTGTTGGTTTTAGGCGGAAAGTCATTCCTGTTTCAGGTTTGCCATTCTTATCTAAGATGGGTTGTCCCTGTTGATCTTTCTTTACATAGGTTACTGGAATAATGACACTCAATGCCTTTTCCCCTCGTTTGACATGACGTTCAAATTTTCTCCACGTATTATAAGGAGCAAGGTAAGAGACATCTGGTTTCTGTGCTAAAATCAAACGTAAGTTTCGACTGGAGTATTGATTAAACTGACTCATCTTGGTGAGAAATTCTTTATAATGATCCGAATTTAGATAAGCTTTAATCCCTTCCTTGAGGTGTTGATTAAGGCCTGCAATATCTTTATTTTTAATCAAGTCTGCGACAGCCACACTTCCAGCAGAAAGTTGCATTTCTTCAGGTTCAAGCTCATTTTCTTCTGCTGGTTTAGAGGTGGGCGTTGATCTAAAATCATAAGGATTCGTTCCTTGTTTTAGATCCTCCTCATCTGAAATACCATCACCATCTGAATCCCGTTTAAAAGAAAGTTGCTCCGTTTCCTCTTTGTAAAGGTCTTCCTGATAACGACTAAACTCATCATTTTTTAGAATGTCTTCAAAACGTTTTCCTCCATCTTTCACATACTCTTCATTGATAGACATTTGGTCAAGTTTCCCATCACGCTGACGATAAACTGCAAGAACAATGTTTTCTTTCCCCTTGAGGCTTTCGGATAATTTTTCCTTCATTCGCATCACTGAAGCGGGGATACCGACTCCATCAACATCTCTAATGGCAAGTAATAAATCCTCATCATTTGTTTTAATAGCCTGAGATAAATCAATACGATTGAATTTTTCAACTTCCGATAAATCATTAAACACAAAGGATTGAGACGATAGGATGTCTGGTAATAGCGGAAGAACCATTGATTTATCCTTGATAGCATGGGAAACTTGAATATTGCCATAGTCACCAACTCCCTGTGCAAAATCATAAACCACTTGTCTCATCTCAATACCTTTTGGAGAGATACCAGTTAAATGCGCAAAGTTCTCATCAGAAAACTGGACACTCAATTTACCTAACGTCTCTCCGTCTTTATACAAATATGATATGGTACTTCCTGACAACTCTTTTAAATACCATTGAGCAGTTGCTTGTAAGCCCGGCGCAAATTTATTCAGCCTATTCAATTCTCCATTGGTAATGACATGATAACCTGGCTTTATGGTTGACATTCTCTCCTCTTTAGTGGTAAAATTTAAGTGAGCAATGACAGGAAAATCAGGTTGTGGTTCGTCCACAACGGGCTTCGATGCTGCCCCTGGAGACAAGTCTCCTAAAGAATCGGGATTGCGATGTGAATCGCCCGCATTGCTAGATGGCTCTTGACTTCGGTCAGGAGCTTTTTCTTTTTCAGCTTGAGCGACATTAGTTGTTTCTTCAATTTCGGCAGATGATCTAAGGTAAATTTCTGTGGCTTCTTCGTTAATATCATTAGGAAAAAGGCTTAGGATACTCTGCCCATTCACTTCTACATTTGCTACAGAATCAATTGCCATCAGGGTATCTAACGGTGTTCCTCGGCCAGATTCGGACAACAGAGAAGACAGTTCTCGACGTTGCGAACGCTTCAGTTTTTTATTTACAAATTGGTATAGATCTGAAACATTGTCAAACTCTTTTGAGAGTTTATCAGTAAAAACAGTATAACTGTTAACTGGCTGAGTAACTGTGATGGCTTTCCACGGTTTGACTGAAGGCTCTTCGTTCAGTAGACCTTTTTCTTGAGCGATGGTAATAAAATCCTGAACAGAAAATTGACTCAAGGCTTCTCTGTCAATATCACGGTTTATATAGTGTTCAATGAAGCGATACATCGGATCCGTATTAACTTTCCCAAGGTCAATGAGCAACGATTGATAACGTACGTCATCGTGATAGCTATTGGATTCATTTAAGACCTCTTCAGGACTGTATTTTTGCATGAGACCTATCGTCTCCGCAAATGAGCGTCTATCAAATTTTGTTCGGAACTCTTGCTCCTCTTTTTCTGCCACACGATCAATATTTTTTTCTGAATAACGATAGTCCTCAATAGGAGTATCTGGATTATATCCAAGATTTTCTTCAAGAAATTTTTGGTCAATCCGCTCAATATCAAATCCTAAAGCCACATGATCAACTTTTTGTCCATCCTCAGAAACTAGTCGGTTCATTAAGGCATCTACTTGCTTTGATGGGGATAGCATATCCAATTCCGCATAGTGATTCGCAAATAAATACCCGTCTAGATAGTAAGCTATATCTTCTTGACCATTAGGCAAATAGATATAGTCAGTCTTAACATCTGAAATTCTTGTTTTGAAAAACTCACGAATATGTTCTTTTTGTGTATCTGAAAAAGGTTCCAGAGATTTTTGACTAGCTTCATCAATGTCCTTTTCTTCTGACGAAACTCCAAGTCTTTTCAGATAAGTTGCGGTAATCGCTTGACCTTCTTGATATACCTCTGTCTTTAATGAACTGCTTTGAAGTATTTCTTTCTGGATAGTGGTTAGCACTTGACCTTCTAAGAGTAAAGCCGTCTGGGTCTCTGGTACGAGACGAACGGCTCCTATACCATTATGAACCAAATTCCAGAACCCCTTTGGATGGTCATTCAAAATATCTAACTCTGGTCGCCCCATTACATCGAAGTAGTTCCGAATGGCTCTATGGTCATCTCCTCTCATTCCATAGTCCCAAGAACTAACGAGGCGACCATCTGGAAAGAGGTACTCTGCTGTTTCAATATCCTCTGTATAATGTTGAGCAACTTCCTCAACATATTTATCTAATATTTCTGTACTAAAAAAAGGAGCCTGAAACTCCTTATGACTATTTTCTTCTGCCATTTGTTTTTCGGCCGCTTTTGACGTTTGTAAATACTCATTCCAATCCATCTTGTCTTGACCATTCCCTTTAGGAGGTCTTGCATCGATAACTGGGATTTTCTTCTCCCGTAGTTTGGTAATAAAGTCTGTACCTGCTTTATCGTGATCAACTGCCAGCGTGATGAGATCATCGTATTTGTGATCTTGGAAAAGTGTAGAGGTTTCTGCTGCAACAGATAAGAATCTCGAGGTACGTGTTAGTTCGCTAGACTTGGTATAATCCCTTTCATCCATCGCAATCGCCCCTAGATCCTGTAAAATTTCAAGAACATAGTGGGATAATACTCCCTCTTTCAATCCTTCCATCGCAACCAGTCGAACATCGTTTAATTCGCCCTTATGAAGCTCATAATAGCTCATAAGGTCAATTGGTGCCTCTGTCACAATTAAACGCTCAGGAGAGCCTATAGAAACGTTTAAGCCACTGATAGCCTCTGATTGATACATGATTTGTTTCAAGTAGCCCTTACCTAGATGACGTTCTTGATCAGGAACAAGTCCCTGAAGGCTCGCACCTACCAGTTGCTGATTTCTGTCTAAGTATTTAAAAACTAAGACATCTTCTATAACACCATCTTTATCCTTACGTTTAGCTTGGGCTAATACTCCCTTCTCAAGGAAGAAGTCGATTGTATCATCAGAGAGATCTCTAATCTCCTTGAGATAGGCTCTCGCCTCCACAAATGGTTGTTCGTAAGGCGCTAGTGTATAGTTGAAAGGTTTTCGCTCTTCCTCTACTGGTTTTGCTTCAGGAAAGGAACCTGTCTCTAAGAATACCATAGCATCTTTATAGCTGACATTTTGCATTTGTTGCACGAGATTGATGGTATCACCAAAGAGGTCTTGAGAATACCAATGCCAGGTATTCTTGACCGTATCGATCTTAAATGAGTCATGTTCAGCCCAATAATACTCTCGATGTGACTTTCGCTTCATTTCCATTCCTAGGCTACGAGCTACTTCTAAAATATCCAGCGATTTTGCCTGTGCTTTTGTTAAAACCATCCTGTTTCCTCCTCGACCAATTCCTTGAATAAAAGATAACCTTCAGGAGTTGCATCTAGTTCACTAACAACTAATGGATCTTCCTGATTCGTTGTCACAAAAAGATGAGGAGCTAATTGATAAAAAGTCTCCTCATCTGCCTGTTTAAGTAGTTGCCAAATAGCATAACGTTCTGTAGCTAAATTTTCTGGCTTTAGTGCTAAAACTTGTGAGATACTCTCCAGGTATCCTAATTGTATTTTTGGTGTTTCCATCCTATTTTCCTTTCTATATGTTAGGCCACAAATAACTCTTTTAGTTGCGGAGTCAAATCGTTGGCATATAAAATCAAGCCATCGATATCTGTCCCTTTTCGAGTATATTCGTACCAGTTTTCTTTATCTTCAGGAGAACTTGCAATCTCATCTTTTCGAGGATGATCATAGACACTTGCTTTTTTATCTCTGAAGACATTTTGTTTAGAAATAAAGACCAATCCTTCTTCAACCCCAATTCTTGCGACTTCATCTGGAGTTAGAAGGGGGCGGCCTTGAATTTGTTTATTTTCACTTGAGGATCCGTTCCGATAACTATGCGATTTTGAAGTGGATCGAGTGCGTATAGTCTGCTTACCTGACCTTGTAGAATAGTATTCCATCGTATCCTTGTCATTGGTTCCTAAAAATAGGTGAGTGGCACAGTTATTAAAGATCGTCTTCCAATCACTTTTATAAAGTGATTCTAGCTGATTGACAGCTTGAATGATAATCTTAATAGACATCTCACGACTACGAATCGAAGATAGAACCTGGGCGAAGTTTGGAATACGGCCAATTTGCGCAAACTCATCGAAGATAAACTGAATGTGGCGAAGATTTTTTCTACTGTAGCCAGGTACTTTACCTTGCAAGATATCATCAGCCTTATGTGTGAGAACCTCAAAACCAATCGCAAACAAGATTGAAGAAAGAAAATTAAAGGCGTTATTGGTTTCAGGAATAGCAATAAAAACAGCTGTCTTTTTCGTATTCCAGGTATCCATTTCCATGGTATCTTCACTGATCAAGTTTCGTACATCTTCATGGTCAAAAATAGAATAGCGAGAAGACAAAATGGCAACCACGCTATTTCTTGTTTCGCCTTTAAAGTTTTGGAATAGTTTCCACTGCTTATAAGCATAGTTGTTAGGCTGGTGTTCGTTCAATTCTTCAAACATCTGCTCAACAGGACTTGGGACATCTGGATCCTCTCGATATATATTTCTTAATAGATCCGCAACGTGACCCAAGTTTGGCATATATAACTGGACTCCAGTTTCAGGATCCTTCGAGTCAAAATAGAGATAACCAATCAATGCACGTTGCAGCATTAACTCTGCTTGAACCCAGAAGTCTTCTCCAGTATATTCACTCTTCTTCGTTCCCTCAGTAATCGCTTCAGAGATACGATCAATATCTAGCTCAGACTTCATGTAATGAAAAGGGTTAAACCGATCTGAATTCTTGAGACGAATCAAATCAAAAATTTTAACAGCATAGCCTGCCTTCTCAAGCATCTTCCCAACTTCGTGTACCAGATTTCCTTTGGGATCCGTCACCACAAAATTTGAGTTCATCTGCATTAAATTTGGCAATACAAACGTAAAGGTTTTACCGTCTCCTGGAAGACCGATAACAATCACATTTTTGTTGAGTTGCACATTGTAAGCTAAGCGAAAGTTAAATAACCCCATTTTGACCTGTTTTGAAAAAATCATATTCTTCTCAAAATCAACATCTTCAAAACGTCTCATTTCCTTCAAAGTCGCAAAACGAGCACTACCTTGTTCTTCTCCCTGACGATATAAATTCTTATCCATAGAAGCATAGACAAGCATTGGGAGACCAAATCCAATCAACCCTGCATATAAGGCTCCTGAATCAAAGAAAATACCAAAAGAGAAGCGTTCCCAGTGTTCTAGCAACCAACGAAGTCGCAACATTCCCATGAAAGGTACTGCTGCAGTCGAAAGTTGGTAGTAATGGTAAAAGGACTGGAAAATAACAAATGAAAATAGCCCCACCACCAGGTAGGGCCATATAGGTTTTCTAATCATCGTGTCTTCTCCTTCCCAATCTCCTTCGTAACAACTGGCATCATTCCTTTATAGACCTTATTTGTATTATAGTAATTGATTTTATCTTCAGGAGTCATTTCATGTGGTTTCTTCAGCACCTTTTTCGCAAATTCTTCCAATTTTTCTGGGTTTTTCGTGATGTCTGCCAACATATCTTTGAGAGCCTTTTCTACCAGGGGACGATTTTTTGTTTCAAAGAAGAGATAGGTTGTATCATCTTTTTGATGATAGGTAAAACCTACCTTATACTCTTCCAGGTAATGCTTCAACTTAGCTAAGTGAACTTCACTATTTAATAACTTCTCGACATCTTTTTTTGATTTTGTGGCCATAAAGTCATTAAAACGTGTCTCCCCTTCAAAAGTTCGATTTGCCTCCTTATGTTGTTTCTTGTCATAATGGGCTTTTGCGAGGGCATACAGAGCTTGTATCGTCATCTCCAGGGTAACTTTTCCTTTTAAAGCCAGAGAATGACTGACTTTTTCTTGATCCATGTAAGACCTCCTTTATTTTGGATAATTGGATAGTTCTGGCTTAGCAATAACCTGGAATCCGTAAGGCGCTGAAGGTTCTTCCTTCACAGTAACTACCAAGCGTTTCTGACTTCTGTTCTCACCGTCTTTCACGGCCACTACATAGGTTAGCTGATAAGTTGCTTCATCAACAATCAAGCTAGATTCCAAAATCACAGACTGCAGTTGGCCTGCTTGTCTATCTATCGTTAATTGAGGAGCTACGAAATCAGCCATTTTCCCTTTATCAGAGTAAAGGGCTGGCAAAAAGTAACGTGAAAAGGCATCTAGTTCCCCTGTTTTTGAATGAATGGTTTTTAGATTTGAAAGTTCCTTGGATACGGCCGAGAGTTGCTTTTCTTGATGGTAAACTAGCGTAAATGATAAACCAGCAAGTGTCAGACTTCCTACTAGACCAAACAACACCAGAACTCTTCCTAAATACACCCAAAAAGAGCGTTTAGAAGAGGTTGGAGGTTTGGGAGTTTCATGTTTCAAGGAAGGAACTTCTACTTTTCCTTCAGGAATCTGTGCTCCACGTTTTGTTTTAGCCTGGCGCTTAAAGAGTGAGGTTTTTGATTCTTTTACTGTAGCCTCCTTGTTATTCAACATACCAGGTTTCAGGAAGAGGCTATCTGCGATCCCTTCAAACGGCAAATAGATTTCTTCTTGGTACACCACTACATTCTTTTTATCCAGTTCCTCTACCAATAAAACGGCCTCTGCCTCCTGGTGTTTAACCTTAGCATTTTCTCGCTCCAGCGCTTGATACACAAGGTCCCGATTTTTATACGTTGTGGTCATGTTTTGTGTCAGATTGGTTAAACGGTACATCTTTTTCAGCTCCTTTCAATTTTCCTTCAGCAAGAGCTGTTTCAATATCAGCCCAGGTTAAATTATGTTTGGCCAAGTAGTTTGATCGTTCCTCATGCTTGGCCAGAATGATTTGAGTTTCTAGCTGCTGCAGCTTCTCTTCTTCCCTCTTGGCCTTGGTCATATAGTCAGCTAAGCGGTCTTCCGCTTTCTGTTTTTGTTTTTCCAAAGTTTCTAATTTTGTCATTGTTCCTTTTTCCCTTCTGTACTTTGTGTTTGGTTAGTGATTGGTTTGTTTAATGATGGAATACTCGCCTTTTCGCTGGCGTTCAAGCTGTCCACAATCAAAATGGGGTCAATATGATTTACCAGGTATTTCCCATCTTGCTTGCTGAAGCGAATCCGTATGGTTCTTGAAGATCCTACGTTTGTTTGGGCGTTAGTATAATCATACTTCTTCTGTAACTGTGTCTGAGTGTATCTCACTTGAGCTAGGACAACATTATTTTCTTGATCGATGTAGATGGTAGAAGACTTCATCTGTGTATCCACTACATAGCCCTTATAGGTTTGTACCGTTGGTTCTTCTTCAGAGTTCACTTCCTGATTGTAAGCAGCTTCTGTCATATAGGGCAAATAGCGATTTCTATTTTCTCCAAGATCCTGCTTATTGAAGTAAGCCGTCAAAAATTCCTTTACATATTCTTGCGTTAGTTCGCTTCCCTCTGCTTTGGTTTCTTGTTGCGTAGTTTCAGCTTCCTGTTTAGCTTTATTTTGCGCTGAGGTTGCTGCTCCAATCCAGAATACGAGTCCTAGAACTAACACAACTCCTATAAGGATCCCTCCTATTTTAAGGAGTTTCAATTTCTCCATATCTATCATTTTCATGATTTACCTTCTTTCTTTTTTAATTCGGTGTCGCAAATGTATAGTAGTAAGCTGGATAGAGAACACGAAAATGGACCTTATCCTGTACACCTTGGATATTACATTCCGAAACTAGGAATGAACCGTCTGGGTTCACAGCTTCCACAATCGCAACATGCCCGTATCCCCCTGGTGTCCCACCAAATCCACCTAGAACTGATACAACGGCTCCTTTCGTTGGAGACGTACTATATCGCCATCCTTTTGCGACTAGGTTTGTTACCCAATCCTGACCATTGCCAAGGTAACCATAAGTTCCTGATAAGTCCGTAATCGTTCCTAGTTCAACTAAACGGTTATAGGCATACCAAGTACATTGACCAACTGGGTAGCCACTTCCTTGTTGTGTAGTCATAGAAGCCTGTGTAGGGGGGTGATCCACTTTCGACTGATACTCTGCAGGGAAATTCCAGGAAGACGCTAACGCTCCACCTCCTCGAACTTGTTGTGTAAGAAATGCATGGATTTGTTTAGCCTTGTTTTGGCGCTCTAGGACCTTGTCTCCAGAATTTCCTTCCCAGTTGACCAAAAAACGCTCTGTAAGTGTTGCTACGTCTTCTGTGCTAGTCAGAATTGATGTCAATTCAGTGACATAATAGGGACTATCTCCCTCCAACATAAACTCCAGCTGCAGTTCCAGATCATACCACTTTTTATCCTTGCTTTTAGCGTAATTCAATAATAGAGTGTGTCTAGTGGAACCATCTGCTGTATCTGTCCACTGACCTAATCCTAAACCTCGATGAAGAATATTTGGATATCTTCCATCATAAATGGCAGGTCCTCCTATAGCCAACCAAGACTCATCATCCCAGGAGGAAGAATCAGCCCCTACTGGCGGGCTAAGATAATCTCCTTCAGCACGTTTAGGATTGATATTACTTTCAGTTGCAAAGTTCCCAAGCATGGCTGCCAAACCATTATCTGTTAGCCTTGGTACCTTTTGCTTCAAGTAGTCTCTTATCGCTCGTGATTTTTGTCCTAAATCACCATCAAGTGTAGTAATGACTGAGGTTGTCTGATTGTAGGTGACAGATTGAAAGTAAAATCCTGGATTGACTGATGTCCACTTTTCTTTCTTATCCTTTGACTCTTTTTCCTCCAATTTTTGATACTGAATGACCTGGTAACCATTTGACGTTACCTTCCCAACCTCGTCTCCAGCTTTAACCTGATCACCATCAGAAACACGGATATTTCCTACATCTTCATAAGTAAAGATGGCTTTACCTGTTTTGATTGATACAGTCGTATCATCTGTCACACTGACTTTACCCTCAAGAGGAGCTCTTATAGCTTGCCCTGTTGAAGCTTTTAGTTGTGTTTTCTCATAGATTTCACTCTTAGAGGTATAACCAAACCGCTTCAGGATAACTAGAGGAGCTTGATAAGAAGGGTCATCCTCCTGGTAAAAGGGGTTAGCTAATTCTTGATAAGAAGGGTATCGACCAACCTCTTTAGTCAACTCCTCTAGCTCTTTATACTCTTCTAACTCGCTATCACTCAACTTAGCCCACTTGAGGTCTGACGAGGAGCCATATAAATCAGCCATCTTTTTCAAATTATGAGGATCATCATTCAAATGATTCCAAAGATCATTCAAGGCATCCGAATAGTGATTGAAACCTAATGTCCCAGCCCATTCTCCACCAGTTCCCTCATTCCAATTACTTTCTGGTTTCCACTCACTGCCGTAGCGATAGTTCATGAAAAAGATCATATCATCGATGTTTGTCCAATAGTCTACCTTATCATTGGACTTCTCTCGATCTCGTTTACTGATCTGAAGCCAGGACTTATTCAGGTCAAATTCATTTTGTTGGACAGGACCACCGCCTCCAAATATGCCCATAAATATCCCTAAAACAGCAAAGATGAGGAACATCAAGAAATAGGATTTAACTGCTAATGGATTGGATAGGATGGAACGCAGGGGCTTTGTCGCAACCTTCGAAACCTTTCCTGTCCCTCTTGATACCTTCCCAAATTTTGAACGAGCTAGACGTTTTCTAGCCTGTTTCATCTTTTTGCTGAGTTTTCCTTCCCAGGAGAACTCTTTTGGTGTTCGAGTATACCCTCGCCCTCTGATGAAATTATAGCTTCTATTGAGCTGTCCATAGCTGTGCTTGATTGAATACTTGGATAACTTTCCTACAGCATTTAACGCTCTTTTAGAGGTGTTTACCTGGTACTTAAATTGACGAATGTTTTGCCTAGCCTGAATCCAGTCTCCAAGAATCTCATTATCTCTGACTGTCTTCTCAACGTCGTGTCTCACTTTCATTCGGGCACTTTGTTTTGCACGTTTCTTCAGGCGGTTAGGGATATAACTGTCATCAACCTTTTTAGCTCGTTTATAGAGCGTTGTGGCAATTTGTTTTTCCAACTTTGCTCGATCACGTTGTTGCTTAAAGAAAAGACCTCTAGCTGTTGCTTGAGGTCCTTTGTGTAATTTATAATCTTTGTTCGCTAAGCGATAATTCTTCTTAGCTTCTTTAAATGCAACTTTTGAGTCTAAACGTGCTTCTTTAGGAGCTTTTTTATTATTGAGGGATGATCCTTCTTTGATTCTCCTCTTACGCTCCTGGTTTAATTGTTTGGGATCACTTTCAAACAAAAGAAATCACCTCTCTTTCTATTTTTTAACTATCTGTCGCTACCAATTGATACAGTTTGGTATCTTTAGGGATAGGATTTTCAAATGGAACAATCGTATCTCCAGCCACGATCAAACCAGTACCTTTTGCTTTTGGTCGCAAAACAAATCGCTCCAGTGAAGGTGTAAGAGGAATTACCTGCTCCAGGGCTTCTAGGTCTGTCCGCTTCAGCTTCAGGAGGGCTAGAAACTCACAGTTTGCGACTAGCTTTCTACCTTCCTCTGTAGATAAAACAGTCTCTGGGTTCTGGGTAATCCCTGTTGGAATAGCCCCGTACTTACGAATACGTGAGTATAGCTCTGTAAAGAAGGTTGCTTGCAGTTTATTTTTGAAGTATAGCTGCAACTCATCAAAGTACAACCATGTAATAGCTTTTCCTTGATTATTGACTACCTGATTCCAGATGAAGTCCTGAATCACCAGGAGGGCAAATGGCTTCAATTTACCACTCAACTGCTTGAGATTGAAGATAATAAAGCGACTATTCATATTGACATTTGTAGGATGTGCGAAAATATCATTTGATCCAACCGTATAAGGTTCAGCCTTCAGCGCCAACTCCTTGGCCACATCTTCAGGTTGTCGTTCTAAAACTGATTGCCAATCCTTAAATGTTGGTTTTTCAAATTCCTCATAGGTCTTTCTCGTTACACGGTCAATCATCGCAAATTCATCGTCTGATACCTCAGAGAATATATTTTCAAACAAGGTTGATAAGAGGTTTGATTTTTGGCCAATCGGGTCACTATCTTCTGCCTGCAGTTTATCCTTATCAGGAAGATCCAACAAGTTAAAGTGATGTTGCGTTCCAGGAGCGATTGTGATAATTTCTGCACCCAATTCTCGGCCAATACCAGTGTACTCATCTTCAGCATCGACGATAATAATATTATCTTCAGGGTAACGTAGAGTTGTAGGAATTATCTCTCCACCTTTAGCAAGAACAGACTTTCCTGATCCTGAAGTCCCAAAGATACAACCTGAACCTGTGTTCAAGTCTTTCTTGCGGTCAACTGTGATAGCGTTCTTAGATAGCTGATTCTGGCCATAATAAATTGCACGTGGACTGTTAGATCGAAGATCTACGTTGGTAAATGGGACTTGTGTGGCCAAGTTACTGGTAGTCATATCTCTCATAAAACGGCGCTTTACGTTGATAAATGGAATTCCAATCGGTAGAATCGTATTCAAGGATTCTTCCTGGTACAAGTAACACTTATCCAGTTCTACCGTATTCTTACGGACAGATCGTTGAACCTGCTCAGTGTAGATATTCAACTCCTCCAGACTGTCAGCCATGAAGAAAATCGTCATCACACCTGAAAACATTTTTTGGTCATTGTCCTGGAGTTCTTCAGTCCATTTCTCTGTTTCACGAGATGTCTCCACAGCCTTCCCACCAACAGCAAGGTCACTTCCATAACCTTCTTTTGCTGCAGCCTTCTGACTTTTGATCATTTCCCTACGTACACTTGACTTAACTGTCTTGATTTTCTTCAGGGCATCTGCAGTATCATAGGGCTTCGCATGCAGACTGATAGCCAGTTCAATTCCTGTATCCAGGATATTCTTAATCAGTTTGTCATTCAAGAAGGTAGGATATTGTCTAACATACATCACCCTTGCGAAACAATCATCAATTTTCATGTGATCTTTTTCAAACCTCAGATAGTTCGGAGCTACAAAGTCCCTGGTGGATAATCCAGAAATAGCGATGTCTTCATAGTTAAAATCAATAAAACCTTCTCGTCTCAAGAGTTTTCGGAAGATAAGAAGACGATCTAATCCCTCTAACTCCTTAAAGGAGATTCCTAAGCCACTGTACTGACTTTCAATAACGCTGGCTGTATCATCGAGGATTCTTCTAGCTTGATGATCCTGGTCTGTTTGGGTTGTAATCGTAAGATATTTTTCTACCTTGAAGGTATTTTGTTCCTGAGAGAACCGATCATTGATCATCGCATTGTATTCTTTACGATAATCGTCATATCCATCTCCAACCAAACCATAGCGGATAGAAGATAAGCTATTGCTTTCTACCCTACGATTCAGGATCAATAGCTGCATATCATTATCAATATCCAGCGAGTTAAAAATATCAGCATTTGTCTCAATGATATCAATTCGCTCATCATCTGTTGCAGTAATATAGCTTGTATCACCTAGGCGATAGGTCTTTGAAAATTGATCATTTGTAATTTTCATAAGTCCATCAGGTGTCAGCCATTGATAATTAAGGCTGTTCTGTGTAGAGGCCGTCATGGTACGTCTCAAACGTTTGGCTCGTTCCCGTTCCTCCTTAGAGAGTTTCGGGGTTTTCTTTCGGCCGAATAAATTCATTTCTTGTGTATTCCTTTCTGTTATAATCTGTCTGATAAGATCGTTCCTGCTTGGTTAACAAGAAACGGATATTATCTTTAATTTTCTCATCGAAATAACACCCGAAAATAACAAAAGGCGCTAATAACAAAATATCAACGCCATAAAGAATAGTATCGGGTGCCTTCAGCCAATAGAGGATGGTAGTGACAACTACTGTCAATGCGATACCAAATAGTAGCACTAACTGTCTCAGTGTCATATACCCTAAAACTGGCCTTTCGTAGCTATCTAAAGCCTTTAAAAATTCACTGCCTAAACGTGTCATGCCTTCTCTCCCTGTTCATCTTTACTAGGATGGTATGGACCATAGAAGGTGTCAACAATACCAGCTGACCGTAGAGCAGACTGCATGGCGGAGCGAGCCAACTCTGAAGCTGCAATACCTCTTACTTTTAATTCCCACAACTCTTCCTCTTTTTCCTTAATCAAATTATCCATCCACTCATTATCTTCAATGAGTTCATCTCGTCTTGTCTTGAGTTCTTCTAAATTCATGTTTTATCCTTTCCATCAAAAAAACAGTCCTTGATTTAGAACTGTTTGATTAGGTTACTATTTATTGAAAAGCCGTTGCCAGAAAGAGCGACTACGCAAGGACTTGGTCTCTTCTTGAGCAGCATCTCTTTCTTCACGTAAATGTCGCGACTGTTCTGTTAGCTGTTGACGTTCTGTTCGGAGCTGTGCCTTTTCTTGCTTCAGGAGTTCATTATCCTTCTCCAACTTTTTGTAATATTCTTCCTTTTCGCAGTAGTGGCGTAATCGGATTTCTGCTTGCTTGATTTCTTCTCGCAGTTGATTAACCCTAGCGTCTTTTTGACTGAAGCAAGCTTCCAACCGCTTAATCTCTGCCTCAAGTTCCTGGCATTGTTCTTCATACGTTTTCAATGTGTGGTACTTCCTTTCATTGTCATCTAAAAAGACAAAAGCTTCTAGGTGGTATTTATCAAAGGTTCCGTAAAGCTTATAATTTCTCTCCTGGTAAACCTCCCGAACTCTCTCCGCAATACCTCTGATTTGTTCGGATGAGACAAATTCTTCAGGAACATAAATCTTAGTGGACTCAGGAAATTGGGCTTTTGCCTCCAGCAAAGGCACTCCTCTTTGGGCTAGTTTGATCCGTTTCACAGGCTCTGGACGCTTTGTTTTGTAAAATTCAATGCCTAACTGACCATTTAAGCGGTAGTATTCTGAATAGGGATAGGTCTCATCAATCTCAATCCATAACTTTAAAATGACAAAGTCCTCATCTTCAAAAACCACTCGCTTCATGGGATAGATGGCTTTAGGAAAAATAAAGGCGGTACGCTCGCCATAGCCAATCTGAAACTTTTTGATTGATTTGAAAGCCTCGATAAAGGCATTAAGTTCTGACGAATACTCAAAACTGCCTTCCGTTCCTTTTAGCGGACTTTCTTCACCTGGATAGTAACTAAAGTATGGTTGACCTACATAGCGACCATCTTTTTTCTGGCTACTTCTTGGATTAACCTTGAGACCCGTTTCCAAATCAAAAAGAGTCGCCTGTTCTTTTGGTGTCGTGATAA
Source organism: Streptococcus sp. Marseille-Q8145 (assembly GCF_965112035.1). NCBI lineage: Bacteria > Bacillati > Bacillota > Bacilli > Lactobacillales > Streptococcaceae > Streptococcus > Streptococcus sp. Marseille-Q8145. The sequence continues at coordinate 281,666 of NZ_CBCOPQ010000003.1, read as the reverse complement.
TTTGTGCTCGCCCCTTTAGAGCGAGTGCTTGAAAAGCATTCACAATCTCTTCTTCTCCGGATTCTTTCCGCCATACTGCATAAAACTTTGAAACAGCCATACCATCCCTCCTTCAGCATTCTCTCTTCATTATACCATATCCTAGTTCACCTGCATGATATTCTTGGCCATGCGTTGACTGCCAAATAGCATTATGATGTAAATAATTCCCTTTGCGATGGCAACTAAGGCACTTGTCCAAGCTCCAGTCTTATCAACCGTCAACAGGTCGTTAGTTACAATGGCTGGATAAAGCATGATAATAACCACTAAAATTAATCCCTGAAGGACAGCAGCAACATAGAGCTTAAAGAAACCGAGGCAGATCGGGCGTAAGCTATCCACCATGTAACAAGCGACAATAATTTTAGCGATTCCCTTATACGTGTAAAGCGTAAATGATCGTAACAAAATCAACAACTTAGTCGAGATCTGACCAACGAAATCGACAACATTATAAATAAACTGTAGCATTGACTTAGCCATCCAGTTCAAATTTGTCCAACTGAACTCAGCATCATTTTTTATCTCTTTAATTCCCAAACTAGCAATAGATTTGATAATGACATTGAACAACCAAGACAAGGCATCAAAAATCGCATCCACATAGAGGATAAAAAAGAGAGCAATGGCATACTTGAGGATTTCTTCAATCCAAAGCTGAAAAGACAACTCGCCTCCGTTGCTTTTAAGATGCTGGTGCCAGTTCATGAGGTTGATCCCCATAAAAAGGAGAAGAAGCAAAAGCGCTACCTTCTCCATTGAACCCGAAACAGTTTCCATCAATTCATAGGCTGTCGCATTATAGTCTTGCAGACTCATGGTTAGTTGATCAAGTGTGGATTGGTTCATAAAACCACCTCCTTTTTCTTCCTCATACTAGCTAAGAGATTGAAGACCTGTTGCCAAAGCGGTAAAGAGGGCTTTTAGGACGGCACCAAGAAGAGCTCCTAGGATCAAACTTTGAATTCCTTTATCTTTCTTATCATCCAATTCACGTTTGATTCCGACAGCTAAGTCCCAGGCTCCCCAAGCGGCCCATCCAATACCGATAATCCCACCGATATTTCCAATTTTGTTAATAAAATCTACAACTGCATCCATTCTTTTTTCTCACTTTCTTTTATAAAAAAAGGTACTAAGAAAGATTCCTAGTACCTACTTTGTTTATTTAATACTATTTTTCATCCTCTGGACGAAAGGTTAGAGAGAGGGCTGTAATCACAGCCAAGACAACGATGATGGTCGTTTCCCACCAGTAATAGATTGGAACCCCGTGAGGGAAAACAAAATCTGTCATCAGGTTATTAAACCATTCTGGAGCAGGAATATTCTGCCTAGTTAGGAAAACATATCCCTGTAATCCAAAACCTATAGCGAAGAAAGATACAGTCTTAAACACAAACCATCCAATTGCTGTCGCAATCAAGCTCTTAATCAGATTAAAGATAAAGAGGAGGAACATGAGTGGAGTCGCAACCATCAAAACAGCAGCTCTCACAATTACACTCGGTAGGTTCTTTACTCCTGACCAGATGGCTTTCCCTAGCCAACGCAGGCCTTTTTTCCACTTCTTCTCTTCTTCAGGTTTGGTGACTTCTGATTTTGTTTTAGTTGGGGTATAGTATCTGTATCCACTTCTAGTCACATGTGCATCCATTTTCGTGTCCTTTCTCATCTCTCTTCCCCCTCTTTTTTATGGCTTCATTATACCATAAAGCCGAAGGGAAAACTAGTCTTCTTTGCGTTTGCGAACTCCTGCAAGACCAAGCCCTGCAAGAATGAAGCTACCTAGAACCGCTAAGCTACTACCAGCTTCACCTGTTGAAGGAAGCATGCTTGCTGGTTTAACTGGTGTAGTTGGTGTTACTGGCGTTGGTGTTGTCGTCATCTTGTAATAGTGTACGTCAACTTCCACAGGTTTAGGAGCTTCTGGGGCATCAGGAGCTGCCACTGTGACTTTTTCAACCGCTACAGTAGGTGGAACTGGTTTTTCACCTGCTCTAGGAGCTCCAACGGTTGCTTTCTTCACCGCTACAGTGATTGGTTTTGGTGCTTGAGGTGCTTCAGGAACTGCCACATCTGTTTTAGTAACTTCCAAACTTGGTTTCTTTGGTTCTTTTGGAACTTCAGATGCCACACCAAAGATACCTGCTACAATGGATGTATTGATGTAACCTGGTAAATAATGACTACCGCTGAAGGTCACTTTTCGAGCCGTATCAAAGTTGAACTGTACACCATTTGAATCAATGACCCCACCTGAGGCTTGAGAGACATCTCCAGCGCCAGCTGAATAGCTGTTGCCTGCTTGTTGGATATTACGTCCCTTAACTAATTTTGAACCGTCAAGACCATTCATACTAACGGTTTGATTATTATCAATATCATTAAAGGTAACCGTTGACACTTCTTTACTAGTTGACACTTCATAATCATACGACTTAACAGCTGCAAGGATAGCACCAGTTGCGCCGATGTTTCCACCAGTTGCGCCTTCACCAGCACCAGCAGATACTGTACCGTGTGTTGTCGCAAAGACACCCCAAGCAATACCACCGTCTTTAGCTCCCCAAACAGCTAGATAAGTATTTTCCGCTGTCCATGCATTGATGTTAGAAATTTTGAGTGTTACATCACCATTAGTGGTGTTTTTGATAATAACAGTACCTGAACCATTGATTTTGAAAAGATTATCAAAGTTAGCATCCGTATTTTGGTTACGGTCTAATGACTGAATGGCATCCGCCGCTGCTGTCTTAAGATTTCCCCAAGATACCGCTGGTTCATTTCCTGTCATTTTTTGAGCTGTACCAGCTTCAACTGTCGTATTTCCAGCCCATTTGATCCCTGATTGTGTTCCTTTGCCTGCTTGATAATCTGCAAGTTCCTTCAAGTATGCTTCCAATTTTGCTTTGGCATCATTAGTAGACTTATCTTCTTTACCAACTGCATCCGCAACTACTTTTTTATATTTTGCAATATTTTCTTTAATCGCTTTTACAAGGGCATCGCCTTCCAATCCTGCCACTGGCGCATAGGTAGGACTTGTGGTTTCAGTTTTTGTCGCAATAGCAACACCATTCTTTTTAGCCAAATCTACAACTTGATTTTGACGACCGTTAGCCAATTCTAAATCAGCCACTCCTGCCGATTTGGCATCTTTGTGTTCTGTATTGGCTTGAGTGTAAGCTTTTTGATTCGCCTGATAAAGAGCTAAATCACGTTTCAAGTCTTCAACTGATTTATTTTGAAGAGCGATACCTGCTTCAATAGCTTCTTTGTACAAGGTTACATTTTCAGCCATCGCTTTACGAAGAGCATCACCTGTTAGACCTTTCGTCTCTTTGTAGTTGGGGGTTTTGTCCGTAGTGGTTCCTGTTACCAGTAAGCCTGCTTTCTTGGCTTGTTCCATGAGTTGGTCCACTTCTTTGGTTGAAGCAGATAGGCTAGATTGTCCATCTTTGACAGCTTTTTCACGATTTGCGCTTGTTTCCTCATAAGCTTTTCGATTAGTTTTATAAAGCGCAATGGATTTCTTCAAGTCATCCACTGACTTAGTCTGAATCGTCAAGCCGAGTTCAACGGCTTCACGGTAGAGGTCAAGGTTCTCAGCCATTGCTTTACGAAGGGCATCACCTGTTAAACCTTTCGTCTCTTTGTAGTTGGGGGTTTTGTCCGTAGTGGTTTCTGTTACCAGTAAGCCTGCTTTTTTGGCTTGTTCCATGAGTTGGTCCACTTCTTTGGTTGAAGCAGATAGGCTAGATTGTCCATCTTTGACAGCTTTTTCACGGTTTGCGCTTGTTTCCTCATAGGCTTTTTGATTCGCCTCTTGTTTAGCTTGTGCTTCTTTTACTGCCTGATCCTGTTTATTCAGGTCAGTTAGAACCTCAGAAGTTTTTTCAGAAGCGTTTCCGTCATTGATAACGACTTCTTTTGTATCACCTTCTTTAACAGCAACCCCCGCCTCTTTAGCAGAAGAAACACTATCTTTTAAAGTTGCTTGTGCACCATCTACCGCTTTTACTGCTTGCTCTTGTGTGGCATTAGCTGGAACAGCTGTTGGAATGTCACTTTTCACTTCTGATTGTACTTGAACTGGTGTGTTTTCAGGAGTAGCGACTTTAGGGGCTGCCGGCGCAACCAGTTCTGTAGCTGGTTGTACTGGAGTAGCGGTTGTCTCATCAGCTGAAACAGTGGCTGCCCCCATCAAAACTGTAGCAGCTGCTAGAGCAATACCATATTTAGCCAATAGGGCTGAGTATGTTCCTGTTTTGAATTTACGGATTGAGAAAATTTGTTTTGTTTCTTGATTCATGTGAATCTCCTTCATTTTTTTATCTAGTTTAATGACGTTTCGGTCATCAGTAGTTTTTCTTTTTTTTTGATTAAGCTTGTTTTTTACGGAAAACGTATCCTGCAACAGTTAATAGTGCTGCACCAAGGAATGACAAGAGAGACTGCGCTTCCCCAGTATGTGGCAAGGTGGCTTTTTTACCGTCTGCCTTTGTGACTGAAATCGTTTTGTCTGCATTGGTAACAGCCCCTACAGCTTCAGGAGTGACTAAAGAACCGTCACTTAGCTTCACTAGACCATTTTCAGTACTGACAATTTTAACGCCTGTGTTGGTTTGAATGGGTGCTTCTGACGAAACATTTTGAACGACTTGACCAGTAACACTGGAAGTTGTATCAACTTGTGACTTCCCTTGTTGGTTCGCTTGATCAGTCGTTTTTGGCTGTTCATCTGGAACACCATCTAGGCTTCCTGCGTTATCTTTAGCTTGCGCCTTATCTGAAGGCGCTGGTTTATCAGCTGGCACTCCGTCAAGACTTCCTGCGTTGTCTTTGTCTTGTGGTTTATCTGATGGTGTTGGAACACCATCTAGGCTTCCTGCATTATCCTTGTCTTGCGCCTTATCTGAAGGTGCTGGTTTATCAGCTGGCACTCCGTCAAGACTTCCTGCGTTATCCTTGTCTGAGGGAGCTGTTGGATCAACTGGAGTAACTGAAGGAGCCGTTGTTTGATCTGCAGTTCCTTCAGTCTGTGTTGTAGTTGGCTTAGTTGGAGAAACGATTTCTGTCGTTGGTGCTGAAGAATCAATTGGTGCAAGTTCGTCTGCCGATACAAAGCCAGCTTGTGAAAGTGCGAGAGTTGAAAGTACTAGTGCAGCTAATACTTGGTTCTTGTTCATTTTGATTTCCCTTTCTAATTTTTAGTATTCTTAGGCAGATAGCCTTTTCCTGTCAAACGAAGTTCCACTCCCGATGGACTTCTGACTTTCCTAGCCACTAAGTGGCTTCCTTTTTTGATAGTGCGAATTTGATCATAAACCTTATTATAAGGCAAATGAAATTCAACATCCCTTAGAACACCGTCTACGTATCCTCTAGCCTGTTTGACTGCATAGTCTGGCTTCAGGATAAGGTCTGTTCCGTCCTCTAAGCGAGCTGTCGCACCTCCTTGTTTTCCTAAGTTTTTTAAGTCCCTTAAGCGGACAGTTGTTTCATCTATCATAGATTTCTCCTTGAAGTTGAAAGGCGAAATAACGCCGTGCTGTGTAAAAACGTATTTTTACATCGGTATTTCATGCGCTGGGTTTATAGTCTAGGAACCCTTACTCCTTCAGCTTATGATCTTTATCATGCTTTTTCGTTCAGTGGCTGGACTAGATATCATTTTCTAGTTTGCTGCTCGCCCCCGTTTCTTTTTTATCCATAGCCACGCTGTATCAGGGCAAGCCTTGTATTCAGTTTTCAAAGGTCTGTAGTTTAATGACTTCTCGGTCAAAATGGATTTAACTGGACTACGTTTTGTCCGCTTCTGATCCTAACAGGTAGTCAATGGTTACCCCGAAATATTCTGCCACATTTTTAGCATTCTCCAGACTTATCTGACTATATCCTGTCTCCCAGTTCGATATGGTGTTGCGAAACACCCCTATCTGATCAGCCAAGGTTTGTTGTGACAACCTGGCTTTTTTTCGTAATTCTCTGATACGATTTTGTGTTTGTTTCCTCACATCTACTTGTCTCCTTCATTATTTGGACTTGATAATATTTCATCATCCATCAGAGGAGCATTCTTCAGCTCCAGCATGACAAGCCCTATTCCATAAGCTAAGATCAATAATAAAGCCATTGTAACTAGTTTAAACATTACTATCCTCCTGATATTGTTCCTTATTTTATCCGATAGGTTATCTTCTTCACCCATCGAGGATTGATAGAAAACGGTGGAGTCGCTTAATTCTCTCTTGATGATTAAACAATCCCATAAAATCAACTCTCTTTCTGTTGCCATGATGAGAAAATTTGGCTGAGTTTCTCAGCTCTTTCTTTTTTCGGTAAATCAAAAACAGCTTTAGGAATCATGTAGATTTTCTCCTTCGGGCTACGACCTATCGTTAGCACTTTGCCATCAATTGGTCTAAATTCATCTTTTAACATGTTTCAACTCCCTTAGACAATTCTGATAAATAGCTATTGAGTTTCGTCTCCATAAATTTCCTGATCAGCTAAGAGGCAGTTTAACGACTTGCTGAGGTCGATAACTAAAGCTAACTATCGGCTTAATAATTTTTCCAAAATTACAAATAACAGCAACAAGAATAGAAAAGTTAGAATAAAGCAATCAAAGCGCTCGAACCTCTCTTGATTTTTATCTTTTCTTGCCTTCTCCTCTTCAGCAGCGTTTTTTACATTGTCTCTTTCCAGTATGTTCCTGCTTTTCATATCAAATGCCCCTTACGATTTTTTCGGTAAATCAAAAACATCTTTAGGAACCATGTAGATTTTCTCCTTCGGGCTACGACCTATCGTTAGCACTTTACCATCAATTGGTCTAAATTCATCTTTTAACATGTTTCAACTCCCTTAGACAACTCTGATAAATAGCTATTGAGTTTCGTCTCCGAAAGTTTATCTGGATAATAGTATGCAATCAGACTAGGACACTCACCAGGGAATTTTCTAGCATACTCACTTAGTCCTGATACCTTTATAAAGCCCTGTTCTTTTTCGATAAGTAGAGCCATTTTCCAAAAACGCATCATCATTTTGTAGAAGTAGGCTAGGACATTCTAGATTGGTTTGCCTTCAGCCTCTCCTGTTTTGATTTTGAAAATCAATTTATCAAGCTCACGCTCAAGATCCTGTAGCCAAACCTCTCCACAAATTTCCTGATCAGCTAAGAGGTTGTTGTAATTTTTCTCAACTTGGCGTTTCGATTGATAGATTTTATTTTCAAGAATTTTTGCATCTTTTCCAAACAAACTGAGTTTCTGAACTAGTTGAGGAGAAAGAAAACCATGTTGCCCCATTTTAAATGCTTCAGAAATTGATAAACCAGATAAAGATGACTCGCCCTCGTATCGATTAGTATCGTATGAGGACTCTGTCTGACTCCTCTCTGTATTTATTCCGTCCGTTTTATGGACGTTTTGAAGTCCATTTTGCGGACGTCCGTTTTTGATACTTTCGCTATTATCAAGGCTTTGGGGGTACTTTTTCATAGAGAACTTTACCAAAAGCATTAACCCTCTTCAGTAACTCACCATCAGATGAATAGTGCTCCACTATTTCTAAATTAGCATCGACTAGCTGAAGATAAAGTCTATTCGGCTTATTGAGTCCCTGCCTAACTTCTCGTAAGAGACCATGTTCTTGTAGTTCTTTCTTGATTTTAGTAACCTTCATCTTTCCCTTATCCAATAGCAGCATCAGGTCAGAAACTGTAAAAATTAGAAAGACCGCTCCATTTTCATCAACGTAATCTCTATTTCCCTTCTGGAATGAACTGATACTTAATTTACAGCGATTATAAAGAGCGCCATAAGCTAACTTAGCATCAGATGAAAGACCCGTGTAAGAACTAGTCAATTTGACATAGCCGTTCTCATTGTGTTGAATACGGGTGAAAAAGATTTCTGGAATTTGATAAAAAGTTAGAGTGGCTAGTTGGTCAATCGTGATATCTGCCATTAGTAGCCTCCTACAACTTGTAATCTCAAGCCACCAGCTTCAGGAAAATAGACAAGATGAGTTTGTTCTAACTCTTCAATAGCTGCAATAGCACGGCTTCTAGTCCATCCCATTGTATTCATCAAATCAAAAATCATTATGTCTCTAGTCAATCTTGAGGCATTGGTTTGGTGTTGTTTCATATGTAATCCTTTCTTTATGAGGGGAAGCTGCTTTATAATTAGAGTAATTCTTCCAATAATAACCTTGTTTCTTTTGCGTGTTCAAGACCAACAATATAGGCCTCATAATCAACATCAACTTTGACGTTAATGGTTTTACTTTCTAAATTTCCCATTCGACGACGTTGCTCTTCCAAGACTTCTGCTGGAACCTGTACCATCAAGGAAAACTCTTCCGATGATTGAGATTGCTCTTTGAAACGTTGGTCAAGACCTTTTAAAAATCCAAGCAAATAAGACTTTTTATAATTTGTCCAATGCGCTCTAGGAATGGTAGGACGAAGCCGGTTTAATCTATACTTTAAATATAAGATTGCCCCTTCATACACCTTACTACAAAGTTCAGCATCAGAATGATAACCGAAGAAGGTTATCTGAGTGATCCCCTCTTTTCGTTTCCGCTCCCAAATCGTTCGACACCTGAAATTTGGCCCTAAAATAGACGCTAATTTCTCTTGCCACCAAGGAAGCCTATATTCCCATGTACCTAATGTCTCACCTATATTATTTTGAGGTTTAGCAGCTGCAAGGTCTCTCATAGATAGATTGTGCTTGACCATTAGCTTTTGAGCCATAAGAAGAGCAGTCTGCCCTTCCTCATCATTTGGGGCATCATAAGATAACTCTAAAAGATTTTGTATTTTATCAATAATTTTATTATCCATATCAATCCTCAGACCTATACTTTCTAGGCAGGCAGCTGGCGTAATGGCCCGATTCATTCACCGCAGCATTGTGAAAAATCATGTTATTAGCAATAATCTCTTGCCATTTAGGGATTTCATCACGATAAATACGATCAAGTCCATAAAATTTTCTTGCAATGAATCGAACTGCTCCAATGTGATCGCCTAAACCAACTACACACAACACATCATGTTCTATATCATAGACCCAGTGGCTTTTTAGATTTGCCAATGTCTCCCAAGCAAATTCTGTATCTCTTTCAAGAAAGTCATGACCTGGTCTATAGTAAACTTTCGTCTGATAAGGTTCATCATTAAATCCATAAAAACAATGACTACACAGTGTCCTATTTTTATCCATCCACCAGCAAGTACCACAAATATCATCAAGGCATGGCGTAGTCCAAGTACAACCACACCTCCTACAAATACCAGTTTCCATTTCTTGTCCCTTCCTACACATAACTCATCAATTCAGGATTAAACTCTAGAGTCAACCACAAGGCTTCATCCTGAGTCAATTGACTAGATTGACCCCAAGTTCTATCTCTTGCTGTTCTGGAGTGCGGATAAGTGCCATGTTTATTTCTAGGCTTTAGTTGATGGATGACATCATCTTTCGTAACCTCCCAGATAACACTAGAAGGTTTATAATAATAGCTATTTCCAAGCCAAACTCTATCAAGGTTATCGTATGGAGATACGTTCACATCAGAATTTTCTTCAGGGATACAATCTACTATATCTTCGCACTTATCAAGATCTATAACATCAAAAATTTCTAACGTATCAATATCCATAACAATTTCAATATTATCTGACATTTTTTCTCCTTTCTTTAATTTTTGCAACGAAAAAAGAGAGCGATTTTCTCACTCTCTCAAGTTATATGATATTTAATTTTTTACTTTCCCAAAACTCTAGACACTTAGTTTGCTTTTTTTAAATATTTTTTAGAATCTCACTTTTTTAGTAAGGATTTAGTACTGTTGTAAGCTTGTCCACACGAAATTTTTTGCTTAAAAATATGTATAAGGAAATATCAGAGAGTACAAGACCTTCTACAAACTTCTTGGAAAGCATGCGCTGAACTCGCTATGAAAGACTTACTCCCTCTCGAGTAAGTCTCTTCATGTCAAAAGTTTTTTCTTCTATAAATTGCTTGCAGTTTACAGAAAACTAGCTATAACTTCTTGATTTTGCATAACCAAGTAAATACCCAGCAAAATAATCAAAACAAAAAGACTTAGTTTTATCATCCCTTTGACAAAACGAACAATCCATAGAATAATCATGGAACCAATCAGCCACATAATGGCTGAATGCTGGAAAAATCCTTGAACTGTCTCAACATTCTCGCCAAAGAAGGCCTGAATCGGGGCTGGAACATGACTTTCCCAAGCTGCAGTCATGCCTAGCTGGTTAGCAATATCGCTGCCGCTTTTCCACAGCCAAGCAAAAATGCCTGAGTTAAAAAGAAAAAGGAAAACTTGCTCTGGGAGGCGTCTAATAATATTAAAAATCGATTTTAGCATACCTTTATGATTGATACAAGTCTTTTACAGCCTGGATATCTATCGGCTGAATACTATAAAATGAGCCTGCCGACTGCATCACTGATTCCTCTTCATTATGGTCTAATCCGATAGCATGGCCCAATTCGTGCTCTGCTGTATTGACAATCCGCTCATGAGAATAACCATAGCGTCTGTCCAGCAAGTAGTAACTATTAAGACGAACAGTCATATGGGTAAATCGTTTGGTGAGGAGATTGGTTTGCGACTCTGCCTCACCAGCTGCACTGACATTGCCGTCATTCATCTCCGTCGCAACAATATCCGCCTTGTCTTTGTCACTAATTATTTGAAAGGTGAAAGCTCCTGTCTGGTTCCAGGAATTAATGGCCTCCTGATAGGCTGAACGAAAAGTTTCATTAGCGGTATCGATATACACAGTAGCACTAGCTTGCGCCCAACGAGCTCCCGTCCCTGTATGCTCATCTGTCAGCTGATGGGACTGCATTCCCTCACTAGTCTGAAGGCCAGTGGAAAGTCCTTGATGCGTTAAGAATTGATCCACTCGAGTAACAGTAGTTCGAAGAGCCTGCGATAATCCCTCTGCCCCCGTCTCTGTCGAAGTAGTAAAATAAAAAACACCTACAAGAACAAGGAAACTGAGTGCCACAGACCAAATAAGCCCCCAGATGAGCCGCCAAACCAAGCGAACTATGAATCTAATAGAATTGAAAATAAACTTCACGGCAGCCTCCTTTCTCATAGAATGCACGAGAGATTTAGTCTAGCATCTTTCGCTTAAATAAAACTGAATGTGCATAAAGAGCAAGTATCGTAATAAATGACTCGAATGCAAACTCCCACTTGAAAAGACCAAAAAAGAAGCTGAGAAACTCAGCCTCTTCTTAAGTAAATTACAATTCGATGTCACCGAAAAGATCAGCCATTGAGAAACCAGTTTGAGTTTCTGGAAGCTCGAAGTCACGTTTTTCTTGACGACGCGGACGACGCGGACGAGATTGACGTTTTTCTTCTTTTTGACCTTCTTCTTGAGCTGGACGCTCTTCGAGAGCCTTGATAGAAAGTGATACACGCTCAGCAGCTGCATTCACTTCAAGAACTTTAACAGTTACTTCTTGACCAACTTTAAGAGCATCTTTTGGATTTTCAACACGTTTGTGTGAAATTTGTGAGATGTGAACAAGTCCGTCGATACCTGGCAATACTTCAACGAAAGCACCGAAGTCAGTTAAACGTTTTACTGTACCTTCAACTACATCGCCAGCAGCAAGTTTTTGTTCAACACCGTCCCATGGTCCAGGAGTTGTAGCTTTAAGTGAAAGTGACACGCGGCCTTCTTCTTCGTTCAAATCAAGAACTTTCACTTCGATTTCTTCACCAACTGAAACAACAGATTTTGGTGAAACGTTGCGTTCGTGAGAAAGTTCAGTCAAGTGAACCAAACCATCAACACCACCAAGGTCAATGAAAGCACCGAAGCTTGTGATGCGCGCAACTTTACCCGTCACAACATCACCAACATTTAATTTACCAAATACTTCTGCACGCGCTGCTGCAGCTTCTGCTTCTACAACTTCACGACGTGAAAGGATGAAGCGGTTTTCTTTTGGATCTACTTCTTTGATCTTAGCATCAAATTCTTGGCCTACAAAACGTTCAGTGTTGCGAACGAAACGAGCATCGAGCATTGAAGCTGGAATAAATCCACGAAGTCCTTCAAACTCAACAGAAAGTCCACCTTTAACAGCACGAGTGCCCTTAACAGTAACAACTTCTTCTTCACGACCAACCAATTTGTCCCATGCTTTGCGAGCTTCTAAACGTTTTTTAGATACTAGGTAAGTAACTGTGTCTGTATCTTTACCTACTACTTGACGAAGAACAAGCAATTCAAGTGTGTCACCTGGTTTCACAAAGTCATTGATGTCAGCATCACGATCATTTGTCAACTCACGCAGAGTCAAAACCCCTTCAACACCAGTACCAGCAATGGCAACATTAGCTTGGTTAGCATCCACTGTCAATACTTCAGCAGTAACGACATCACCTGGCTCGACTTGGCTAACACTGTTTAGCAAATCTTCAAATTCATTCATCTAAAAAAATCCTCCAACAATCAAGTGTACTACTTGACATACTTATAATTATTTTCCTAAGCACCCGCAAACGACATTGATTTATCTTTACCGTTTTCCACCCTATAAAGAAATAAAATATCCGACGATATTTTATCCTTTATCTGATATATTACCTAAGAACTGGGGTAGCTGGATTCGAACCAACGCATGAGGGAGTCAAAGTCCCTTGCCTTACCGCTTGGCTATACCCCAATGATGAAATGGAGAGAGAGGGATTCGAACCCCCGAACCCGAAGGAGCGGATTTACAGTCCGCCGCGTTTAGCCTCTTCGCTATCTCTCCGACAATCAACGATATCAATTATATCATTAATCTAATAAAAGCGCAAGCCCTTATTTTCCTAAATTGTAGGTTTCAATCAAAGTTTCCACCGCTTTTTCAAGCTTTTTATATAAACTTTCAACATTTCCATTCTTGACAATAGCAAATTGACCGTCAAACTCGGCAATCTCGCCAATGACTTTTTTCCCAATAGAAAGGGTGTAGCCATCAAATTGATCAGCGCCAAGTGTCACCTTACTATCCGCAATCTGAATCTCAATTTTTTTATCTTTTTTACTCATTCTTTTACCTCTTTCAAGTCTCTATTTTACACAAAAATAGTAAAGCTGGCAAGTGATTTCCTCAATAAAAAGAGCCTCAAAAGGCTCTTTAAGTTATTCATCTACTTTTACAATCCAACCTTCTGGGGCTTCCACATCACCAAATTGGATACCAGTCAGCTCATCGTAGAGTCTGCGAGTCACTGGCCCAACTTCTGTCTCGCTATAGAATACATGGAAATCATCGCCATGCTGGATACCTCCAATTGGTGAGATAACTGCTGCCGTACCACAAGCTCCTGCTTCGACAAAGCGATCTAAGTTGTCAATCGGAACATCACCTTCAATTGGCGTCAAGCCCAAGCGGTGTTCTGCCAAGTAAAGCAAAGAATATTTGGTAATGGACGGCAGAATGGACGGGCTAAGCGGAGTCACAAATTCATTATTTGCTGTAATTCCAAAGAAGTTGGCTGATCCGACTTCTTCAATCTTGGTATGAGTTGACGGATCTAGGTAGATAACGTCAGAGAAGTTGCGAGACTTAGCTATCTTACCTGGTAGAAGACTAGCTGCGTAGTTACCACCCACCTTGGCCGCACCTGTACCATGTGGAGCTGCACGGTCATATTCGTCTTGGATCAAGAAGTTGGTTGGAACCAAACCACCCTTGAAGTAGTTTCCAACTGGCATAGCAAAAATCGTAAAAATATACTCCTCTGCTGGTTTTACACCGATGATATCTCCGATACCAATCAAAAGGGGACGAAGGTAAAGAGTTCCCCCTGTTCCATATGGCGGTACATAGTCTTCATTGGCGCGGACAACAGCCTTACACGCTTCCACAAACATTTCAGTTGAAACTTGTGGCATCAATAGACGATCGCATGTGCGTTGCAGGCGCTTAGCATTCTCATCTGGACGGAAAAGCTGAACACTGCCGTCCTTGGTACGATAAGCCTTTAGACCTTCGAAAGCCTGCTGACCATAGTGAAGGCTTGGTGAAGACTCAGAAATATGCAGGGTCGCATCTTCTGTCAGCTGTCCTTCCTCCCACTGGCCATTCCGATAATAAGCGATATAGCGATAGGGCAATTTCATATATGAAAAGCCAAGATTTTCCCAATCAAGATTCACTGTCATAGTCTTTTTCCTCTTTTCCTTATCTTTCAATTTATAGATACTCCCTATTGTACACCTTTTTCTGAAAAATTCAATCATTATTTTCAATTTTCTGAAAATTTATTTTTTAAAAAACCAGTTCGTGTGAACTGGCTTGTTGATTACTTGATATAAGCTGAGAAGACTTCTTCGTCTGAAATAGTATCAGAGATGAAGCTGCCATTACTGGTTCGCTCAGACAGGCTAAGATCGGCCAGATTGATTTCATAGACCGTTCCCTTATTAGAAAGGACTTGCAAAATCTGCTCTTCACTGGCTTCAGCTTCTGTTGTAAAGAGGTCAAAGTCCACTGCTTCGTCATAGACTGGACCAGCTATGAAGACACGATGTGGCTTGGTCTTAAGCTCTCTCAGAACTTGAAGACCGCGATTTGCCCGACTGGTAACAGGAATATCTGCGACTGCCATACGCTTGAGCGAACCGCGCTGAGTCAGGATGTAAAGCGAGTCTGTGTTGGCGATAAAGGCTGCCGCTAGGACATCGTCTTTCTTGAGGTTGATGGCTTTAACCCCAGCCGCCTTAGCTCCGATTACAGGAACTTCCTCAATATTGAATCGAAGGGCGTAGCCATTCCTAGTCACGAGCATAACATCATCCAGCTTAATCGGCGCCAGAGCAATGACCTGGTCGTCTTCATTTTTCAGCTTGGCAAACTTAAGCGACTTGGACTTGTAGGTCCGCCAAGGACTGAACTCCTTGCGCTCTACACGCTTGATTTGGCCCAGCTTGGTCGCTGCAAAGTAGGTCCCCTCCTCAAAGTTATCCAGCAACTCTGCATAGATAACCTCTTCTTTGGTATCAAAGTTGCTGATGGTCTGGCTAAGGTGTTCTCCGATTTCTTTCCAGCGGATGTCTGACAGCTCATGAACAGGCCGGTAAATAACATTTCCAAGACTTGTAAAGATCAGCAAGTGCTGGGTCGTCTTGGCCTGGCTAACAAAAATCAGTCGGTCATCGTCACGCTTGCCCATCTCCTCTAGGGTTGAAGCAGAGAAAGAACGCGGACTGGTCCGCTTGATATAACCAGCACGAGTCACGCTGACATAGGTCTCTTCCTCCACAATGAGACTAGCTATATCAATCTCAATGGCATTTGCCGTATCCTGCAGCTCACTGAGGCGCGGATTGCCAAACTTCTTCTTGACATCGCGGAGCTCTCGCTTCATAAGATTATACATGGTGCGCTCATCACCGATAATGGCAGCCAGCATGGCAATCTTCTCGCGCAGCTCTGCTTCTTCCTCTTCCAAAACCACAACGTCTGTATTGGTCAAACGGTAGAGTTGGAGAGTGACGATAGCCTCAGCTTGCTCCTCAGTGAAATCATAGCTAACTTTAAGATTTTCCTTGGCGTCTGCTTTGTTTTCAGAAGCACGAATCAGGGCAATCACCTCGTCCAAGATGGAAAGCACCCGAATCAGTCCTTCCACGATATGCAGTCGTTTCTCAGCCTTAGCCTTGTCAAAACGGCTGCGAGCCAGAATAATCTCCTTGCGGTGGGCAATATAACTTGTCAGGATTGGTACAATCCCCACCAAACGTGGCGTGAAATTGTCAATCGCCACCATGTTGAAGTTGTAATTGACTTGCAAATCAGTGTACTTGAAAAGGTAGTTGAGAATCAGCTCGGTATTGGCGTCTTTCTTGAGCTCGATGGCAATGCGAAGACCGTCCCGGTCAGACTCATCCCGCACCTCCGCAATGCCAGCAACCTTGTTGTTGACCCGCACATCGTCAATCTTCTTGACCAAGACCGCCTTATTAATCTCGTAAGGAATCTCAGTGATAACGATTTGCTCTTTTCCGCCCTTTAGTTTTTCAATCTCCGTTCTGGAGCGCACCACGACGCGACCTTTGCCAGTCTCATAGGCTTTCTTGATCTCGTCACGGCCTTGAACAATAGCTCCTGTCGGAAAATCTGGGCCAGGCAGAAACTCCATGAGTTTGTCCACCTTGGCAGACGGATGGTCAATCATATAAATAACCGCATCAATGACTTCGGCTAGATTATGAGGCGGAATATCAGTCGCATAACCAGCGGAAATCCCAGTTGCTCCATTGACCAAGAGGTTAGGAAAGGCTGCCGGCAAAACAGTCGGCTCCTTCTCGGTATCGTCAAAGTTCCAAGCAAAAGGAACAGTATCTTTCTCGATATCCTGCAAAAGATAGCCAGCCATCTCAGACAGCCGCGCCTCAGTATAACGCATAGCCGCCGGTGGATCACCGTCCATGGAACCATTGTTCCCGTGCATCTCGACGAGAATCTCGCGGTTTTTCCAGTCCTGAGACATGCGGACCATGGCATCATAGATGGAGCTGTCACCATGAGGGTGGAAATTACCCATGATGTTCCCGACTGACTTGGCTGACTTGCGGTAGCCCTTGTCAAAGGTGTTGCCGTCCTTATTCATGGAATAAAGAATACGGCGCTGAACAGGCTTCAAGCCATCTCGAATGTCTGGCAGAGCCCGCTCTTGAATGATGTATTTGGAGTAGCGACCAAAGCGTTCTCCCATGATGTCCTCAAGGGACATGTTTTGAATGTTACTCATATAGGATACAGAGCCCGTAAAATACAAAGTGAAAATAGGAAATTCTTGCAGTGAGCAATGCTCACAAGAGAATGTATCTTTTTCACACAGTATTTAGGGCTTGTTCAACTCCTTTCAAAGAATGTAGAGTAGATTTTTATATTAAAATTGGTACTTAAGAAAAATATTTTTAGATACTATTTAAGTCATTTACAAACACTTATTTAGATTAACCAAAAGCAACTATTCCCTATGGATTGTTCTTTCTTCTTTGAAGCATGTACAAATATAGACAAGGTAAATAAGAAATTATAGCAGTCGATATCAGCAAGATATCAAATACAAACTTTTGCCCTCGAAATAGCTCCTCCCAATGCATTGTATTAAGATAATGAAAAATTAAACCGAATAAATAACAGATACTTATAGGGAAGACTCGCCACTTGATTGATTTGTATAAATAATATATGCGTATTGAGTGATAAAGCGTGGAAGAAATAAGCATAGGTAAACCAAAATCAATTAGAAAAAAATAAAACCTTAAAGCATCATCAAACATATCTGTCCGATCTATGGAAAATAACCAAATATTCCATATAGTGATAATTACAGGAAAAAATAAACCATAAAATCTTTTGCCAAGTTTGTTATTTTGTAAGGCAATATATATTGATAAGATTATGGACACAATCTGAAGAAATGGGAATAACATAGAAAATATTCCAAACATAAAATCCAACATACTATTTCACCTCAATAGCTATTATAAACTAAAGCATTTGTTCATCTTGTAAGTGTATCTGAAACTATTTCAACCTCTCCTCAGCATACTCCATCATCTTCTCTGCAGTTTCTTTGTCATAGTGGAAGCCGGTTTTGAGAGAGAAGGCTTGGGCTTCTTTGTGGAAAAAGTCCATGGTAGCAAAGAGAGACTTAGTAATTTTTTTCTGGTCAGAAAAGTCAAGCAAGGCTGTAAATTCCTTTTCTTTCTCAGAAGGAAAATACTGAAAGAGGTATTTGTAGTTCTTACCAACATCGACCGTTCCCTTATCTACTGCTACTTGCCAAGCTAACAGCTTGAGCAATTCCTGCTGGCAGATGCCATAGAGATGATCCGTCGCATAGATGAGTTGCTTGCGACAAATGCCCTTAACTACATAAGCTGAGACCCACCAGAATTCATTGCAGGATTTGTCAAAGTCAATCGCACTGGCTGGTGCCGTCCAATAGCGCTTGGGGGTCGGTGCATAAGGGGCAAAGAGCCCCTGCGGGTCATCCAGCACCGTGAAATCCGCTTCGCTATCTACCCACTCTTTGATGTGCTCTTTGGGGCAGAGGGTCAAATCGATCCGATTGCCATCTTCAAAGAGCATGAGATAGAGGTGGCGATGGTCTAGTATATTATGCTGCTCGATGATGCGCTTGCCAAATTCTTCCAACCAAGCAAGGTCAGCCAACAGGCCATCCAAATCCTCCACAATGTAGACTACATCATAGTCTTGGAACTCGTCCTTGGGAGCATTTGGATTTGTTCGCGAACCGGACATAGCGACAGCGTCAACCTGTAGCACTTTTGCGGTTTGCAAAATCACATCAAACATTTCGGTTTCAGTTCTCATGGGAATACCTGCCTTTTAGTTGAAACTCTTGATTCTGTAGAGGACATGTCTACAAAGGGGACTGTCAGCTAGAACTTTTTCATTATCAAATTCTTTGACAAATTCCATGCCTAGCTTCTGCATGACTTTTTTGCGAAGGGAGATTGAGTAAGGATGTAAAAGAAAACAATTTTTCACTTTGATAAAGGGCGTAAATAACTGGACAATCTTTCATATTTGCAGGTCTGATCATCATTTTCTACCCTTTCCAAATCTGATAGGCTTATAATCTAGCAAATCTCAATAACTAGGTATCAAAACACTCCACTCTCCTCAAGCGTAAACTTGACATTATCCTCAATCCACTTGCGGCGTGGTTCGACCTTGTCGCCCATGAGGACGTTGACGCGGCGTTCGGCGCGGGCCAGGTCTTCGATGGTAACACGGATGAGGGTGCGGGTTTCGGGATTCATGGTGGTCTCCCAGAGCTGATCGGCGTTCATTTCACCGAGCCCCTTGTAGCGCTGAAGCATGGCACCCTTGCCAAACTTGCGACGCAGGTCGTCCAGCTCACCATCGGTCCAGGCATACTCGACAACTTCGCTCTTGCCCTTGCCCTTGGACATCTTGTAGAGAGGCGGCAGGGCGATATAAACGCGACCAGCCTCGACCAGCGGGCGCATATAGCGATAGAAAAAGGTCAGCAGCAAGGTCTGAATATGGGCACCATCGGTGTCCGCATCGGTCATGATGATGATCTTGTCATAGTTGGCATCCTCAAGGGTAAAGTCTGACCCAACACCCGCTCCAATCGTGTAGATCATGGTGTTGATTTCTTCGTTCTTGAGAATGTCGGCCATCTTAGCCTTGGCAGTATTGATAACCTTACCGCGTAGGGGCAGGATGGCTTGGAACTTACGGTCACGGCCTTGCTTGGCAGAGCCACCGGCAGAGTCTCCCTCGACCAGATAGAGTTCGTTCTTGGCTGGGTTCTTGGACTGGGCTGGGGTTAGCTTACCAGAGAGCGAGCCCTTGTCTTTTTTATTTTTCTTGCCATTGCGGCTTTCGTCACGCGCCTTGCGGGCTGCTTCTCTGGCATCTCTAGCCTTGATAGCCTTGCGGATGAGGTTGGACGCCAGCTCGCCATTTTCCAAGAGGAAGAAAGTCAGCTTGTCAGAGACGATAGAGTCCACGGCAGGACGAGCCAAAGGGCTGCCCAGCTTATCCTTGGTCTGGCCTTCAAACTGGAGGTGTTCTTCTGGTACGAGGATGGACAGAACTGCTGCCAACCCTTCGCGATAGTCCGAGCCTTCCAGATTCTTGTCCTTTTCCTTGAGCAGGCCTGTCTTTCTGGCATAGTCGTTCATAGCCTTGGTAATAGCGGTCTTGAGCCCCGTCTCGTGGGTCCCACCATCCTTGGTGCGGACATTATTGACAAAGGACAGGATATTGTCTGAGTAGCCGTCGTTGTACTGGAGGGCCACCTGAACTTGGAAGCCACTCTCCTCGCCCTCGAAATAGAGGACAGGAGTCAGGGTTTCCTTGTCTTCATTGAGATAGCTGACAAAGTCTTCAACCCCGTTCTCATAGTGGAACTCTACTTCTTCGCCAGTCCGCGCATCAGTCAGCGACAGACGGACATTCTTGAGCAGGAAGGCAGATTCCTTAAGCCGCTCCGCAATGGTGTTGTACTTAAAGTCCGTCGTTGAAAAAATCGCATCGTCCGGCATGAAGGTCACTTTGGTCCCAGACTTGGACTTGAGTGTAGTGCCGATTTTCTTGAGCGTAGTGACTGGTTTTCCGCCATTTTCAAAGCGCTGCTTGTAGACAGTCCCATCGCGTGTGATTTCCACTTCCAGCCAGCTAGATAGGGCATTGACAACAGAGGACCCTACACCGTGGAGACCGCCCGAGGTCTTATATCCCCCTTGACCGAACTTACCACCAGCGTGAAGAACGGTGAAGATGACCTCAACCGTGGGAATGCCCATAGCGTGCATCCCAGTCGGCATCCCGCGTCCGTGGTCTGCGACAGTCAAACTGCCGTCCTTGTTTATCGTGACCTCGATTCGGTCACCGAAGCCTGACAGGGCTTCATCAACAGCATTGTCCACAATCTCCCAGACCAGATGGTGGAGTCCCGCTCCGTCGGTCGATCCGATATACATCCCTGGACGTTTACGGACCGCATCCAACCCTTCTAATACCTGAATGGCATCGTCATTATAATTGTTAATATTGATTTCCTTTTTTGCCACAAGGAACCTCCTGCATGATAGTCATCCTCATTATCTTACAGTTTTTTGGTAAATTTTGCAAAGTTTTTTCTAAAAAATGAGAGTGAGACAGAAATCGGTCATTCGTTAGAATTCGATTGCGTCGTCCCACCTCCGCACAGTTGAGTAGGACTGTAAAAGCTGATGAAATCAGCGTAGTAGAGCCCACTCAACCACTGCGTCTTGCTCGACAATCCAAAGACAATTGAGAGGCTAGGACCTTTGTCCCAGCCTCGATAGAATCTGGATTTCAAATGATTTTGGAGAAAGGCAAGCTAGCCACAAGCGTCAGACTAGACAATTCTCTAAAAATATTCTTATCATAGTTCTTTGTCCAAGTTCCAAATCATGGTATAATAAAATCATGATGAACACGATACTTGGATTATTACTAGCATATTTACTGGGCTCCATTCCAACAGGTTTGTGGATTGGACAGATTTTCTTTAAAAAGAACCTCCGAGAATACGGCAGTGGCAATACTGGCACGACCAATACTTTCCGAATCTTGGGAAAGACGGCCGGCAGCGCCACTTTTGTCATTGACTTTTTCAAAGGGACACTGGCAACCCTGCTGCCGCTTTTCCTGCATATTGAAGGGATTTCACCACTGATTTTTGGCCTCTTGGCTGTGATTGGTCATACCTATCCAATCTTTGCAGGATTTAAGGGAGGCAAAGCTGTTGCGACCAGTGCTGGAGCTGTTCTAGGCTTCTCACCCGCTTTCTTTGTCTACCTGATAGTTGTCTTTGTGACGACTCTCTATCTGGGAAGTATGATTTCTCTAGCCAGCGTGGTTTCTGCAATCGTGGCCATCCTGTCCGCCCTAATTTTCCCTGCTTTAGGCTTTCTTTTACCTAGCTATGATTTCCTTTTTACCCTGATTATCATTCTCTTAGCAGCTATTATCATCCTTCGTCATCGGGACAATATCCAGCGGATTCGAAATAAAACTGAAAACTTAATCCCTTGGGGCATTAACCTAACCAAACAAAATCCAAAAAAATGAGAGTGGGACAGAAATCGGTCATTCGTTAGAATTCGATTTTGTCGTCCCACCTCCGCACAGTTGAGTAGGGCTGAAAAAGCTGATAAAATCAGCCTAGTAGAGCCCACTCAACCACTGCGTCTTGCTCGACAATCCAAAGACAATTGAGAGGCTAGGACTTTTGTCCCAGCCTCATTTTTTTTAATCTTTTTGAGTTTTTTTCAGGCCTGTTACGCCTAGGGTTCCCAGAACCAGTCCGAAGAGAGAAAGAAGGATAGGATTCTTGCTTCCTGTTTTCGGAAGAGTTCCTTGTTTGCTTGCTACTTCTGTCGGAAGAACCTGTGCTGGAGCTTGATAAGTTGCCTTATTTGCTGCCGGCTGAGCTGTATTTGGCTTCTCAACAGAAGGTTGTTCTTGTGGTTTTGTCTCTGGCACAACTGGATGATTAGGTTGGCTAGGAACTACTGGATTGCTTGGTGTTGTTGGAACTGTTGGATTAGTTGGGGTGGTAGGATTTGCTGGGTTAGTCGAATTGGTTGGGTTTGCTGGATTGCTTTGTCCAGGCTTAGAAGCAGCATCTTTTGGATCAGTACCCTGCTGGATTTCCTCGATATCTGTGTAACCATCTCCATCTGTATCCTTGCTAGCAGATATAGAAATCGTGCGAGAATTTGGATTGATTGCTGCATAGGCTGTCAAATCTGCACTTTCCAGATATTCTGCAAAGGCCACGTCCATAGATGGACCTTCCTCACGCGCACCACCCAGCATGGTATAACCATCACCACCAGCTGCTAGGAAGTCATTGGTTGTCAGGTAATAGGTCTTAGCCAAGTCAAGAGCTTCATAAGCACCTGTTTCTTTGTTTTTGATTTCAATGCGAAGGATCCGTTTCTCTGCTGGCAGAGTTGTGTCATAGTAAACTTTAGCACCAGAAACTTGCAAGAAACCGCCGCTTGGCTCTAGCAATGGTTGGCCGTTTTCATCCAAGACAGGTTTTCCATCTTTTTCTTGCAGGATTGAGCCTAAAGATTTGGCAAACATATCTGCGATATTCTGACCTGTTACCTTAATTTGAGAAATGGTATTTCCAAAAGGCAATACAGCGATGACACTTCCCTTTGTGATTGGCTTGTCTTTGGCAATGGTTTCCCGTAGGCCGCCACCGTTGGTCACAGCCAAGTCTGTTTTGTTGGCAAAGCCTGTTTGGCCGTATTTGTAAAGGGCATCGGCTACCACATTCCCCAGATTGGTTTCTCGAACGCGGACATTTTCACGGTCACCGTTAAGCTCAACAGGGCTATTGGCCACGATTACCTTGGCATTTTCTGCATCGTATTTTTCCTTGATCTTCTTGACCATTTCTGCTACAACTGGATCTGGACTAGCTTTTTTAGCTGTTGCAGCTGGAATTTGCTGAGGATTGCCCAGAAGTTGGTTGGCCTTGAAAGTAACTTTACCGATATTGTGCAAATAGCTACCAGTCTGGTTATAGGTCACATTTTCACCGTAAGTAGTGGACTCTACTGTGTGAGAATGGCCGTCAATCACTGTAACACGCTTGCCCTTTAGCTTAGCATTTTTAGAAAGGGCTTCAGCCAAGGTAGAACCGCGCCATTCAACTGGTGTCGTAGTATCCACACCCAAGTGAGCCAGAACGACATAGTTTTTGTAAGTCTTACCTTCAGCTGCTGCACGTGCTTCAACTTCGTCAATCACCCGATTAACCTCTGTGATTGGATCCGCAAAAGTCACACCTTGAATATTTTTCGGGTGCGTTTTTGTAGCTGTCTCAGGAGTGGTCACCCCGATCACGACAAATTCATCACCTTCTACATTCTTATCCTTGTCCACAATAGTTGATGCTTGGAACACACGGGCATTGTTAGCATAGGTATTAGCACTGAGAAGTGGGAAATTGAGGATTTCTTTGTATTTTTTAGCCTCATCCAAGCCAAAGTCAAATTCATGGTTTCCGACCGCCATAGCATCATAGCCGATTTCATTGAGGATCTTCGCGCGTTCTTCCCCTTTGGAGCTGTTAGAAATTGGCAGACCTTGAAAAGCATCTCCTGCATCTACAACCAGTGTTTGAGGATTTTTCGCACGTTCTTCCTTGATAACCGTTGCAAGTTTGGCATCTCCGATAACACCTTTTTCTTCGACGATACGACCGTGCACATCGTTTGTATGAAGAATGGTAGCTTCAGGCAAGCTTGCGTCAGACGCTCCTGATACATCTTGAGCATTAGCTGCGATGGCCGCATTTACGCTAGCTTCATCGGCAGAAACTCCACCTGCTTGTGCCAAATCCGTGTCAGCTGGTTTTGGAGCTGAGTCACTCACATTTGCTACAGCAGTTGCTGGCTGAACCTCATCCGCAGCAACTTGATGGTCCAAAAAGGCAGGTGCCAACAGAACCGTGGACAAAACAGGTAAAATAAGATGCTTCTTTTTCATAAATAAAAGCTCCAGTCTATGTTTTTTCTACTATTATACTGTTTTTATTGTAAAAAGGGAATGCTATTTCAGGTTAATCTTACTTCTGATAAAAAAGAGGCTGGGACAAAAGTCCTAGCCTCTCAATTGTCTTTGGATTGTCGAGCAAGACGCAGTGGTTGAGTGGGCTCTACTACGCTGATTTCATCAGCTTTTACAGCCCTACTCAACTGTGCGAAGGTGGGACGACGAAATCGAATTCTAACGAATTACCAATTTCTGTCCCACTCTCTGATTTTATATGAATGTCTGCTTATGCTTGGAAGACAATTTCTCCATCGCAGATGGTATATTTGACTTGGCCTTTCAGCTCTTCGCCAACAAAAGGTGAATTGACTGCCTTGGAGGCAAAATGATCGGAGACCAGACGGTCAGCTTTAGGATCAAAAATAGTGATGTCAGCTGGGCCTTCTTCGGCTAGAAAACCAGCATTAAAATCATAGAGACTAGCTGGATTGACTGTCATTTTCTCCAAAAGTTCCATCAAGCTCAGATGACCAGCCTCAACCAAGTAGGTCAGCCCCAGAGAAAGCGAGGTCTCAAGACCAGTCATACCAGACGGCGCCTTGGTAATATCCGCCACATTTTTCTCGTCGGCATGGTGAGGTGCATGGTCCGTCGCAATGACAGAAATGACACCAGATTTCAGCCCTTCGATAACGGCCAGACGGTCCGATTCTAAGCGCAGAGGCGGATTCATCTTAGCATTGCTGCCCTTGGTCAATAGCAATGCTTCTGTCTTAGAGAAGTGCTGAGGTGCTGCTTCAGCGGTGACTTGAGCACCTAGCTTCTGAGCAAACTCGACAACCTTAACACTTTCTGCCTTGGACAAATGCTGGATATGCACATGAGCCTTGGCATCATAAGCAATCATGATATCGCGGGCAATCATACTGTATTCTGCCACACCTGTCGCGCCGCAGATATGAAAATGCTCTTTGGCGATATGCTCATTGAAACCGAGTATGCCGTTGAGATTGGGATCTTCCTCGTGCAAGCTGATAAAAGTATCGTTTTTACGTGCTTCGATCAGGGCTTGGCGGACAATGCCAGCATTGGTCAGCGGAATACCATCATCAGAAAAACCTACTGCACCGGCTGCCAAGAGACCTTGAAAATCTGTCAGATGCTGTCCATCAAAATTCTCTGTAATTGTTGCAACCGACTTGATATGGATATTTTCACGACTGGCTGACTCCAGCACTTCCTGCAGGGTTTCAACCGTAGAGATGGTCGGATTGGTATTGGCCATCATAACAACCGTTGTGAAGCCGCCCGCTGCTGCTGCCAAGGCTCCCGTGTGAATGTCTTCTTTATGAGTCTGGCCCGGCTCCCGGAAGTGAACGTGAATGTCGACCAGACCGGGGGCAACGACCAAACCACTAGCATCTAGGACTTGGGCATCGGCCGCTTCCAGATTTTGGCCAATTTTGACAATTTTCTTGCCCTCCACCAGCACATCGCACACTTGATCCAGACCAGACTTAGGATCCATTACACGGCCATTCTTGATTAGTAGCATCTTCTATCTCCTTTATTCGTAAAAATCGACCTGCGTGTCGAGCAGTTTATCACCATCATAAACAAATTTAGCTGAAAAGAAGGGCTTATCCTCCAGTAGCCACTCAACAAAGGTATGATCCCCTTCCCAAGTTGGTTTAGATAAAACCTGATCGTAAGGCACCCATTCCAGCGTCCCTTCATTGCAATCAATCAACTCTCCTTCAAACTCAGTCACCTTAAAGACATAGGTGTACCAGTCCAAGTCGGGAGTGAATTCTGGAAAAGTAATAATACCTTTTAGGACCGGCTTGGCCTTTAGTCCTGTTTCCTCTAGAATCTCTCGTGCCGCGCATTCCTGCGGGGTTTCTCCTCGCTCTAACTTACCACCGACACCAATCCACTTCCCAGCATGAACATCATTGGGCTTTTTGTTGCGGTGCAGCATGAGAAACTCACGCCCATTATCAATATAACAAATCGTTGCTAACTGAACCATACTACCTCCTATGCTAACCAATCGATTGGCTCCAAGCCCTTAGCCACTAAAAAATCATTGGTACGAGAAAAAGGTTTGCTGCCAAAGAAGCCACGGTAGGCAGACAGCGGACTTGGGTGAGCTGACTCGATAATCAAATGTTGGGAATTTCTAATTAAGGCTTTTTTCTTGCGGGCGTAAGATCCCCAGAGTATAAAGACAACTGGATCCGACTTTGCATTGACGACCTTGATAATCGCATCTGTAAAAGGCTCCCAGATTAAGCCGGCATGGGCATTGGCCTGGCCAGCAGGCACTGTCAGACCAGCATTGAGCAAGAGAACACCTTGCTCAGCCCAAGACGTCAAATCGTGCGACTCTTTCACGCCGATATCATCAGCCAGTTCTTTGAGAATATTCTGCAAAGAAGGCGGAGCTGGAATGTCATCTGGTACAGAAAAACTCAATCCCTGTGCCTGTCTCGGTCCATGGTAGGGATCCTGCCCCAAAATAACCACCTTAACATCCGCTAAATCTGTCGTCTGAATCGCATTAAACACCTTTTCCCGAGGTGGATAAATGATCCCCGAAGCATACACTTCGTCCAAAAAATGATTGATTTTTGCAAAATAACCTTCTGGCAGCTGCTCCTTAATCAAAGCGTGCCAAGCTGAATGCTGCATATCTGTCTCCTTTTTTTTACATTCCATACTTACGGGCAACTAAGCTGACAAGTCTAGTTAGACCTTCTTTTCCCAAAATTTCATGCGAGTCAAGTCGAGCGGATATTGAGTCAATCCCACAGCTGACAGAATCAAAATCTGTGGCAAAAACTGAATCAGATATCGCGTCTTGCCTCCTTCGAAAATCTGCAGAAAGAGTAGACCGCCAAAGACTGCCAAGCTTAAGAAATTCAAGGAATCATTTGGTCGGTATTTCCAAAGGGCAAAGACCAGCCCCAAAGCCATGACAATCCAAACTACCTGCTTGATCAGCGAATAGAATCGAAAACTATCCTTATCAGAATTAAGGAAAAAGTCACGGATAAACTGGGCGAATGCATTGTCTTTTGTGAACTCATAAAGTGGTGAAATATAAGGTGTCTTTTCATTTTCAACACTGCGATAGAGCCAACCCAAGTTTCCTTCAGCAACTGTCAAAGAGTGTTTATAATACAGGTGTTGTAGAAAGGTCAGCGGAGTGTATTCTTTCAGACGGCGCTTGATTTCTCTGATGACATTTTCCCTGGCAAACATGCCATTATTGTAGTCAGACCGCTTACCAGGTTCCACGTATTGCAAGAGCCCTTCCTTCATGTCTTCCTGATCGTGACCGATATTGGTTAGGCCCAGATTGATGAAAAGCAATGGCCCTTTGGCCAGCCCTTCGCCTTGGATGATCGGCACTTCTGTCTGGTGAGCCAGACTATAATGAAGTGGAAGGTAGCCTGCTGAAAAGCTTAGAGCAAAGACCGCAGCAGTCAAGAAAAACTTGTTCCAGTTTTGTCTCAAAAACAAAACTCCAAAAACAGCAATCAACAGAATCATCACTGTCGGACGAATCAAAAAGGCAAGACTGGTTAGAATTCCTAATAAAAGGCTTCTAGCAATGATTTGGCGACTATTCCCCTTATTTTCCAACAGACTGAGAGCCAGAAAAATCTGTAGACTAATCAAAGGCAAGGGAGGAATGTCTGTGTACATGGACATGTAGTAAGGCGAAAATCCGACCAAGGCCATATAAAGGCTAAAAACCGCATCGGCTGTAGCCTGCGAAAAGTATCGCTGACAGCCTTTGTAGAGGATCCAAGACGCAATATTGACGTAAAAAAGATTGAGTCCCTGCATAATCCAGAGAGCTGCTTCACCAAAGAGATTAAAGAAGAAACGCTCATAGAGAAAGAGGGGCAGATTATTAGGATTGCGCGTCAGGTAGCTGGAAATAGAGGACTCTTTCAGGTACTTGAAAGCCCCTGTGAAAACCACCGCTGCATCCCGTCGAATCAAAAGCTCAGCCGATAAGAGCATGATGAGCTGAAAAAGGAGAGCTGCTAAAGCAATGGCAAGCTTGTGCCTCATCAGAAAATGATAAGACTTTTTAAGCTGAAACCGATAACGATCCGCTAAGATCGCCAAGACTCCAAACAAAATCAAAGCCAAGCTACTCAACTGCGACACATGAAAAATAGCTGTAAACAGCCAATGAAGACTCAATACCAGCATGATTTTTTGTAGAATCAAAAAAGTGATATGATAAATCTTAGACATGGCTTTATTATAACAAAATCAGGCACTTTTTGCTATTTTAAAAAGTGAGCAGAGGCTAAGTAAATCCTAAAAAGGAGACAGGAACATGCTAGTTCCGCCTCCTCGTACCTTCTTAATTTTGCCAGTTTTCTTGATCGTCTTTAAACTTCTTCAGCAAAGTCAATCCTTCTGCATTGATGTAGCCTTCTTGCTCAGCCAAGTGGATAAGCTCTGTGTAGTTTGACAAGGTCACCAACTTCACGCCTGCATCCGCAAAGTTCTTGTCCGCCTTTGGCAATTCGTAGGTGAAGATAGCTGCAGCACCGATCACATCTGCTCCTTCACGCTTGGCTGCCGCAATAGCATCCAAAACAGAGCCGCCAGTGGAAATCAAATCTTCAATCACAACCATCTTTTGACCAGTAGCCACTCGGCCTTCAATCTGATTGCCCGCTCCGTGATCTTTTGGTTTGCTGCGGATATATGCAAAAGGCAGATTCATCTTGTCGGCAATGATAGCTCCGTGAGGAATGCCCGCTGTTGCCGTGCCCGCAATCACTTCCACATCTGGAAATTCAGCACGGATTTTTTCAACAAAGCCATTTTCGATCAAGGTCCGAGTTTCTGGGTAGGCCAAAGTCACTCGGTTATCTGTGTAAATCGGTGATTTAATCCCAGAAGCCCAAGTGAAAGGCTCCTCTGGTTTCAAGTAAACCGCTTTGATTTTCAACAAGTCGCGTGCAATATCGTTGGCTAAAGTCATTTTTTACTCCTTATAAATCTGTTTTTAAGCTATTAGTTTTGTTTGACGGTTTCATTTGAAATCCTTACTTAGCTGTTCCACTGTTTCTTAATCTCGTGATAGGCATCCCAAGGATTTTCAGCCTGAATGATCGGACGACCAACCACAATATAATTGCTGCCAATCTGGTGGGCTTCCTGTGGCGTCATGACCCGCTTTTGGTCACCAATTTCAGCACCTGCTGGCCGAATACCCGGCGTCACGCAAAGAAAATCGTCCGCCGTAGCTTCCTTGATCAGCTCAACTTCCAAGGCTGAACAAACAACTCCATCCAGCCCAGCTTCCTTGGCCTTGCGGGCATAATTGACAACGGATTCTTGCACGGTTGTTTGGATATTTTGGCAGTCGCGCATGTCTTCTTCACTGGTCGAAGTCAACTGGGTCACCGCTACTAGCTTCGCATTGTCACCGAGAACTTTTTTTGCCTCCCTCATCATCTCAACGCCACCAGCCGCATGAACTGTCACCATATCAATGCCAAATGTTCCCAAAACAGACATAGCTGAACGCACGGTATTAGGAATGTCGTGCAATTTCAAATCGAGGAAAATACTATGTCCCAAGCCTTTCAGATAATGCACAATTTCTGGACCAATGGCATAAAAGAATTCCATGCCGATTTTGACGTACAGCTTTTCATCTTCAGGAAAATGCTCCAGAAAGTTTTTGACATCATCAAAAGATGGAAAGTCTAGGGCAATAATAGGACGTTCTTCACGCATACGGTTCTTCTCCTTGCTTTGTACTTACTATAAAGATGATTACAATCATAGAAAAAACCTTGCCCGAGAGCAAGGTTACACGAAAATGTGGCAAAATCTGCCATTTTAAACGTATGCGCCTTAGAGCCTCTCTGGACTTCTTTAAAAGTTTTGTCTTAAACATTCTATAATTTACTGGGAAGTTTGTCAAGAGAAAATCAAGCTTAAAGTAAATTTTCTCTGACTTCTTTTCTCAAGCTTTCTAAGCTTTCAATGCCGTATTTATCCATGACTTGCGGCAAGTTTTCTATAATGTTAGGGCAGGCATACGGGTCGGTAAAATTCGCTGTTCCGACGCCGATGGCCGATGCACCAGCGATAAACATCTCCAGCGCCGCCTCTGCTGAGTCAACTCCCCCCATGCCAATGATTGGCAGTTTGGTGAATTGCGCGACCTGACGAATCAGCTTGAGGGCCACAGGAAAGACAGCTGGACCAGACATGCCTCCTGTTCCATTGGCAATGATCGCCCGCTTCATTTTCAAGTCGAAACGCATTCCCACCAAGGTATTGATCATGGTCAGGCCGCTCGCGCCCGCATCTTCTGCCGCCTTGGCCACTTGGGTAATATCTGCTACGCTGGGGGTCAATTTGACATAGACTGGAACTTGAGAGGCAGCAACTGCTGCTTTTACTGCTTCATAGGCTAGCTCAGGGACTTGTCCGATTAGAAGACCCGCATTGCCATGATCCACATTGGGGCAGGAAATATTGAGCTCAATGGCCTTGACATTGGGAGCTTGAGAGATTTTTCCAGATACATAAGCATATTCTTCGTTGGAAAAACCAGCCACATTGGCAATAATCGGCAAGTCTGGATAGTGCTGAGCCAGCCAAGGAAGTTTTTCAGCCAAAACGGCATCGACCCCTGGATTTTGGAGGCCGATAGCATTGAGCATGCCAGCCGGCGTTTCGGCCACACGGGGCGTTGGATTGCCAAAGCGAGGATCTTGCGTCGTCGCCTTGATCATGATAGAGCCCAGTAGATCCAAGTCATAGTATTTGGCATACTCTTGACCGAAGCCAAAACAACCTGAAGCTGGAATGATTGGATTTCTCAGCTCTAAGCCTGGCAGAGAAATTTTCAAACGATTTTCAGTCATTTCCTTATCCTCCTAAAGCACGATAGTCCCAGTCTCAAAAACTGGACCGTCTTCGCAAACTCGCTTATTGACCGCCTCATCCTGACCTGCTACATGAACGACGCAGGCATAGCAGGCGCCCATGCCACAAGCCATGCGAGACTCCATCGATAGATAGGCATGGGGATGATCGTGAAATTTCCGATCCACATACTGGAGCATACCGGGCGCCCCACAAGAATAGACCGCGGCAAACTCTTCTGTCAGCTCATCGACAATGGTTGATACATAGCCTTTTTGACCATAAGTCCCATCATCTGTAGTGATAAACAACTGACTGCACTCACGAAATTCTTTTTCCAAAATAACAGCAGATTGATTGGCAAAGCCTAATACTGCTGTAACCTGGGCCCCCTTAGCATGCAGTTCTTTGGCCGTTTGTAAGAGAGGAGGCACACCGATACCACCACCAATGATCAAGACCTTGTCACCCTTTTCTACTGGAGACAAATCAAAACCATTTCCCTGAGGCCCCATGACATCGAGGTAACTACCAACAGTAAGCTGAGAGAATAGGGCCGTCCCACCACCTTCGACCCGATAAATAATCCGGCAGATATTTTTCTCCCGATCAATCTCCGATATGGAAATCGGACGCCGCAGCAACTTGCTATCATCTGGTACTCGGATATGCAGGAATTGCCCAACCTGCATCTGGCTCACCATCTTTCCTCTCAGGCGCATCGAAAAAATCTGAGGCGCAATTTCTACCTGCTCCAAGAGCTCCATTTGCTCCAGCATAATCTTGCCAAATCTCTTTTTACAACTGTCACTAACCATGACAACCTCACTTTCTACAAGAAAAAACCTCGCCGCAGCAAGGTTTCGCAAAAAACAAGGCAGTCAAATTGCCTCTTATACCGTTTTTCCTACCTTGCAGCCTCACTGGACTTGATTAAAGGTTAAATTGTAAACATTATATCGTTAGCGATAAGGATTGTCAAGATAGAAAAAACATTAGAACTTTCAAATTTTCTCCAAGGAATTACAGTCTTACCAGCTCTTGTCAAATTCGCTTGTTACATCTGCCAAACAAAAACTGCCATCCTCCTGTCTTCTAAAATTCAAGGACACCCTGTCACTTTTCCGTTCTGTATTTGAACGACGAATATTAATATAATTCACTTGCAATGTTAACGGACTATAATCTGTATCACTTCCCGAAATATTTGTATGTGAAGGCAATCCAAAACGCTCAACAACCTCTTGATAAGTCATCCCGCCTTTGCCATACCGCCAATCACCTATTTTTAATGTATCCATATCTTCTGATTTCCACTTAAAGACAAATTTATCTTTTGTCGCTGGAAGATATCTACTGTCATCTAAATATACTGCACTTTTATTTATCAAATAGTAGGTCTTCCCATTTGAATCAGGGTCATAAAAGCTCAAACTGATTTCCTGAGGATGTCCCGACGCGCCATATCTCGGAACATCTATAATTCTTGTCTTATAAGTCAGTGTCACTTCTTTTTTAGCAAAACTCACATCTGAACCCTTACCATATTTCGCAATAACTTCTTCTAAAGTTGGACTATTAGTCCCCCCATTTTCCACCTTGAGCTCTACAAAATTATCCAATGTCCAATTAAAAGCAAATTTCTCTTCATCTTCCTCAACAATTTTCTTTTTCAGTTCCTTTTGTTCTTGGGTCAATTTTGATTCATCATCATTTTGCTGACTAGCCGAGCTGTCTCCACTAACTGACGAGGATTTATCGTCATATTTGTACTTCAGTTCGGCTTTGTTAGGAACCTGTTGCGATAAATAATAGAAGCCAAAGAACAAAGCAAAAGAGATTGCCAAACAAAGAAGGGTAAAAGCCAAGCTAATTCTTTTTTTCTCCTCCTTCATCGTCATCATTCTGAGCTCTTCTCGTTTTAGCTTTTGTTGACGATAAAGGTCTCTTTTGATCTCTCTAAACGAATGAAGATCACGTTTTTTCTTGCTACTTCTCCTCATTTTCCTCCTCTTTCTTATCGATTTAGTTTACTCACTTTCTTTAGACACTAAACGCCATCTTCCATCTCCTTGCTTGTAGAATTCTAAATGAACTCTTTTCAATTGTTCTGGATTTTGCCAAGAATCTGGATTAACATAATCAACCCGCATCTTCAGTTGATTGTCGTCTCCAGAAATCGTCTGATATAGAGGTAAGCCGACTTTTAAAACAATCTCATCATATGGTGTACCTTTAGCTGTTCCTTCTCTAGCACCAATAACAAGACTATCGATGTATGCTTGCGTCCATAAAAAGGATCTTTTAGGATTGTTATCCACCTGAATTTTATCACTTGAAAGGCTAAAATGGTATTTTGAAATGAGCTTATAGACACCATCAAATTCAGCAAAGGTTAAAGATACATAGCCCATACTACCATCTTTCGATTCCCAGATAAGGCGAATATGTTTTTGAACTTTATGATTTGGCAAAAAATCAATCCAGGCCCCACCTTGAACTGGTTTCCCAAATTCCTGTAAAACATCTTCCAAGACGGCTCCGCCCTTGTATTTGTTTATGGGAAGCGCGACTGCCTTTTCAACTGTCCAAAGAAAGGGACCGCTTTTTTCTGGAGAAACGATAAGACTTTTAGCGAATTGTTCTGCTTCAGCTTTCTCATCTTCCAAACTATTTGTTGATGAACTAATCTGGCTAGACGGAGTTGGCGTCTGCTTGGCTTTGCTTTTTCCTGATAGAGAAAGTGTTAAAAAAACTGTTCCAATGATAGAAAATACAACAATAGCTACTACCATCAATGGCAAAAACTTGGATTTATAGGTTTGCTTTTCTAGCTCGAAAGCAAGATCTTCAAACGAATCTTCTCGTCTCTTCATAACAACTCCTTATCAGTCTAAAAACTCATCATATCACGAATAGATCGAGATTGCAAAATGTACTTCAGTCTGTTTATTCAGAAGAAAGTCCAAATTCCCCGTCTTTTCTGCTTACTTTGGCCACCTAAGGAGACCATCAATCTCCCTATCTTTCTCTTCTATCGATATGACTAGTAACTGTCGTCAACCGAAAGACGCCATCTTCTTGACGATGAAAGATTAAATGAACCCATTCATTATTATATCTTTCATCTGAAGTTAAGTATTGGAGTTCCAAGCCAATATGCTGCCTATCAGCCGCATCCAAGTGCGAAATAAAAACTTCTGATTCTCTAGGTAGACCAAATAATTGAATGATTTCTTCGTAGGACATGCCAGGATTGCCTGTGCTCTCGTCACGAACTTGTAAACCAGCAATCTCATCCTTTGTCCAGAGATGGGGACTATTTCCCTGAGGCAAAGTTGGATAAGCCTCATCAAGAATATTCGCGCTCTTTCTAATTAGATGATATCCTGCTCCATCTTTTTCAAATGTTAAACTTAGATGACTATGACGGCCTTGAATAATCTCACTTGTATAGTCTAATTCAATATTCCCATTGCTCTCAGTATAAAAAAAGCTTGAAGCCTTGCCATGCTTTTCAAGGATTTGATCCAGAGAAGCTCCGTTTTGACCAGCAGCGGTATCCTTAATTTGCAGATTAACGATGTCATCAGTTGTCCATGTAAAACGATGGTTTCCTCTCTCTAAAACTTTCTCTTCTAACAGAAGCTCCTCTGATGACTTTTGACGAACAGATGAAGACATGCTGCTTCGCCCAAGTCCCTCATAAGCAGATTTAAGCCCCCACATGATCATCACCTTTCCAAGTGGAATCATTAAGCAAATTGTCAGAAATACTATAAAAATAGTAATGGGTAGTCCTACCAAACGATTTTTATAGTCATCATCTTTGGCCATATCGCCCTCCTTATTTCCTTCATTTTAGCATAGGAAACTTTAGCAGGCAAACATTCTCTAAACTTCTGATTTATCAGGAAAAAATCCCCAGTTTGTGATAAAATAGACCTATGAGAATTCAACAATTACACTACATTATCAAAATCGTCGAGACAGGTAGCATGAACGAGGCTGCCAAGCAACTTTTTATCACCCAGCCTAGCTTGTCCAACGCTGTGCGGGATTTGGAAAATGAAATGGGCATCGAGATTTTCATTCGCAATCCCAAAGGAATTACCTTGACCAAGGACGGCATGGAGTTTCTTTCCTATGCCCGCCAAGTGGTGGAGCAGACTCAGCTTTTAGAAGAGCGATACAAAAATCCTGTCGCCCACCGCGAGCTTTTTAGCGTCTCTGCCCAGCACTATGCCTTTGTAGTCAATGCCTTTGTTTCATTGCTCAAAAAAAGCGACATGGAGAAATACGAGCTCTTTCTGCGGGAAACTCGGACTTGGGAAATCATTGATGACGTGAAGAACTTCCGCAGCGAGATCGGTGTCCTCTTCCTCAACAGCTACAACCGTGATGTCCTCTCTAAAATGCTGGATGATAGCCATCTGATTGCGACTCATCTCTTCACAGCACAGCCCCATATCTTTGTCAGCAAGTCCAACCCGCTGGCCAAGAAAAAGCTGGTGCAACTGTCGGACTTGGAGGATTTCCCCTATCTCAGCTATGACCAAGGTACTCACAACTCCTTCTACTTTTCTGAGGAAATTCTCTCTCAGGAGCACCATAAAAAATCTATCGTAGTCAGCGACCGCGCGACCCTCTTTAACCTTTTGATCGGTCTGGATGGCTACACGATTGCAACCGGTATTCTCAACAGCAACCTCAATGGCGACAATATCGTCTCCATCCCTCTGGATATCGATGACCCAATCGAGCTGGTCTATATCCAGCACGAAAAGGCTAGCCTGTCCAAGATGGGCGAGCGCTTTATCGAGTATCTGATCGAGGAAGTACAGTTTGATAAATAAAGTAAAACACCTAGAAGCAGGCAGCTTACTGCAGGATCTAGGTGTTTTTTCTATTTTTGAAACTTGGTTTCCCTTCAGGTCTATCAGATGAGGAAAGGTTGATAGTCACTCAACCTTTTCTTTCTTCAATTCTCATCCCTCCCATTCCTAGGCTACACTTTGTGCCGACTCCGGCATACTCACCGAATTTTAGGAGCATCTGCGCATAAGCTTTTAGTGTGGATGCTCCCTTTATCTGAATCGTCACCCTGCCTTCAAAGGCGGGGTATTTTCGTCCATGAATTGGAAAATAATGACTTTTTAGATGATAGCTGGTGATTTGGCTATGGTCTGCTAAAAACTGTAGGGTCTCCTCTTCGATTTCCGCTCTTCCTTCCACCAGTCGACTGTATTTTTGCATCAAACTTTGAAAGATCAGACGCGTGTCTGGAAATAGCACAAACTGCCCCTGTCGCTTAAAGGTCGTTGGCGTATAAAAATGCACCCGTATCAGGTGGGAAGCATCATCATCTTGGTAAATATCCAGCAAAGCCTTCTGGGATAGGGAGTGGATTTCCACCTTTTTGACAAGGATTTCCTCAGCATAGCTCTCTAGCTTAATGGTTTCCAAGTTTAATAAAGGAGCTAGCATTTGCCGTTCCGCCTCTTCTGAAAGCAAATTGACAACCCACACCGACTCATCGCGCGTGGAACTCAGATTCATCGAGTAGGGATTGGTCTCCTGCTCATGGAGAAAGGTCGCAAAGTCTGGCGAAATGCTTGCCATCAAAAAGCCCTGAAGCTTACTGATCAATTCTTCATCTTTTAGTCTTGTCTTTGATAAATGTAACTCTACTTTCTTCACACGGTCTCCTCTCTATACTGCAAAAGCGCCCGAAAAAGGCAAAAGAATCTTTCACCGATTTCATGGCGCCCTTTAGAACGATTATTATTTACTCAGCTTATTATATCAAGTTATGAAAGCGTTGTCAATGTTTTTTGAAGCATTTGAAAAAACGATATTTAACAGTCAAGATCCTTCTTTCTTGGCAAAGCAAGAAGCTGAGGAAAAGTAAAAAAGCCCCCGTCCACTCTGTCCCCTCTCGAGGATTTTGGGGGGTCTAACCATTGTTGTATGTTGATTATGGTGTAAATGGTCGTAAGTTTCCGTCCCCTCGCGAGGATATGGGGGTTCCAACGATGGATAGCGCTTTGCTTGCGCACTGGGCTTGTGCGTTTCCGTACCCTTGCGAGGATTAGTGTGGGTCTCACCTGAAAAAGAATTGCTATCCTGCTGTAACCTATGAGTTTCCGTACCCTCTCGAGGATTTGGGGGGGCTAACCTAAAGAAGCTTGGGCTAGTCTTTCAGAAGAAGAAAAGTTTCCGTCCCCTCGCGAGGATATGGAGGGTTCTAACGAAAAAAGCACTTGCTGATTATTTAGGAGAGTAAGTTTCCGTACCCTCTCGAGGATATGGAGGGTTCTAACAATGATTGATTTTATTAAAGATGCTGGCATGGCGTTTCCGTACCCTCTCGAGGATTAGGGGATTCTAACCGAAAGCTAGATCAGCTAACCGAGAAGACGATCCTCAGTTTCCGTACCCTCTCGAGGTTTAGGGGGGTCTAACCGGTCGTTAAGACAATGACTGCGGATATCGATGATAAGTTTCCGTCCCCTCGCGAGGATTAGGGGGTTCTAACTGACTCCGCAGCAAAAAGAACTGTTGGCCAGAGATGAGTTTCCGTACCCTCTCGAGGATTGGGGAGGTTCTAACCAAAACAAACATACGAAGCATACGAAATTGGTATGTTTCCGTCCCCTCGCGAGGATTATGGGGGGCTAACGATTGTAGAACTTTTTAACACTATGGAACGCAATGGTTTCCGTACCCTCTCGAGGATTGTGGGGGTTCTAACTAACGCACTGAGGCTAATAAGTACTTATATTTTCAAGTTTCCGTACCCTCTCGAGGATTGGGGGGGCTAACAGACAAGGTCTCTCGCATGGCTCTGACTAATGAGTTTCCGTCCCCTCTCGAGGATTAGGGGGGATCTAACTAGCTGCTAGTGGGGATCTAACTAGCTGCTAGTGATTTTTTTGAAGAGCTGGTTAATATGTTTCCGTCCCCTCGCGAGGATATGGAGGGTTCTAACGAAAGCAAGTATGATATTATGCTGGTAATGACACTAAGTTTCCGTCCCCTCGCGAGGATATGGAGGGTTCTAACGCAGCCATCGCCCTCTCAACGGGTGTCGCCTCTTTGTTTCCGTCCCCTCGCGAGGATATGGAGGGTTCTAACCGCATATCTTGTATAAAGCCTCAGAAGAGCCCCACAACATCTTGTACCTCTTAGAAACTAGCTAAAACCTAACTCCATTATACCACGTCTCGCTCAGAAATAACAGCTTAAAAGAACAAAATATCCTCAAGCAACTCCGCGCCATCATAGAGAGTGGAACAGAAATCGGTAATTCGTTAGAATTCGATTTCGTCGTCCCACCTCCGCACAGTTGAATAGGGCTGTAAAAGCTGATGAAATCAGCCTAGTAGAGCCCACTCAACCACTGCGTCTTGCTCGACAATCCAAAGACAATTGAGAGGCTAGGACTTTTGTCCCAGCCTCCTCTTCCTTATGCCCCAGATAGATAATGATATTGTCCCCTTCTTCTGCCTGATAAAAAGCTCTCAGCTCTCTCACCAGACAGTCAAAGTCCAGCTTCTCAAGGGCCAGCTCAAAGCAGGAGCGCTGAACCCTCACGCCATAGCCTTCCAAAAGCTTTGCCAGCTTCAAGCGCCGCTTATGGCTCACGATATCATAAATGACTAGACAAAATTTTGTTTTCTAACCAAACATTCCTAGCAAAAAATGTTTTTAGTTTTACTGCCTCAACTGCGTAAACACTTCCCCAATCTTGCCTTCGATGACGAGGTCAGCTTGCTTATCCTGTGGAATGCTGGTCTTATTGATAACGACCAGATGCTTGCCAGCAAAGTACTGGATGAGACTGGCTGCGGGATAGACCACCAAGGAGGTGCCCCCGATGATCAGCAGGTCGGCTTGATGAATGGCCTGCGCGGCTTGCTGGAAGGTCTCCATATCCAAGGGCTCTTCATAGAGGGTCACATCAGGCTTAATCACGCCACCGCAGTCAGAACAGTAAGGCACCGTTCCAGGCAGAGCAAGAAAAGCCTCCAAATCATAAAAGCGCTGACAGCCTAAACAAAAATTTCTATCCGCACTGCCGTGCAGCTTGAGGACATTTTTTGAGCCAGCCATTTCGTGCAGGCTATCAATATTTTGCGTCACCACAGCCTTGAGCTTGCCTGCTTTCTCCAAATCC
The DNA here is from genome assembly GCF_965112035.1 of Streptococcus sp. Marseille-Q8145. Taxonomy (NCBI): domain Bacteria; kingdom Bacillati; phylum Bacillota; class Bacilli; order Lactobacillales; family Streptococcaceae; genus Streptococcus; species Streptococcus sp. Marseille-Q8145. The sequence continues at coordinate 242,381 of NZ_CBCOPQ010000003.1, read as the reverse complement.
GCCAAGTAGACATGAGCCGCATTGGGCTTAGCATCCGGATAAAGCAGATACTTCTTGTAAAAGTCAAAAAACTCCTGCGGATAGCGCTCAAACATAGTATGTGAAACCAGCTGCTCTGCCGTAAAATGCCGACCCAACTTGACACTATAAATCCCATCCGAACTGCGAAAGTCAGGGATATTAGACTCGGTCGAGACGCCTGCCCCACCGAAAAAGACGATATTCTGACTTTGGTCAATCATGTCTTGCAACTGCTGTATTTTATCCATTTTCCTCTCCTGTCAATAAAGCTCTAACCAAGCGGTTTGCCTCATCAAAATAAAAATGTTCCCGATCGTAGACAATCCCTGTAAATCGTGCCAAGTCCACCAAAATCTCCATAAAATGCTGGGAGGAAAAACCAGTTGTCCGATATAATTCTGCCTCATCAAAGGGCTTAATCAGATGAGCCAGCGGATTTCGGACTGACTTCTCCAATTCTCGCAGCTGCCTGACCTCTTCCTTAACAGACTCTGGCAGATCCAAATGCAAAATCAACTCTGTCAGACTGGATGAATTGACCGTGCTTTCCGCATGAAAGACCTGTAAGGCAGCATAATCCGACTCCCGCATCCGTTCAAACTTCCAGCGGTCATAGCTGGCTTCACGAGAATTATGGATAAAGTGCTCAATATCAGGGATTTCCAGCTTGATCAAGCGCATGAAAATCCGATAAATCGCTGGGCTGACCGCCCGAACGAAGTCAATAATCTGCTCATTGCGCAGCTTGGCTTCTAAATCATAGAGATAGTTGGCCAGCTGCTCGTCAGCCAAATCGGTATGACAAAAAAGCTGAAAACCGCTTTGCGTCTGCAAGGCAGTCTTCAACTCTTCATCCATGGCTGGCAGAATATTGAGCTCTCTTCGCTCTGCCAGAATAGCCAATAGGCTGGTTACAATCGAGGAATTTCCCATCAACTGCTGCGCCAGTTTATAGGCATAAGCATAGTCATAACGGGAAATCGCAAAGAGAATTTCCTCTTTTAAATCTAGATTCATGCTTAATCAATCAAGGTTTCCAAACCAACCTTCATCATATCGGTGAAGGTATTTTGGCGTTCCTCTGCTGTCGTATCTTCGTCAGGATTGACCAAACTATCAGAAATGGTCATGATAGCCAGAGCATCTACCTGGTGCTGAGCAGCCAGATAGTAAAGGGCTGCCGCTTCCATTTCAACAGCTTTTACGCCCCATTTGCCCAGCTCGATATTTTTCTCAAAATAGTTCGAATAGAAAACATCTGACGACAAAACATTTCCGACATGGGTCGTCATACCCAGATCTTTAGCGATATGATAAGCCTTGTCCAGCAAGTCAAAGCTGGCAATCTGCGGAAAATCATACTGAGGCCAGTCATTGCGGATAATGTTTGAGTTGGTCGCAGCCGCTTGAGCTAAAACCAATTCACGAACGTGAACATCTGCATTGAGCGAACCAGCCGTTCCCACACGAATCAGCTTTTTCACACCGTAGTCAACAATCAACTCACGCGCATAGATGGAAATAGACGGCATTCCCATCCCAGTTCCCATGACAGAAACCCGCTGACCCTTGTAAATACCAGTGTAGCCAAACATGTTCCGCACTTCGTTAAAGCAAACGGCATCTTCTAGAAAATTTTCCGCAATAAACTTAGCACGAAGCGGATCACCCGGCAAGAGAATTTTATCAGCAATTTCACCCTGCTTAGCAGCAATATGGATAGACATAATATAAGATACTAAGGGCTTAAAAGAGGCAAGGCAAAAATAGGAAATCGAACGAAGATGCGACTGCATCTAGGTAGATTTATCTTTTTTGCACCGCCTCTAGCCCGAGTTCAATTCAAACTCAGACGCCCTTCCTTTCTGTGTTTATTTGAAAGATAGTTTTCCGCTTGTGTTCACATCTGAACGCCTCGCTCTACCTTTCCTTCGTTTAATATTTTATTTTCTTACAATTCAGCAAGAATGGCTTTAAGTAATCGTTTGAAATCACCTTTGACACGCTCTGTCACTTCAACCACTTCCTCGTGATTAAGCTCTTCTTGGAATCCAGCAGCATGATTGGTAATGCATGAAATACCGAGGACTTTCAATCCTGAGTGGGCAGCCACGATCACTTCGGGAACAGTAGACATGCCAACTGCATCTGCTCCGAGCGTCTTATAAGCACGGATTTCTGCTGGCGTTTCGTAAGTTGGACCGGTGACACCGATATAGACACCCTCATCCAGCTTAATGCCAAGCTTATCAGCGACTTGATGAGCAGTTGCACGGTATTCTGGTGTATAAGATTTAGACATGTCAGGGAAACGTGGACCAAATTCATCCAAGTTTTCACCAATCAAAGGATTTTGACCCGTCATATTGATGTGGTCAGTAATCGCCATAAGCGTACCAGGACCATAACCGATACCTCCGGCAGCATTGGTAACAATAACACCTGTCGCACCAAGAGCTTTCATCACACGCACTGGGAAAGTAACGATTTCTAAAGGATTTCCTTCATAGAAATGGAAACGGCCTTGCAGCGCCAAGACTTTACGTCCTGCCAAGTCTCCATAGACTAATTTTCCAGCGTGGCCAACGACAGTTGAGCGACCCCAGTTTGGAATATCCGCATAGTCAAGACTAACGGCATTTTCGATTTCAGAAGCCAATTCTCCCAAACCAGAGCCCAAAATCAGCCCAAAATCAGGTTCTGCCATGCCTTTTTCTTTCAGAAAGGCTGCCGTTGCTTTGATTTTCTCAGATAATGTTGTCATTAAATATTTTCCTCACTCTCTTATGCTTATACCAATTTGTCCAAGAAGCTTTCACCGATCATAGCCTTGTCCACACCGAAGTTGTCAGCGATGGTTGCTGAAATGTCCGCAAAGTGTCCGACAGGCAAGTGTCCATTCCCCTTGAGTGATTTACCAAAAACCAAGAGCGGAATGTACTCACGAGTGTGGTCTGTTCCAGCATAGGTCGGGTCATTACCGTGGTCAGCAGTAATCATGAGTAAGTCATCTTCCCGCATGTTTTCAATGATTTCCGGCAAGCGAGCGTCAAACTCCTGCAGACAATCACGATAGCCATGCGGATCACGACGGTGACCATAAAGAGCATCGAAGTCTACCAAGTTGGTAAATGAGAAGCCATACTTGAAGTCCTCAGACTGGATAGCCTTAACCAAATTGTCTACGCCATGATTATTAGACTGGTTATGCCCCATGTCGTGGTTGATCCCAGCACCGTTGAAAATATCGTTAATCTTACCAACTGAATAAGTATCAATACCAGCTTCATTGAGCTTGTCCAAAACAGTTGGCTCAAATGGAGAAACTGCATAGTCATGGCGATTGGCTGTACGAGTGAAGTTACCTGGCTCACCCACATAAGGGCGAGCGATGATCCGTCCCAGAAGCGCAGGTCGTTCCAAGGTAATTGAGCGAGCGTATTCACAAATCCGATAGAGCTCGTCCAAAGGAATCACTTCTTCGTGTGCCGCAATTTGCAATACTGGGTCAGCTGAGGTGTAGATAATCAGCTCGCCTGTTTCCATCTGACGAGGGCCAAAGTCATCAATAACTGCCGTGCCAGAATAAGGTTTGTTAGCCTCACGAATAACTTTACGTCCAGAAAATTCTTCAATTTTAGTCAAGATTTCCTCTGGGAAGCCATTCCAGAAAGTATCAAAAGGTTCGGTAATGTTCAGGCCCATGATTTCCCAGTGTCCTGTCATCGTGTCTTTTCCTAAAGAAACTTCTTCTAATTTAGTATAGTAACCACTTGGATTTTCCTCAGCTGGTACAGTTTTCAAGGCTTGCTCACGCTCGATATTTCCCAGACCTAGCTTAGCCATATTTGGCACATCTAGACCGACTGCTTTAGAAATATGTCCCAGCGTATCGGAAGCTCCATCTGGCACCCCTGCATTAACAAAATTGTTAGCATCTGGTGCTGCCCCAATGCCGACTGAGTCCATAACGACTAAGTGAATACGATTAAATTTTGACATGAAAACCTCTTTTCTAGTTATTTGCTTCTAAAATGTTTACGCCACCTTGACCAGCGACGATCACCTTGTTGACCATTTTGGTGAAAAGTCCGTGCTCAACAACGCCCACAATATGATCTAATTCTCGGCCAAATTCGACTGGATTTTCGATTACACCCAAATCTAGATCAATAATGAAGTTCTGCATATCCGTGATAAAACGTTGGCCATTTTTTTCACGGAAACTTGGCTTGTAGCCTGCCTCTACAAAGCGACGGAAAACTTGCTCTGCACCATATTGCACTACTTCGACTGGCAGCTTGAAAGCACCTAGCTTTTGGACCAATTTGCTTTCATCGACCACCCAGATGTAGTCCTTGGAAGGTGTCGCGACAACTTTCTCCATCAACAGGGCTCCGCCTCCGCCTTTGATGCCGTTGAACTGAGGATCCACTTCATCAGCTCCATCAACGGTCACATCGACCTGATCCACTTCATCGATGGATTTCAGCGGAATGCCCAAGCCTTCTGCTTGCTTGCTAGTCACGCTAGAGGTAGTGACTGCAGTAATCTGCAAGCCTTCCTCTTTGATACGTCGACCAATTTCCTCGACAAAATAGTAAGCAGTCGAACCTGTTCCCAGACCGACCACCATCCCGTCTTCGACAAATTCAGCAGCCTTGATGCCTGCTAGTTTCTTTAGAGTTTCCATAGCACCTCCTCAAATCAACTATGTTTAGTATATCACAATTCTTTGAAATTTGAAAGTGTTTTCAGCTCTTTAAACGGTTTATCGCATTTTAACAGTGCTCCATTTCACGAAAATCTCCTTAAAATCTTGCTCCTAGTTCTATTTTACGCTACAATGAAGATAGGCAAATTACTAAAAGAAATACATATTTCAAGTAGTAAACCATAGAAAATCTGAGGAGGTTGTTATGATGCAGCAAGAAAATAAAGTTTTAGGTATTTTAGCCATTGTCTTTGGAGCAATCGCTTTACTTGGCTCCTGGATACCAATCATCAATTATCTATCTTTTTTTATCGGCACTATTGCTCTTATCCTGGCTATTATCGGCCTCATTATTAACCAAAAGAAACCGAAAACTTTGGCTATAATCGGCTCTGTCATTTCCTTTTTTTCCTTAATCATCGCACTGGTCACTCTATCATTCTATTCCCGTATGTTCAATGAAATGGGAAAAAGATTTGATACTCTTTCGAGCTCTTATCGTTCCTATATTGATTCGTCAGAAAGAGAAGAAGAAAAGGAAAAAGAAGAAAGCGCGAAGTTTACATGGACAAAAGCAGAATTTGATGCACTCAAAGAGGGTGATATTTTGAAAAGAGGTGCAGGCGGAACAAAATACGACGACGTCATTCGCGACCACGGCAAACCAACTGACGAAACCACTTCCACTGTCAGCGGCTCTGAATTAAAAACCATCACCTACTTACCAGGAGGAAGCAAATATCAAGCCGTCATCCTAACTTTTTCAAAAAATGAAGATGGTTCTTTCCTACTGACTAGCAAGATAGGAACAGGTTTAGAGTAAAATAAATTTCCTACCCAACAGCTGTTTTTCTTTTATGAATATTGGTAAAATCAAGGAAGAAGCTCTAGACATCGATCGCATTTTACTAAGGCACAAGGATTTAACTACCACTTTCTCACTATACCTATTAATTAATGCAAAACAAGGACAAAATGATGCAAAAGTCTCAAAAACTTTTTGGGTGAATTTTGGGCAGATACTTGCAAAATAGATTTCCAGGAAGGATATATATGATAACACGAGAATTTGATACCATCGCTGCCATTTCGACCCCTCTTGGGGAAGGAGCCATCGGTATCGTCAGACTAAGCGGGACGGACAGCTTTGCTATTGCACAAAAAATCTTTAAAGGCAAGGATTTAAGCAAAGTGGCCAGCCACACACTCAACTACGGTCATATCATCGACCCTCAAAATCAGGAGATTCTGGATGAGGTCATGGTCGGCGCTATGCGCTCTCCCAAGACTTTCACCCGTGAGGATATCATCGAGATCAACACCCACGGTGGGATTGCGGTGACCAATGAAATCCTACAGCTTGCTATCCGCGAAGGAGCTAGAATGGCAGATCCTGGCGAATTTACCAAGCGGGCCTTTCTCAATGGGCGCGTGGACTTGACTCAGGCTGAGGCTGTCATGGACATCATCCGCGCCAAGACCGATAAAGCCATGAACAATGCTGTCAAGCAGTTGGATGGCTCTCTTTCCGACCTTATCAACAGCACCCGTCAGGAAATCCTCAACACACTGGCTCAGGTCGAGGTCAACATCGACTATCCTGAGTACGACGATGTTGAGGAAGCAACGACGGAAATCATTCGTGGAAAAACGCTAGAATTTGAGCAACTTCTGACCCATCTTCTCAAAACTGCACGACGAGGCAAGATTCTGCGCGAAGGTATTTCTACTGCTATCATCGGTCGACCTAATGTTGGTAAATCCAGCCTCCTCAACAATCTTCTGCGTGAGGACAAGGCCATTGTGACCGATATCGAGGGGACGACTCGTGATGTGATCGAGGAGTACGTCAATATCAACGGCGTCCCTCTCAAGCTTATTGACACCGCAGGCATTCGGGAAACGGATGATCTTGTGGAGCAGATTGGCGTTGAGCGCTCTAAAAAAGCCCTGCAGGAAGCTGACTTGGTTCTATTAGTTTTAAACGCCAGCGAGCCTCTGACCGAGCAAGACCGCCAGTTGCTTGAAATCAGTCAAGACAGCAATCGCATCGTCCTGCTGAACAAGACTGACCTTGAAGAGAAGATTGAACTAGACCAGCTACCAGCAGATGCTATCAAGATTTCCGTCCTCCACAACCAAAATATTGATAAAATCGAGGATCGTATCAATCAGCTCTTCTTTGAAAATGCTGGCATTGTCGAACAAGACGCCACCTACCTGTCCAATACCCGCCACATCTCTCTCATCGAAAAGGCTGTCGAAAGCCTGCAAGCCGTCAATCAGGGACTGGAACTAGGCATGCCAGTGGATCTTCTCCAAGTCGATCTGACCCGCACTTGGGAAATCCTAGGAGAAATCACTGGTGACGCCGCACCAGACGAACTCATCACTCAACTCTTCAGCCAATTCTGCCTAGGAAAATAATATGGGAATCACAGAGTTTATCAAAGCAAAAAATCTAGGCGAATACCTAGAAAGTCGAAAGAATGGGCAAGTCAGAGAGCGCATCCAAAAACGCAGCTGGTTGGAGGTCCTCCTCCACAAAGCCCGTACTACCAAAATAAATCCTGAAAATCACCAGAAAATGAAGAAAACGAAACACGGTTCCTGAACATGGAACCGTGTTTGTTTGTCTGTTCAATCAAGCTGATGCTTTGCCTGATCATGAATTGCGGCATTCTCCTTGTCCCAAACTATTTTTTTGGCTACATCTTTATCGGACTTGAGTCAGCACTCCGTCTTGCATCTCATAAACCTTGTCAACCTCGTCCAGCAGACGGGTATCATGGGTAATCATGACTACGCTCTTGTTGAATTTTTGAGTCACTTCTTTGAGCAGATGGACCACGCGCTTCGCCCGCTCCGTATCCAGACTAGCTGTCGGCTCATCAGCCAAGATAATATCTGGGCTATTGTAAAGCGCTCTGGCGATAGCAGCTCGCTGCCGTTCCCCACCGGACAATTCTTTGGGATACTGCTTGAGTGTTCCTTGTAGATCCAGCAACTCAATCAGACTGTCTAGATCCGTACTTTCCTTTTTAGATAAGCGGTCAATCAGCTGAAACTGGTCTTCGATTTTCAAAAAAGGAATGAGATTGGAAGCCTGCAAAATAAAGCCAAAATCATTGAAGCGTAGAGCAGCCCGTTCCTTTTCCTTGAGCTGGGAAGTATCTTTCCCATGCAGGAGAATCTGTCCTTTTGAAGGAGTTTGTAAATGCCCTAGCAAGGTCAGAAAAGTTGTTTTCCCTGATCCTGACGGCCCAATAATAGCTACAAACTGCCCCGCTTCCAGTTGGAAATCAGTTGGTTTCAGGGCTTGAACCAGCGTATGTCCCTGACCATATTCTTTTGTAACCCCTTTTAGTTCTATGATTGGCATTTACTCACCTCCGATCGCTGTGATAGGGTCAATTTTCAGAACCCGGTGAATGGACAAGAGCCCGCCGGCCAGCGACATGAAAACAATCAGGACAATCAATCCAGCATAAGCTCGCCAATCACTGTAAAACGGCATAGAGGCTGGCAAGACTAGCTGGGTTCCCAAAAGAGCCAAGACAGCTAAGCTGATTCCCAGAGTGGATAGGATGAAAATCTGCCAGAAAATAGAAGCAATAATCTTCCCGCTGGCAATCCCTTGGGCCCGCATAATACCGTAAAGTTGAGTCTTCTGAATAGTAATGATGTACATGAAAATTCCCAATACTAAAAAAGTAATCAGAACCATGGCCCCAATCATAAAGGAAAAAGTCAGTACCTGAGGCTGATAACCAGGGATATTTTCTATAAAATCACTCATAGAAAGCTGACTAAGCCCAGTTTCTTCAATCTTTTGACTATCTTTGACCACAAGTGCGCTGATATTCTTAACCTGACTAGAGCCGTACTTTAATTCCCTGAAATCATCTAGATCCATAAAAATTACAGGTTGCGTAAAGAAGCTATTATCTTCTGTGAAGCCAACAACCTGATAGAGGCGCTCACTGCCATTGAGCTGAAGCTGGTCGCCTAGTTTGACACCTTTTTGCTGGAGGCGTTTATCCGCAATAACTTCATAAGCATTCTCAGCAGGACGTCCCTCAATAATGTCAGGCGCTAGAAAACTATCCCAAGAGAGACCAAAAACCTGAGCATTGAGTTTATCAGTCCCATCTTCATAATTGGCCACTGCTGCCGTCTGTCCCAAAGCCGCAATTGAGTCCCCTTGAAGCAGGCTACTATACTCCTCTTCCTTTAGAGTCGAAGCTATTAGATTCTTATTGGCGTACTCCGACAAGACAATTGAATCAGCCTGCCATTGGTCCAGAGCCAAGCGATTGAGCCTAGCCAAACCGACAGAAAGACTAGACAAAAAGAAAACCATATAGGTAATGAGAAAGACCACAGCAACCACTAAACGATAGCGTCCGCGACTGTAGACAATCTCTTTAAAAGCTAAAAACAAAGCTGTCCTCCTTTGAGTTATTAAAGATCATTATATCATAAAGAAGCAAGCTAGAAAAACATATGAGACTAATGGTAACCAGATTCACACGAAAATCACTAAGTCGTATAGCGATTCCCTAAGTAAGAAACATTCCTTGAAAGAAATTCATAAAATAAAAAAGAAACAAGGGCTTCAGTTCATATACTGAAACCGTTCTTGTTTCTTTTTCTTTACGCTTCGCACACTCTTTTTCTGAGCAGATTGAGAAACGCTTCACTGCTTAGTAAAGATCAGAGTGTCTGGATCATCATCCAATTCGTTCACAATCAGCTGGTTGCCATTTTGACGATAGCTTTTGACATCGTCACCGACAATTAGTCTCTGCTTCGCTGCATCTACTTGTACCTGTTTGATTTCCTTACTGCCATCGACCTCGGTCTCAGTCCAAGTACCAGTCGAACCATTGATTTCTAGGACATGCTGGTCACCATCATGGTCGCTTGCTTGGTAGCGTCCGTTTAGATTGCTGGTCTGGCCTGCATTGGATGAAGAAGTCTGTTCTTGCGCAGGCTGTGATGTTTGGCTTTGGGTATTCTGTGATGAGTTAGCATTTCCTCCCTGATTAGCATTGCTTGAGCAAGCAGCCAGTGAAACTGCTACTGTCAGAGATAGAATACCGATAAAGGACTTTTTTGAAACAGTCATATTGCTTTCTCCTTTTCTACATTTGTAGTTTATAATTATATTCTACAATTGTCTGTTTTGTTTGTCAATCGTATAGCATTTTTTTATCTAAAAATAGAAAATTCTCCAGCCTAACTTGACTGGAGATGTAGAATTTCTTGCTTCTTCTAGAGGATCAAAGTTAGTCATCCTTGATGGACGAGCCTTCTGCATCATCCCCAAATATCAAGGTCGACTGTTGCAGATAGGGATTGGGGTACTTTCTAAGCAAATCTTTCACAGCTTCTACCAAAATCTCCTGCTTCACCTGACCTACTTGGTATCGCTCTAAAAGCAGCATAAAATTTTCTTTTTCAGCTGGGCTAGCTTTTTTCTTAAAATAGCCCCAAACATGCTGAAAAGCATTATAGACCTGACCTCGGTTTTCTGGTAGGGCTATCGCCTGATCAATTAAATCTTGGACATGTGCTGCTTCCACTGAGTCGCTTTTTAGATATTGGCGGATTTCCAGATAAATCTTACTGGAATGACTGAGAACCAGATATTTATTTCTAGCCCAAAGAGTCTGACATTGGGATATTTGGCTTACATTTTCCATAATTACTTTTCCTACAATCTTTCCTTTTATTCCGGAAAAATCCATTCAATATGTGGAGCTCGCTTACTGATTTCTTTATAAATAGTATTGAAATCAGCATCAACAAGATCATTCAAGTCAATCTCTTCCAGTGTTTTTCCTTCTTCGTCTTTAAAATAAAGTATGCGATAAGTTGATCTCGAATTTTTAGAATAAGCACGTCTAATTTCATACTCGATTTGCTTAATATTTGTTAAATTAATGTGATTTATATCTTGGAAAACAGAGGGTTTAACATCAATCTTATTATCAGAAATAGCAAAAGCTGCAGGCTCATGAGCTTTCTTATAAGCCGAAACACCTAAAATAGTAACTATAATACCTGCACCAATTAGAATTGGACCCACATATTCATTATTTTGATTGAGAATTTCTTGCTCAGATTCCTTTTCTCTTCGGATAGAAGCCTGTTCGGACTCTAATTGTTTATTATAGGTCTCTACAAAAGCTTGCAGTCTTTTTTGCTCTTCTTCTGGTGTTTCATTCTCAGGTGCAAAATCCGAATTAACCAAGGTTTTGGCTTTTTCAATAGTCATCGGGCTTTCATTCAACTTTGCATCTTTTCGTTCAGACTCTAGCTGTTCTAAGCGATCGCTGTGGTTCCCACCACTACTATTTGGTGATTGCATTGCCCCAATGAATATGAAGGCTCCAATAATAACAATAATAATAGCTACAATTTCAGCTGCATAACTTCTTTTATATTCCATTAAAATATTCTTTCTGTAAAATCTTTATGGGACTAGAATACCATAAATCAAGACTTTTATAAAGCTCTTTTATAGTCAAAAGCAGCCCAAAGGACTGCTTCTCTTTGTATATACTAGCGCACTTCTGCTCCAACATTTTCTTCCAAGGATTTTTGGATTTTTTCCATGTATTTAGCGACTTCATCATCGGTTAGGCTGTCTTCTGGATTTTGGAAAGTCAGAGTGTAGGCCATAGATTTGAGGCCAACACCTAATTTTTCACCAGAGTAGATATCGAAGAGCTTGATATCCGTCAAACGTTTCACTCCGGCAGCTTGAATCGCTTCAACCACCTGTCTGTGGCTGATTTCTGCTTTGAGCAACAAGGCCACATCGCGAGTAACAGCTGGGAATTTGGTGATTTCTACAAAAGGCTGTTCTGGCTCAAGACTCGCCTCAATAGCTGTCAGATTGAGCTCTGCCACATAGGTTTCTGGGATGTCATAAGCCTTAGCTGTCACTGGATGAACCTGCCCGACATAGCCCACTGGCTGACCTTTGATCGAAATCAGCGCTGTCCGACCTGGATGCAGACTCTTAAGCTGGTCAGTTGCTTGATAATCAGCATCTAATCCCAAGCGATCAAAGAGCGCTTCAACCACACCCTTAGCGTAGAAGAAGTCCACAGGAGTCGCTGGCGTCTGGAAATCTTTCTCACTTACCAAGCCAGTTAGAGCAAAGGCAAAGCTATTGATTTCGTTAGGCAATTCTTCCTTCGGATTGCCTGTTTGTTCAAAGATTTTTCCAATTTCATACAGGGCCAAATCCTTATTTTTACGAGCAACATTGTAGCTGACAGTATCCAACATGCCTGAGAGCATATTTTGGCGGAGAACACTGCGCTCCCTTGTCATAGGCCACATAAGCTCCGTTAGATTTGTAGGATTAAGCGTAAATTCGACAGCTTTTTCTGGCGTAGTCAAGGCATAGGAAATAATCTCGGTCAGTCCTGCTCCTTCAGCCACCGTCCGAACCTTGCGACGTAGCTTCTGAGTGGCCGTCAATTCGCCAGCCGTTCCAGCATCTTGAGGTAGGGAAACTGGCAAGCGGTCATAGCCATAAATACGAGCAATTTCCTCGTAAAGATCTGCTGGAATACTAATATCCCAACGACGAGCAGGTACGCTGACTGTGAAGAAATCCGCAGAACCACTGAGTCCAAAGCCTAGACGACGGAAAATATCTTCAATATCTGCATAAGTCAAATCTGTTCCCAAGACTCGGTTGACATCTGAAAGGCTAGTCGAAACCTGCTTGTCAGTCGTATCTAACTGTCCTGCTTGGACAATACCAGCATGAACAGTTGCACCTGCCAAGTCAGCAATCATGCTTGCTGCAGCATCTAGAGCTTCAGTTACTGTTGCAAGGTTAATTCCTTTTTCAAAGCGTGAAGAAGACTCAGAACGCAAGCCCAGACGGCTACTTGTCTTACGGATTGACTTGCCATCAAAGACAGCTGCTTCCAGAACGACACGAGTCGACTTGTCAGAGATTTCGGTGGCTGCTCCGCCCATAACACCTGCAAGAGCCACTGGCTTATCTGCCACAGTGATAACTAAATCTCCAACTTCCAGCTCCCGCTCTTCGCCGTCCAGCGTCACCAGTTTTTCACCAGCACGCGCTTCCCGCACAACAATCTGATCCCCCTCAAATGTGTCCAGATCAAAGGCATGCATTGGCTGACCAAAGTAGAGCAAGATGTAGTTAGTCACGTCCACTACATTGTTAATCGGACGAATTCCTTCGTTCATGAGGAGATTTTGCAGCCACTGAGGACTTGGGGCAATGGTCACATTGTCCAAAATGCGAGCGGCATAAAACGGTGCTTTTTCGCTTTCAATGGCAACAGACAAGCTAGCCGTAGCCTCTTTATCCCCTTCAGTCAAAGGAAATTCTTTGAAATGAACAGGCTTATCGTAGATAGCTGCTACTTCGTGTGCCACCCCGCGCATAGACAAAGCGTCAGCCCGGTTTGGCGTGATAGAAAGCTCGATAATCTCATCATCCAAGTCTAGATAAGGGAAGACCTCATCTCCTGGCACAGCACTATCTGGCAAAATTTGGATGCCATCCGCAAATTCCTTTGGCACGACCGAATCAGAAATCCCCAGCTCACCGAGAGAGCAAATCATGCCCAGTGACTCTAGCCCACGAATTTTTCCTTTTTTAATCTTATAATTATCTGCAATGCGAGCGCCTGGTACAGCCACCATAACCTTGATTCCAGCACGGACATTCGGTGCGCCACAGACAATCTGGCGAGGCTCCTCTTCCCCGACATTGACCTGACAGAGGTGCAGGTGAGTTTCAGGTACATCCTCACAGCTCAGAACTTCTCCGACAACAATTTTCGAAAGGTCTTCAGCTGGCGAGCTGACTCCTTCTACTTCAATACCAGTTGTAGACATTTTCTCCGCCAGCTCGGCGCTCGTCACATCCAAATCAACCAGTTCTTTTAACCATTTATAACTAACTAACATATTGATGATTTTACGACCGAGCGGCGCTAGCTTTGATTTCATAGACAAAGCCAGTCCATTCGTCTTTTCGGTCGTATTGATTCCTCTCTATAAATTTCTGTTTTCACTAAAAGCCCAATAAACAGCGATGTTATCGTCTTTTTAGTTTAATTTCTTCCTTAAAAGCCAGTCAATATCGACTGTGTCACCAGTGATATATTCATGCTGGCTAAATCTTTCAAAGCCATATTTAAAGTAAAAGTTCTGCGCCTTAAAATTTCTTTCCCAAACGCCTAGCCAAGCCCAGCTAAAGCCACGTTTCTCAGCTTCTTCTAAGGCAAATTCAAACATTTCCTTGCCCAAGCCGAAGCCCTGATGGGAGGCAAGTACATAAATCCGTTGAATTTCAAAGGAATCTTCCAATTCCTGCTCTGTCTGAGCCTGACCCCAGTTACACTTGAGAAAACCAGCGATCTTTTGCTCCTTGTCCAGCACAAAATAATGCTCAGACTCAGGATTGGCCAGCTCCTGCTCCAGCCTTTCATGCGCCAGCTCGTGGGCAAAATAATGCTCTAAATCTGCCTGTTTGATGAAAGGACCAAAAGTTTCTTGGTAGGTCTGCACTTGTAACTCCCGCAAAATATCCAGATCTTCTGGCTGAACTCTAACTAACATAGGGCACTCCTTTCTCAGAAGTGGCTGTGAGCGATATTCCTAGCTAAAATTGTCTTATAAGCTAGTATACTGATGAGCCTCTTTCCCACGCATTTCAAGTCCGCAAACATTGCTAATCAGGCTTTTCGTGATGGGATTGTTCAAATCAAGTTCTATTCTACTGACTTCTTACTTGAACTGCTGTGAAAAACGCACATCGCCTTGGTAGAAGCCACGAATATCGTTGATACCGTAGCGAAGCATAGCTACCCGCTCCTGACCGAGACCAAAGGCAAAGCCAGAATATTTCTCCGAATCGATGCCACTCATTTCCAAGACACTTGGGTGCACCATTCCAGCTCCCATGATTTCGATCCAGCCAGTCTTCTTGCAGACATTACAGCCAGCACCACCACACTTAAAGCAAGATACATCCACTTCGACAGATGGCTCTGTAAATGGGAAGTAAGATGGACGTAGACGAATCTTCCGATCCGCACCAAACATTTTTTGAATAATCAGCTGCAAGGTTCCTTGCAAATCAGCCATAGAGATATTTTCCCCTACGACCAGACCTTCAATCTGGTGAAACTGGTGAGAGTGAGTCGCATCGTCTGTATCGCGACGGAAAACACGTCCCGGAGAGATCATCTTGAGCGGCCCTTGGCTAAAGTCATGGGCATCCATGGCACGAGCCTGAACAGGAGATGTGTGCGTACGCAAGAGGATCTCTTCTGTAATGTAGAAAGTGTCCTGCATATCCCGTGCTGGGTGGTCCTTAGGTAGATTCATCCGCTCAAAGTTATAGTAATCTGACTCAACTTCAAAACCATCCACAACCTGATAGCCCATACCGATAAAGATATCTTCGATTTCTTCACTCGTTTGGGTCAAAATATGGCGATTTCCAGCTGGAATCTTACGGCCTGGCAGGGTCACATCCAAGGCGTCATTGGCCAGCTGGGCTGCGACTTTCTGCTCTTCCAAGATTTGAGCAGCTTCTTCAAAGGCTGCATTCAGCACATCTCGTGCTTCATTGACGTGCTTCCCGATAATTGGGCGCATCTCAGCAGAAACATCCTTCATCCCTTTGAGAATCTCAGTAAGACTCCCTTTTTTCCCTAGGACAGATACTTTCAGCTCCTGCATATCCTTAGCATTTTCCAGAGTAATGGTCTGCAATTGGGCTAAAGTTTCCTCACGCAGACTCTGCAATCGTTCTTCAATTGTTGACATAGTTCCTCCAAAAATAAAAACCGCGGTCTCACTCACACCGAAGCGGAGCGTTGACACGCGGTACCATCCGTTTTTTATCTGGCAAGCCAGACCTTAATTACCAATCATAAAGCAAGTGAATTCGCCTAGCTTTCATCTAGAGAGCTCTCAGTCGCTGGCTCCCCTCCCTGTCAAACTTCCCCTAGGTTACTGGTCTTGCGGATTGCTATTCAATTATAATTCATTCTAACAGATTTCTAAACATTTCGCAAGCTCAGTTATAGAATTTACAAGAAGAAAAAGAAGTCCATTGAGCAACGAACTTCCTTTCTCTCTATTTAATCACTTGTCCTGCTTCTTTGAGAGCATCTTCTGGTACAGTGATACCGAGTTCTTTGGCATTTTTAGTATTGATAACAGATTTACCTTTATCAAAAATATCTACTGCAGTATCAGCAGGTTTGGCACCTTTAAGGACTTTAGCTGCCATTTTACCAGTCGCAACACCTAGGTCATACTGATCTACAACGACAGAGGCAAGACCACCTTCTTCTACCATGGCTGTCGCACTTGGATAAATCGGTTTCTTAGCCTCTTTATTGCTGGACACAACTGTCGCAAAAGCTGACGCAATGGTATTGTCAATTGGAATCCAGATAGCGTCAACCTTGCCAGTCATGACATTCATGGTTGAAGCAATTTCATTTGTGGACGGAACAGAGTATTCCTCTACCTTGTAGCCCGCCTCTTCAGCTAGTTTTTTGAATTCTTCCACCTGAGCTTTGGAGTTGTCTTCGCTGCTAGAGTAGAGCGCACCGATAGTCTTAACATCTGGAGTCAATTTTTTAATCAGATCTAGCTGTTGCTTGGCTGGATTGTGGTCAGAGACACCCGTGATATTGCCACCTGGCTTGTCCAGATTTTTCACTAGGTTTGCTCCGACCGGATCTGTGATAGCTCCCATGACGATGGGCTTGTCCTTAGTAGCTGCAGCCAGTCCTTGGGCAGACGGAGTCGCAATCCCAATCAGCACATCATTGTCATTGGAAACCAGCTGCTTGCTCATAGTAGAGACCTTACTCTGATCGCCCTCAGCATTCATAAAGTCAATCTTAATCTTGTCGCCCTTATAGCCTTCCTCAGCCAGACCATCCTGAATCCCCTTGTAAATCAAATCCAGCGAAGGGTGGCTGACATACTGCAGCACGCCTACCTTGACTGTCTGACTGTCGCCACTAGTCTTAGTGGTGTTGCCTTTGCTGTTCAAGCTAGAATAGACTATCCCACCGATTGCCAAAACAGCCAAAAGGCCTAAGATAGTTACTAATCGTTTATTTTTCATGTTCTTTCTCCATTTCTATGTTTTATAATTTCCTATTTAATCCCTAGGGACGCCATCGTTTAAACATAGGCAATTCTCCTTGTTTTTTATAATAAGCAACAAAAAATCCTCACACAGGTATTCTGTGTGAGGGCGAAAATCGCGGTGCCACCTCAGTTATGGAAAATAGCTAATATTCCCCATATCTCTGTCTTGTCATCAAACAAGCTGCACTGTAAGGTGTGCCTACCGAATTCTTATTGTTTCAAATTCATTTTATCAATTAGCCCAATTTCGTTCATGCCCACCGCCTGCTTGCACCAACTACAGGCTCTCTAAAAGACAGTCATAAATTACTTTCTAATCTACACTATTATAAAGTATCCTGACGAAAATGTCAAGATTAAAATCCAATTATATAATACATTGTTAATTATTCTGATATTCAAAGAATCATCTTCATTTTTAGAATAAAAATAAAATCATCTCCAACGTTTCTCTATTAAAGCTATTTTATTTAAATACTTCAACCATCGTAAATTCGTTTTCTTTATCAAATCTAAGAAAAGCATAATTTATAGATTCCGGACACTTAGTAGATTTATACGCTATTCCGTTATATCCTATTTTTGAACAGATTGCTGCAACAATATTGCTCATAATATATTCTATCCTAAATGACTTTAAATCCGATTTTGATGGCTGAGAAATAAGTCCATCAAAATCACTCTGTTTATCTTTCCCTCTCTTAAAAACAAAATTTATTGGAAACATTTTTAAAGTTTTACTAAGAATAAATTTAGCATATACATATTCCTTCCCTTGATCTAAAGGAACTTCTTCTTGAAGAACATCTAAGTTATTAGCACAATATAGAACACTCACTCCAATATCATTATACCTTCCATGCCCCGATACCCCATATGGAGGCTCCCATAATTTGTCATCTGGCGGTGATTCGCTAATTTGATAGCCAAGTTCCATAGTTCGTGTTCTAAAAATTGTTCTTCCAGAAGCTAACGGGTAATAACCTCCCTTTTCATACAAAGACTTAATAACTTCTTCAAGACTTAAAAAAGCTTTATTTTGAGAAACATAAAGTTTGTTTTGTATATATTCATCCTTCAAGTCAACTAACTCTTCCATTGTTAATTCATTTGCCAATAAGCTGACTTCTTTCTCTATTTCTTCAATTTCTCCATAAAACCTTTCATCAAATTCGTCTAAAGATTCTTTTGTGTAAATTTTCGAAAACTCATCAAAAAAACCATAGTCTATTTTTTCATCATAATTAGGTCCAGAACCAAAGCCACACACTGGGCAGTACATAGATTTAACAATTTCATCAATGGTATCTAAATCAAATTGATCATAGATAAATTCTCCTACTTCAATTGAGGTATCTAAATCATCAATCATACCCTCAACATCATCCTCTTCATCAAAGAATCCACCATGTCGCATACTGGTAAATATTTCTGATGGTTGAGAACAAAACTGACAACCTTCAATTTTAGATGTTAGTTGCTCTCCAATAAAATGATACAATCTTTCCATTAACTCATCGTCATCAAAGTAAGATTCACTTTTCGATATTTTATTACTACAATTTTGGCATATACTTTCTACTTCTTGGTTTACAGAAAATTCATCAAAAAGTTCTTCAAGAAAATTTCCTTTTTCTGGAGCACTTCTTACAATGTACTCTTCCACTGCTAAAACTTTTTTGAACTCATCACATCTCGTACAAATCAAATAATATACCTTGCTTTCAAGTTATTTATGAATAATATACATTATACCACAATCTCCTCTTTTTCCATTCCTTTGCATTGTCATATTGCTGTAAAACAGTTCAAAAAATAATTAGGGTACATTATGATTATTTCTTTTAATGTATAGATCCCTTTCAAGAAATATTCATCAACTTCCTGCTCTATTTTCTGTGATATGATATAATGATAGAAGTTATTTCTATGAAAGAGAGAATATAGATGTCTTTCGACGGATTTTTTTTACACCACATGACAGAGGAGCTCCGCCACGAATTGTTGGGCGGCCGCATTCAGAAGATTAATCAGCCCTTTGAACAGGAGCTGGTTTTACAGATTCGCAGCAACCGTAAAAGCCACAAGCTGCTCCTATCAGCCCACTCGGTCTTTGGGCGCGTCCAGCTGACAGATACCACGTTTGAAAATCCAGCTGTTCCTAATACCTTTATCATGGTGATGCGCAAATACTTGCAGGGCGCTGTCATTGAAGCAATCCAGCAAGTGGAGAATGACCGGATTTTGGAAATCAGTGTTTCCAATAAGAACGAAATCGGCGACAGCGTGGCTGTGACTCTGGTCATCGAAATCATGGGCAAGCACAGCAATATCATTCTCTTGGACAAGGCTAGCGACAAGATTATTGAGGCCATCAAACATGTCGGATTTTCACAAAATAGCTATCGAACGATCCTGCCGGGCTCAACCTATGTTGCACCGCCTCAGACTGGCAGTCTCAATCCTTTCACTGTGGGTGATGAAAAGCTTTTTGAAATCCTGCAGACTGAGGACATAGAGCCCAAACGCTTGCAGCAAATTTTTCAGGGATTGGGTCGGGATACGGCTACTGAGCTCAGTGGTCGTCTGACCGCTGACAAGCTCAAAACTTTCCGAGCCTTCTTTGCCAGTCCGACTCAGCCAAGCCTGACCGAAAAATCCTTCTCTGCTCTGCTATTTTCCGACAGTAAGACCCAAATGTCCACGCTATCCGAGCTTTTGGACACTTTCTACAAGGACAAGGCTGAGCGAGATCGGGTCAACCAGCAGGCCAGCGAGCTCATCCGCCGGGTAGAAAATGAGTTGGAAAAGAACCGGAAAAAGCTGGGCAAGCAAGAGGAAGAGCTCCTAGCAACAGAGAATGCAGAGGAATTCCGTCAAAAAGGGGAGCTCTTAACTACCTTTCTCCATCAGGTACCTAACGATCAGGACCAGGTTGAGTTGGACAATTACTACACAGGTGAGAAGATTAGCATCTCACTTGATAAGGCCCTAACCCCCAACCAAAATGCCCAGCGCTATTTCAAACGTTACCAGAAGCTCAAGGAAGCCGTCAAACACCTGACCAGCTTGATTGAGGAGACACGGACTACGATTCTCTACCTAGAGAGCGTGGAAATAGCTCTTGCTCAGGCCAGCCTGACTGAAATTGCAGAAATTCGGGAGGAACTAATCCAGACTGGCTTTATCCGCCGACGCCAAAGAGAGAAAATCCAGAAAAGACAGAAACCGGAGAAATATTTGGCAACAGATGGCCAAACCATTATCCTGGTTGGACGTAACAATCTACAAAATGATGAGCTGACTTTTAAGATAGCCAAAAAAGACGAGCTTTGGTTTCACGCCAAGGATATTCCAGGCAGTCATGTGGTCATCACAGGCAATCTTCAGCCTAGCGATGAGGTCAAGACAGACGCTGCCGAGCTAGCGGCCTACTTTTCCAAAGCTAGACTCTCCAATCTGGTCCAAGTAGATATGATTGAGACTAGAAAACTCAATAAACCAACTGGTGGCAAGCCAGGATTTGTCACCTATACGGGCCAGAAAACCCTGCGCGTCACACCAGATGAAGAAAAGATTAAAAGCATGAAAATGTAAACTAATCAATTTCTAAAATATGGATTTGGCGGATATTGAAAAACAAAAGAGGAGCCTCGGCTCCTCAAACTTACTAAATTTAAAATTCTAGTTATCTTTCAGAGGTTGGGACAGCAGAGTCCTAGCCTCTTTTTTATCAGAAGTAGACAATTGTCACAGCAATTGACTACTCAACCTTGTCCATGTCCGATCTTACTTCATCGACATTGAATTTTGCAAAGAGGAACTTACGGTCTTGAACTGGGAAACGTTGATCCAACTGATCCACAGCACCTAGCTCCACAATTCCTTCCTTGATAACAAAGTCCATAACGTGACCACCAAAGGTATGATCATCTGAAATAAAGTGAAGATGATAGCCGGCTACACTGACACCGTGGAAAATTTCGGGTGTCCAAAAACCAACAATAGTTCCAGAAACATTGTCCGCATGGTACTCAGGCTGACTTACGGCTACTTCAGCAAACTTCTTCTCTGAAGTCGATTTTGGAATCATTCGCACATGCATGTGGGAAAATTCTCCATGAATCTTGATGGAGCGAAATAGATTTTCCCCATCGTAATAGGATTCAATTCGCTTTTCCAGCTCTTCATCTGTCATTTCGAAGCGCTGCCGGAAAATGACCTCTGCTTGGTGGGGAACAACCGCAGCGTAGGGCACCGTTACATCATCTGAAACTTCTACAACTTCAGGCACATCGCCAGATCCCTTGGCCTGATAGGCCTTACCATCAAGAACAATCAACTCCCCATCAATGGAATCCAGTGTACCAATCCCTAAATCGCCGTATTTCAGGAGCTCCCCAATCGTCATGCTCCCACCATAAAGTCCAGCCATCAAGGCTCCTAGGGTATTATACTGAAATAATTTCACTGGCTCTGCCATTTTTTCTCCTATATCAATAAACTTCTGTATTTTCTAAGATAATTAAGTATATCATATTCTGGTCGAATTTCAAAAAAATCGTTTAATGGAAGTTTGAAAAACCGCACGGTAGCCTTAAATCAACTGGCTTTCCTCAATACCGACATCAGCGAGGATTTGAGCCACACGGTCAAACTTAAGTCGAAAATGTTCTAGTTTGTGGCCGTCTGATCCTACTGAAAAGCGCTGACCGCCCAGCTTCTTGACTAGAGAGATAGCATAGATATAGAGTTCCTCGTGTCCATAGAGATACATGGACTTGCAGTTGAGTTCAAAGGCCAAACCATGATCAATCATCTTTTGAAAAAGCTGTCGCAGCTCTGGTTCAAAAGTTTTTAACTCCTCTACGGTAAGGTCGAATTTCCGAAAGCCATAGTCAAAGTGGGCTAGGACATCCGCCGGAACAGCCTCGATTGCCTCTTCTAGCTCTCTCAGGTAGCGGGGAATTAACTCCATCTTGTCCAGCTGCAAGACAGTCTCTTCCAGATAGTCAAAACTACCATTGTGGTGAACAGATAGGAGTTTCAAGTCGTATTCCTTGTCGGCTAGGAAAGCTAAAATATCGGCCTTACGCGGAGCATAGTAACCAATTTCAATCCCCTTTTTGATGCGGTTGCCATATTGCTGGTTTAGCTCTGCTATTTTTGCTGAATAGGCCGCATAGTCAGGCACATCATCATGGGGCGAGGCAGCTTGGTAAGGGTAGGGATTGGACAAGTCATAGTGCTCAGTGGTGACAATCTCGCCCTCGTAATGGTCCAGATAGTCAGAAAAATCAGCCTCAGAATCATAGGAAAAATAGGTATGAAGATGATTGTCGCGCATGCTCATCCGCCTTTCTGCTAGTCTTTTGTCACTTTGGTACGGTCAATAGTTGGTCGAACTTTGTTTAGGTTTTACTACAGTTGTAACTGTTCAGCTCCTATTATTTCTATGTCCTTACCTTTCTTTCAGCATGGCACTGGATAGGTCTAGTAGCTGCAAGGCCGTCTCAAAGTGCTCTCCCATCAGGTCATAAACAGCATCTTCGCTCAAAACGCCACATGCCACATCCTCAGGAAAGTCAGGTCGATTGGAAAATTCCAAATCGTCAAAGAAAGCTTGGCTGGTGTAATAATCTCGGAGCTGGATATAATGCTTCTGGCTGGCCTCCAGCTCAGCCAAAGCTGATTGAGCTGCAGCCAGCGTCTGAGCGTATTTATTCAAATGCTCTTCCATTTCTTGGATTCTTTTCAATTGGGACATTATCTCCACTCCTTCTTTAATCAGACTATCGTGTCCATAAGAAAATCTTCTTGCTAATATGCCTCAAAACTAGAAATGCAGGAGATTTTCCAAAAAAACTTTACAAACTTTCGTACAAATCGGCCATAGCAGTATCATCTGGAACCAAACGCAGGTACTTACCAGCCTGTACTCTTGCTTCTTCCACACGCCCTAATTCGCGTAAGAGATAAACAAATTCTTCCAAAAATTCAGGATTTTCCTGCAAATCATCTGCCAGTTCCTGATACAGCTCCCTAGCTTTTTCCAGATTTTCCAAGGCCTGATAAGCCCGCGCCAGATTCCAGCGAGTCAAGACATTGTCTAGCTCTTGTTCCTCAAAAGCTAAGACCGCATCGTAGCGTTCCTGCTCCAGATAGAGATTGGTCAGGCGTAGAGCAATTTCCTCTAAGTCATCTGCATTTTCCTGAGCTGCTAGCAGGTAATCCTCGGATTTTTCCACATCATGCAGTTCGTAAGATAATTGCGAAGCAAGAAGCAAAAGGCGAGTCTCGAAAGGATTTTTGGTCAAGCCTTGCTCGGCCATTGCCAAAGCTTCCTCGGTCTTATGCTCCGCATGGAGAGACTGCGCGTGGGCATACTCATAGCCTTCAAAATCTGGCGAAATCGTATCCAGCTGCTTGAAGTACAAATTAGCTTTTTGGTACTCCTCTTGTTCGTACAAGATAGCTGCCAATTCATAGACCGTCTCTTCATCGTACTCCAGCTCCACAGCCTTTTCCAAAAATTCAATGGCTGCTTCGATTTTCCCCAGACTGGCATAGCAAAGACCGATGCGCTGATAGGTAGATACGCCTGTCTGCTCGTAAATAGAGCGATTATCTAGCTGGGCATATTCCTTGATAGCCTGGGCAAAATTTTCCAATTCAAACTCAATTTCTGCCAAACCAAAAGTCACTAAAGGTTCGTCCGATAGTTTGGCAGCTTCCAGCAATTTCTCCCTTGCCACATCTGGCAATCCTTCTAGCTGATAGAGGTCAGCCTTTGCCAAGAGAGCTGCCACATACCATTCACTTTCTGAGTCGATTTCCTCTAAATAAGCAAAAGCTTCTTCCAAGTCACCATCGTCAGCAGCAATCGTTGCCAGACTGATATAGGACTCAGGGTAGAGCGGAGCCAATTTTTCATAAATTCGTTTGGCTTGAGGGAAAAAGCCGATACTTTCTAAGTAATCGGCTAATTCTAATAACTCTTGATCGGTATCTTGGCTCAAAGCCTCTTCAAAATACTTCTCAGCCTGCGCTAAATCCTGATTTTGCAGGGCTGTTAACATTTGTTTACTCTTACTCACTGCCTTCTCCTAATTCTTGAACACTTTCTTCATACAAACCGCTGACCTTCTGGTACCACTTAAAGAGCGCTGTGATGGCAACCTTGGCTGACGCATAAGCTGGAATCCCCAGCAAGACGCCCCAAATACCAAACATGGTTCCTGAAGTCAGCAAAACAAATAAAATTGTAATCGGATGGATGCTTAATTGACTTCCCAAGATCAATGGAGACACGAAGCGCCCCTCAATAGTCTGCTCCACGATAAAGACGATAATGACTTTCAACAGCATGATCGGACCAGCAATCAAACCAAGAACCAAGGCTGGCAACATAGCAAGGAAGCTTCCCAGATAAGGTACCAAGTTCAAAACTCCTGCCACAACGGCTAGAGTCACACCGTAACGCAAGCCGATAATCTTGAAAAGAATCATAAACATAAAGGCCACAATAATGGCTACAGTCACCTGACCACGAACATAATTGGCCAGCTGGGTATTGACATCTGTCATGACCTGACCAAATGACTCGCGGAATTTCGTTGGCAAGAACTGAACTACATAGCCTTTGAGATTCTTCCCATCACGTAGCAAATAGAAAAGAATGAAAGGCATGATGATAATAGCTACAATGATTTGTGAAGC
Source organism: Streptococcus sp. Marseille-Q8145 (assembly GCF_965112035.1). Lineage (NCBI taxonomy): Bacteria > Bacillati > Bacillota > Bacilli > Lactobacillales > Streptococcaceae > Streptococcus > Streptococcus sp. Marseille-Q8145. The sequence goes on along the minus strand of NZ_CBCOPQ010000003.1, from coordinate 217,735 downwards.
CGTACTAATCAAATTGCTAGCCCAATTGACTGCCTTAGATGAAAAATTGCTAGCCCATGAAGTAATCTGGGTCGAAAGCTTATTCGTAACTTGCTCGATTTGTGGCTTCAAATCATCTGAAATATGATTGTCCAAAACGTCTTCAATCATTTTATTGGCTTGCTTGAGATAGGCGGGAACATTCTTTGAAAAACTCACTATCTGATGCTGCAAGCTAGGAATAGCAACCGCCAAGCCCCACACAATCAAGATACCAATCAAGACAAAGACAATCGTAATTCCAGCCACACGGCTAATCTTGCGCTTTTCCATCCAGTCGACAATGGGATTGAGCAGATAGTAAAGCAGCCCAGCCAAAATCACTGGCAACATAATGACACCAATAAACTCAATCACTGGTGTAAAAATAAAGCTAATTTTGCTAAGAATAAAAATGTTCAAACCGATGAGTAAGGTCACCAAAAATACGGTAATGGCCTTATTATCCAAGAACCATCTAAAAAACCAGGACAAACTAAAATCTTTTTCTTTGTGTTCCATATTCGACTCCTTTAGATATTCCATTTCATTGTACCATTTTTCAAAAAAAAATTCTTCAAGCAACCATGATGGAATGGCCTATTTATCGGACTTTTTCACCGATTGCAACTAAAGGCCTATTTTCTCTGTCCATTCTGCTAAAATAAAGAAAAATGAGGCTGGGACAAAAGTCCTAGCCTCTCAATTGTCTTTGGATTGTCGAGCAAGACGCAGTGGTTGAGTGGGCTCTACTACGCTGATTTCATCAGCTTTCACAGCCCTACTCAACTGTGCGGAGGTGGGACGACGAAATCGAATTCTAACGAATTACCGATTTCTGTCCCACTCTCATTTGTTTTTTCACTATGGATGGCTAACAATCAGTTGTAAGTCGCCAGACAAGATCCACTCTGTGACATCGCTCGGCAGGATGAAATGAGAGCCTTTTTCGATAGGATACACTAGTCCATCCACTGTCAACTCACCAGCACCTTCCAAGACACTGAACAAGCTGTAATCTACTGTCTTTTTAAATTCAACAGAACCAGCAATGTCCCACTTGTAAACAGCAAAGAAGTCATTGGCCACCAAAAGAGTAGAGGTCAAATTATCTGCCTGAATGGTAACGGGACGGCTATTGGCTGGCTCGCCGATAGTCAAAACATCAATCGATTGCTCCAAATGCAGCTCACGCAGATTGCCAGCATCGTCCTTACGATCAAAGTCATAGACCCGATAAGTGGTATCGCTAGACTGCTGAGTTTCTAAAATCAGAATACCTGAGCCTATGGCATGCATGGTGCCACTTGGCACATAGAAAAAGTCACCAGCCTTGACCGGAATTTTGGTCAAAAGATGAGCCCAGTCCTTGCTCTCGATTTGCTGGCGCAATTCTTCTTTGCTCTTGGCATTGTGACCGTAGATAATCTCTGCCCCTTCGTCTGCAGCGATAACATACCAGCATTCTGTTTTGCCAAGCTCACCTTCGTGCTCTAGTCCATAGGCATCATCTGGATGGACCTGAACGCTAAGCCAGTCATTGGCATCCAAAATCTTCGTCAAAAGTGGAAAGACAGGCTCTGGACGATTGCCAAAAAGCTCACGGTGCTCAGCATAGAGTGCATCTAGCTTCTGACCGGCAAAACGACCATTCTTAACGGTTGAGACACCGTTCGGATGAGCCGAAATTGCCCAGTATTCGCCAACATGGTCACTGGGGATTTCATAGCCAAAAACATCACGCAGCTTAGTGCCGCCCCAAATTTTCTCCTGCATCACAGACTCTAGAAATAACGGTTCTGACATAATAGTCTCCTTACATATTTTTCATCATCCAAAATCAGGCATTCCTTGATGATAAAAGTTTGGTACTGCTTACATTATAATATAGACTCGGGCACTTTGTCTACTCCTACCTTACTTTACAAAGAAAAATCTGGCTCTCGCCAGACATCTATAATAAAAAGATTAAAGCTCCCCAGCAAATTCCGCAAAGGTATCCTATCACTACATCCTTTGGATAGTGCACGCCGCCAATCACGCGCACTAGAGCCAGACCTGCTGAAAGCAAGAGGCAGATAAGCCCCGGCAGCCAGAAAAAATAGAGCAAGCACATGGAAATCACTGTCGCCGAAAAGACATGGCGGCTGGGCATGGACTTGCCTGATGTATCCTTGGCCAGCAAGGGTTGAATAGCCCATTTCTCGTAAGGGCGTGCTTGATTCAGTCGTTTACGAATAGCTGACAAGAGACCAAATCCAATGGCTGGTAAGAAGAAACAAGTAAGCAGCCCTTTCCACCCCTCTGTCAGAAGGGCATCAATCAAGACCAATCCATACACCAAAGGCATAAAAACAGTCATCCCCCTATTAAAATATGCCATCCCTTTCACTTTCCTAGGACGACTGCGAAAGGGAGCTGTTAATTGTTGGTAAAAAATCGTGTAGTCTTTCATACTTGCTTATCCTGCTTTTTAAAAAATTGAATTCTCATACTTTCTCTACTATAGCATATTTCTAGACAAGATGGTAGATGGATAGCAAAAGAGACTGAGACCCAAGCCCCAATCTCTTATTGTCCATGTTTTCTCAGGAGTGTTATTTCTCCAAGTTCCAGATTTCCTTGGCATATTGCTCAATGGTATCATCTGAGGTGAACTTGTCAGATGTAGCGATATTGATCAAGCTCATGCGGGCCCATTTTTCTTTGTCACGATAGAGAGTATCAATCTTCTCTTGAGCTTCTACATAGGAGTGGAAATCTTCCAAGAGGAAGTATTCATCATTGTGGGTGATGAGGGCTTCGTAGATTTCAGAGCCTTCTTCACGGACGTTTGGAATGGTGCCATTGACAAAGGTATCGACCACCCGGCGAATGTCAGGATTGCTTTCATAGACACCGCGTGAGTAGTAATCGTGGCGGGCATAGTGCTCGTAGACTTGGTCCTTGTCCATCCCGAAGATGACAATGTTGTCGTCACCGACCTCGTCCTTGATTTCGATATTGGCTCCGTCCAGAGTGGCTAGGGTAATGGCACCTGTCATTATGAACTTCATGTTGGAAGTACCAGAAGCTTCCTTGGAAGCCAGAGAAATCTGCTCTGATACATCTGCTGCTGGAATGATGAGCTCAGCCAGGCTGACCCGGTAGTTTTCCAGGAAAACAACCTTGAGTTTGCCTTGCAGGCTTTCATCCCTGTTGACCAGATTGGCTACTTCATTGATTAGCTTGATAACCGACTTGGCAAAGTGATAGCCTGGAGCAGCCTTGGCACCAAAGATAAAGACGCGCGGTACCATGTCCTTGTCAGGATTGTCCTTGAGATCCCAGTAAAGCTTGATGATATGAAGCAGGTTGAGCAGCTGACGTTTGTAGGCGTGGAGGCGTTTTACCTGCACATCAAAGATAGCTTCTGTAGAAACTTCTACTCCTGTTGAGTCCTTGATGAAGTCAGCCAGACGGGCCTTGGCTTCTTGCTTCACTCGGTAGAAATCAGCCAGCACTTGCTGGTCGTCTTTGAATTTCAATAGCTTGCGCAGCTCGTGGATATCACTTCTCCAGCCCTTGCCAATCAACTTATCAATCTCAGCTGACAGGGGCTCATCCGCAATCTGCAGCCAGCGGCGCTGGATAATGCCATTGGTCTTGTTGTTAAACTTCTCTGGGTAAATACTGTAGAAATCACGCAAAGTGTCTTCTTTGAGCAGTTCGGTATGGAGTTTGGCAACCCCATTGATTGAATGACCGCCAATGATCGCCAAGTGAGCCATGTGGACTTGATTGTCCTTGACAATCCGAGTATTTTCGATGACCCGTGGATCGATACCACGTCCAGCCATTTCAGCTACATAGCGATTGTCAATCTCTAAGATAATCTGATAAACCCGCGGCAGGACATTCTTAAAGAGCTCTGCATCCCATTTTTCCAAGGCTTCAGACAAAATGGTATGGTTGGTGTAGCTCATGGTTTTAACCGTAGCATTCCAAGCATCTGCCCACTCGAGACCATAGTCATCCAGCAAAAGACGCATAAACTCAGCTGGCGCAACTGCTGGGTGGGTATCGTTGATATGGACAGAAACCTTCTCATGAATATCCTTGAGCGGACGACCTTGCTTGAGGTAGGATTTGATAATGGTTTGCAGCCCTGCGCTGGTCATGAAGTATTCCTGAATCAGGCGCAGTTCTTTTCCTTCGTAGCTAGAGTCGTCTGGATAGAGAATGGCAGTGATGTCTTGCACCCGGCGACGGGCTTCAATAGTTGGATAGTCCAGTTCGTATTCTTCTGGGATTTCAACATCCCATAAACGGAGATTGTTGATATTGTCATTGCCAAAGCCAATCTGAGGCACGTCATAAGGCACAGCACGCAAAGTTTTAGAATGCTCATAAACCGGCACAATGCGGCCTTCTTCATTAGCACGGAGGTAAACATTGCCAAAGATCTTGACATCCACAATGCCGTGATCCTTACGGGTTTCCCAGACATTGCCTAGACTGCCAAACCAATCATCTGGAATTTCCACCTGATAGCCATTCACGATTCTCTGCTTGAAAAGACCGTAGCGATAGCGAATCCCATTTCCAAAACCTGGATAGCCCGTTGTAGCTAGCGAGTCCATGAAGGCCGCTGCCAAACGACCAAGGCCTCCATTTCCCAGCGCCATGTCGTGCTCAGCATTTTTTACATCCTCAAAGTCAACTCCTAGCTCAGCAAAGCTTTCCTTGACCGTATCAAGAATACCTAAATTGAGCAGGTTGGTTTCCAGCATACGTCCCGGCAGAAACTCAATCGAGAAATAATAGGCTGTCTTTTGCTGCTGTTCCACGAGCTTATTGCGGCGCTCCAGCCACAGTGGCGTGATATATTTACGAATGGTACTAGCGAGGGCTTGAAAAAGCTCGGCAGGTGTAGCATCCGCAATCTTAATCAGCTGTCGTTCGTGCAAAGTATCCTTGAAATCTCGGATAAACTGTTCTTTATTTAATTCCATTTTTACGAATTAACTTCCTTTCTTTTAGGGAAAAGCATCCGTCTGGATAAGATGTCAACATGAGAAAGACCACTTACCCGACAAATCCTCTCTTGTCAGAAACAAGAGAGGATTGCTGTTCTAATGCAACATACTAGAGTAGTGACTCATATAAATCACTGTATGCTCGACTGGCTGTATCCCAAGAGAAATCTCTTTCCATCGCCTGTATTTGCAGACTACGCCAAGCTTCTTGGTCATGCCAGTAAAGATTGAGGGCTTCTTTGAATGTCCATGTTAGCCAATAACCAGAGAAGTTATTGAAGCTAAAGCCTGTTCCCTGCCCATCATAGACGTTGTAAGGTTCAACCGTATCCCGCAGGCCACCAACCTCGTGAACCAGCGGCAGTGTACCGTAACGCATGGACATCATCTGAGACAAACCGCAAGGTTCAAAGCGGCTCGGCATAAGGAAAATATCACTAGCCGCATAGATTTCCTGAGCCAAAGTAACATCAAAAAGGATATTCGCGGATAATTTTTCAGGATAAGCCTGGCCAAACCAAGCGAAAGCACGTTCAAATGCAGGGTCACCTGTTCCAAGTAGCACAATTTGCACATCTTCCTGAAGCAGATTATGCAACTCTTCCACCACCAAATCAAAACCTTTTTGACGAGTCAAACGAGAGACGATACCAACGACAGGAACATCATCCCGAACTGGCAAGCCTACTTTTGATTGAAGAGCTCGTTTGTTTTCTAATTTCCCGGTCAAATCATCTTTATTAAAGTGGTAAGCCAGCAATTTATCGGTTTCTGGATTGTAGATATCTGTATCGATACCATTGACAATACCGACCAGCTTGCCAGACTCCATCCGAAGAACCTGATCCAGACCGCAACCAAACTCAGCCGTCCGAATTTCGTTGGCATAGCTAGGTGAGACAGTTGTCACGCGATCCGCATAGAGAATACCCGCCTTCATCCAGTTGAGGCAGTCATTCCAGCGGAGAGTCCCGTCCGCATAACGTTCATAGCCGACACCAAAGAGTTCCCAGAGCATGCTGTCCGAAAACTGTCCCTGAAATTCTAAGTTGTGAATGGTCAACACCGTCTTGATGTTGTTATATGCCTGAATCCAGCGGTATTTTTCCTTGACCAAGAAAGGAATCATGGCCGTATGATAGTCGTGCGCATGGAGAACATCTGGGATAAAGTCAATGCGCTCCATCAGTTCGATTGCTGCTAATTGGAAGTAGGCAAAACGTTCGCCGTCATCAAAATCGCCATAGATATGCCCACGGAAGAAATAATGCTGATTGTCGATAAAGTAGAAGTTCACACCTTCCAACTCAATCTTTTTGACACCGACATATTCCCGACGCCAGCCGACACTGACTTCAAAAGAGAAGAGGTCTTCAACTTGATCACCAAATTTAGCATCCGTCATGTCATAGTATGGCAGAATGACTCCAACTTCATGGCCAGCTTTGACCAAAGATTTGGGAAGGGCGCCGATAACGTCTCCCAAACCACCCGTCTTGGAAAAAGGTGCTCCTTCTGCTGCTACAAATAAAATTTTCATGAAACGATGTCCTCTGTAACTTTTTGACCTTTCTTCAGGACAACTGGATGTTCAGCTGTACCTCGAACGACTACTCCCTCAGCAATCTCAACGCCCTTGTCCACAATTGCATATTCTAGCACTGCATTTTTTCCAACGACAACACGTGGGAAGAGGAGACTGTCTTTGACACTGCTACCTGCTAAAATTCTTGTATTCCGCGAAATAACAGAGTTTACAACTTCACCCTCTACGATACTACCTGACGCAAACTGAGAGCGATTTACTTTTGATGTAGTTGTATAGTAAGTCGGCTCTTCGTTTTTCACCTTGGTATAAACCTTTTGATTTGGTGAGAAGAGAGAGTAGAATTTCTGCCGATCAAGCATGTCAATGTTAGCTTTATAATAGGAAGCAACAGAGTAGATATTTGCCAAATAGCCTGTGTACTCATAAGCAAAAGCTCCAACTTCAGCTGCCAAGTCCCGAAGAACATAGCGCAGTTTTTGTGGGAATTCTTTTTGGGCTTCTTCTTCCAATTTTTCAATCAACCAAGGCGTATCTACTACAAAAATATCTGTAGACATATTGAAGAGCTCGCCCTCGTCTCTATCACTATGCAGCTTATGCCCTAGGACATGGTCTGTTTCACTGACTTGCAGAACTGCATTCACATCTGAAATATCTTTAGATGGCAATTTCTTGTAAACCACTGTCATCGGTTGCTGGGTTGTGTTATGCAAGTGGAAGACCTGATTAAGGTCAATGTTGATCAACACATCACAGTTCAGGGCTACAGTTTGGTTAGAGCCTGAACGCTTCAGATAAGTCAGTAACTGTTCATAATATTCCTTACCAACTGTGCTACTTTCTACACGGGTATTGTAAATGCCTAGATAGTAGTGACTCAAAAGTGTAGACAAGCCCCACTCACGACCTGAACGAATATGGTCAAAGACAGAGCTGATATTGTCTTGTTGGAAGATACCAAAGACGCTACGAACACCAGCATTAGCAAGACTAGACAGTGGGAAGTCAATCAAACGGTATTTCCCACCAAATGGCAAACTAGCAACTGGACGATGGTCTGTTAAGGTTGACATGTCGTGGAAACCGACCGTATTTCCTAAAATCGCTGAATATTTATCAATCTTCATCTGTTGGTACCCCCACTTTTTCATTATATCCGACTACTTGCACTTCATCTGTTCCGTCAATCTCTACACCATCAGAAATAACAGCGCCCTCACCAATGATCGCACGTTTAATCTTAGCTCCCTGGCCAATAATAGCACCACTCATAATGACAGAATCAGTGACTTCTGCACCCTCACGAACTTGAGCGCCTGTTGAAAGAATAGAATGCTTAACAGTTCCATCCACAAAACAGCCGTCAACTACCAAAGAATCTTCAACATGAGCATTTGCACCAAGGTAGTTTGGTGGTGAAATCAAGTTGCGTGAGTAAATTTTCCACTGACGATCACGACTGTCTAAAGCATTTTCTGGACTAATGTATTCCATGTTGGCTTCCCAAAGTGACTCAATCGTACCAACGTCTTTCCAGTAGCCGTTAAATTCATAAGCATAAACGCTTTCGCCAGATTCAAGATAGTTAGGGATAACATTTTTACCAAAGTCGGACATATCGACATTGCTCTTTTCAGCAGCAATCAACATATTACGGAGACGTTGCCAGTCAAAGATATAGATTCCCATAGAAGCCTTGGTAGATTTAGGATTTTCTGGTTTTTCTTCAAATTCAACGATCCGATTGTTAGCGTCGGTATTCATAATACCAAAACGGCTAGCCTCCTTGAGAGGCACATCTAAGACAGCAACCGTCAAACTAGCGCTGTTATCCTTGTGGGATTGGAGCATATCATCATAGTCCATCTTGTAGATATGGTCACCAGATAGGATTAAGACATATTCAGGATTGATACTGTCGATATAGTCAATGTTTTGGAAAATAGCGTGGCTAGTTCCCTCAAACCAACGATTTCCTTCACTGGCAGAGTAAGGCTGAAGAATGGATACACCTGTATTGATACCATCCAAGCCCCAGCTTGAACCGTTCCCGATATGACTGTTCAAAGCAAGTGGTTGGTACTGGGTAATCACACCGACATTGTTGATCCCAGAGTTGGCACAGTTCGACAGCGCAAAATCAATAATACGATAACGACCACCAAACTGTACTGCTGGTTTTGCAATACTTTGTGTGAGCTTTCCAAGACGAGTTCCTTGCCCACCGGCAAGAATCAAAGCTAGCATTTCATTCTTCATATCCTACTCCTTTGTGGAATCTTTTTTAGCATTTTTACGAACATTCACACGACGCTTGATTTTCCAAATACTTGCTCCCAAAGCTGGTAGCGTAAAGGTCAAGGTCTGCGGATAATCTTTCCATAGTCCCTCTTGAGACTGAACTGTTTCGTTGTGTTCTTTCCAAACACCTCCCCATTTCTCTAATTCAGTATTCCATACTTCTTCATAAACGGCTGCCACTGGCACACCAATGGTAAAGTTTTTGCGCTCTACTGGCACCATGTTGAATACACAGACTAAAATATCTCCTTTTTCCGTCTTACGGATAAAGGAAAGGACGCTCTGATCGGTATTGTCTGCATCAATGATTTCGATGCCATCATAGCTCAAATCAATCTCCCAAAGCGGACGATTGTCTCGATAAAAGGCGTTGAGGGCAGAAGTGAAGCTCTGCATCTGCTTGTTCATCTGATCGTCCAGATTTGACCATTCCAGCTGCTCTTCTGACTTCCACTCTAGGAATTGACCAAATTCTGAACCCATAAAGAGCAGTTTCTTGCCTGGATGGCAGATTTGATAGGTCAAGAGGTTGCGGAGACCAGCAAATTGATTATAGCGGTCACCCCACATCTTATGCATCATGCTCTTCTTACCATGAACGACTTCGTCGTGAGAGAAAGGCAATAGGAAATTTTCAGAAAAAGCATACATAAAACTGAAGGTCACCAGATTAAAATCGTACTTGCGGTAAATCGGGTCTTCTTCATAGAAACGGAGAATATCGTTCATCCAGCCCATATTCCACTTGAAGTCAAAGCCCAAACCGCCCATTTCTCTCATACCCGTAATCTTAGTTTCGGACGAGCTCTCTTCAGCAATCATCATGACATCAGGATGAGCTAGCTTGATGACCGTATTCAAGCGCTGCAAGAAATAGTAGCCTTCATAGTTACGATTACCGCCGTCCTTGTTTGGCTGCCAAGGACCACTATCGTAGTCTAGATAGAGCATGTTGCTAACCGCATCCACACGAACCCCATCTAGATGGTAGAAATCAATCCAGAACTTGATACTAGAAATCAAGAAAGATTGCACTTCATTTTTTCCCAAGTCAAAATTCAAGGCACCCCAGCCATAGTTATGAGCTCGGTCATGATCCTGGTACTCAAAGGTTGGTGTTCCATCATAGTAGGCCAAGGCATCGTCATTGATGGTAAAGTGACCTGGAACCCAGTCCACAATGACACCAATATTATTCAAGTGACATTCTTCGACAAAGTCCTGAAATTCCTCTGGCGTTCCATAAGTATGTTCAAAGGCAAAGTAACCCATGAGCTGGTAGCCCCAGCTGAGTCCCAAAGGATGGGCCATGAGCGGCATGAACTCAACGTGTGTATAGTTCATTTCGACCAGATAAGGAATCAACTCCTCCTTAAGCTGAGCCATAGAATATGGACTGCCGTCAGGATTGCGTTTCCAAGATCCAGCATGCACTTCATAAATATTGACCGGTCTTGAGAAAAAGCCCCAACGCTTTCTCCGAGCCAGCCAAAGTCCATCTTGCCACTTCTTCTCTGGAATAGTCCGAACAATGGCTCCCGTACCTGGGCGCTCTTCCAAATAGATAGCCAGCGGATCAATTTTCAAGATTTCCTGACCACTACTGCGTTTGATATTGTACTTGTAAATATCTCCTTCCTTAGGCAAATCCGTGAAGACTTCCCAGACACCGCCTTCATTGCGAGTCATAGGAATCTGCTCTCCATACCAATTGGTGAAATCTCCAATCAGATGCACATTCTGCGCATTTGGAGCCCAAACTCTAAAGGTGTAGCCAGCCTTGCCATCCACCACGTCCTGATGCACTCCCAAATAATGCTGCAAATGAAAGTTTTCACCTGTTGTAAAGGTTCTTAATGCTTCTTTTTTATCCATTTAGTCACCTTTCTGTTTGTAAGCGTTTTCTATGTTTCTATTTTACCCCATTTTCTTATATTTTTCAAGTAAATTTCCAAAAACTATCTCAAAAATTTCAAAAGCCCAATTTCTTCAAAAGAATGAGTTGCTATATCAAGGTTTTTGTGGAAAATATCTGATAAAATACTGATTTCAAAGAGTTTGAGGCTAATATCTGTACTTAAAAATCAATCCCTGTACTAGGATTCCTAAAATAATTTATCTAGACCAATATGTAAATTTACATTTTAAAATGATAAGCAATCAAAAATATCAACGCCTGCTTATTTTTATATTGTTCGAACACTTGTTAGAATTACAAGTTCATAAAGGTAAGAAAAAAGGCCGCACAAAGCCGCCTTTCTCATTATTTCACATCAAACACGATGGATTTCACTTGTGTCATCGCTTCGATACTGTAACGAATCCCTTGCACTCCGGCTCCAGATCCCTTAACACCAAGGAATGGGAAGTTATCTGGACCACGTTGGGTCTTATTATTGATGTGTACAGTACCCACTTCCAGTTTCTCAGCAATTTCAAATGCTTTCGGAAAATCATTTGTAAAGACTGAAGATTGAAGACCAAACTCTGACTGGTTACAGATCTGAATAGCCTCTTCAACGGAAGTCACACGAATAATCGGAAGAACAGGACCAAATGGCTCTTCCCAAGCTAATTTCATATCTAGTGTCACATGGTCAAACAAGGCAGGCCAGATGAGATTTGCTTCACGTTTGATTTCTGTCAAGGCTGACGCTCCCTTTTCTTGAGCATCTTCAATCAAGCCCCAGATGAAATCTGCTGATGCATGATCAATGACTGGTGTAATATCCGCATTATCAAAGGGATCACCAACCGTCAGTTTCTCTACCTCTGCCTTAATCAGCGCCGCTAATTTATCTGCTACGCTCTCCATGACAATGACACGTTTAATAGCCGTACAGCGCTGGCCTGAATAACTGTATGCCCCGCCAACAATCTGCTTAGCTGCATGCTCCAAGTCAGCATCTTCCAGCACGACTGCAGCATCCTTACCACCCAATTCTAGCATAATTGGACGCATGCCGGCCAGCTTGCCGATGCGTTCACCGATCGGAGTGGAGCCAGTAAAGTTAATGTAGTTTACTTCCTTATGCTCAATGATGTAGTCCCCGATTTCTGAACCACGTCCTGTGATGGTATTGAAAACACCAGCAGGCAGACCAGCCTCAGCAAAAGCCTGAGCCAAGAGCAGACCAGAAATCGAACCTTGAGTAGGTGGCTTAAACATTACAACATTTCCGCCGATAAGGGCAGGAGCAATCTTAGAACCAGACAGGTTGACTGGGTAGTTAAATGGCGCAATGGCCAGTACAACTCCTACAGGCTCACGACGGACCACAGCCAGTTTTTTCTTGCTGGCAGCTTCAAAGCCACCCCCTTCCATAACCTGGCCATGAATACGGATGCCCTCTTCAGCCGCATAACGAATCAAGTCTGCTGTCCGAACAACTTCTCCAATCGCCGCTTTAATACCCTTGGCAACTTCTTTTGCAAGGATTTCGCCAATCTTCTCCTGATCGCGCTCCAAAATATCCGCGGCCTTATGCAGATAAGCTGCACGTTCGACTGCTGAAAGGGCGCGCCAAGCTGGCAAAGCCGCCCGAGCGCTCGCCATCGCATAATCAACCTCTGCCTGACTCATGGCAGGAACAGTTCCTAAAATCTCATTATTGATAGGAGATGAGATGGTGATTTCATTTTCAGAAGCTTTCCACTCTCCATTTATATAGTTCTTATATTGTGTCACGTGTCCCCTCCAAAATGTTATTAAGTATCATTTTATCAAATTTTCTGAAAATTTCAACTAAATTTTATAAATTTAAAGAAATTTTTCACAAATTTCATGAATCATCTTCTCTTGCTTATATTAACCCTCTATATTTCTCTCTTTTTTATCAATTCTCACTTTCTACACTAGGTCTACTATGACGCTGAAAAAACTAAAAAAGACCAGGAAAATTTCCTGATCTTAATTTTCAGATTAATCGAAGTCAAGATATTCTTTTTTAAGTTCAAGAACTTCTTCCATCGTTGCACATTCAGTCAATGCGCGTTGTGCAAGTTCTTCCATCTTCTTCGTATCCAATTTCTTCATGAGGCTACGAGTCCGAAGGACAGAAGTGGCACTCATAGAGAATTCATCCAAGCCCATTCCGACAAGAAGCGGCACAGCTGTTTGGTCACCGGCCATTTCTCCACACATACCTGCCCATTTGCCTTCAGCGTGAGCTGCCTTGATAACGTTGTTGATCAAGCGAAGGATTGATGGGTTGTATGGTTGGTAGAGGTATGAAACTTGTTCGTTCATACGGTCAGCTGCCATTGTGTATTGGATCAAGTCGTTAGTACCGATAGAGAAGAAGTCAACTTCTTTGGCAAATTGATCCGCCAACATTGCTGCCGCTGGAATTTCAATCATGATACCCACTTGGATATTATCCGCTACAGCAACGCCTTCAGCTTGCAATTTCGCTTTTTCTTCTTCGTAAACTGCTTTAGCTTTACGGAATTCTGTCAAGAGAGCAACCATTGGGAACATGATGCGCAATTGTCCATGTACAGAAGCACGCAAGAGAGCGCGGATTTGTGTACGGAACATAGCGTCACCAGTTTCAGAGATAGAGATACGCAATGCACGGAAACCAAGGAATGGGTTCATTTCATGCGGCATATCGAAGTAAGGAAGTTCCTTATCTCCACCGATGTCCATCGTACGGACAACCACTGGTTTTCCATTCATGCCTTCCAAGACAGCCTTGTAAGCTTCGTATTGCTCGTCTTCTGTTGGGAAGTCTTGTGAATCCATGTAAAGGAATTCTGTACGGTAAAGACCTACGGCTTCAGCACCATTTGCATTGACACCTTCAACGTCTTTTGGTGTACCGATATTAGCAGCGAGTTCAAAGTGTTTGCCATCGGCAGTCACTGTTTGAGCATCTTTCAAGAGAGCCCATTCAGCTTTTTGCTTCGCATAAGCTTCACCAGCTGCCTTGAATGCTGCTGCCTGCTCTTCAGTTGGGTTAATGATAACTTCACCAGTGATACCATTTGCTGCAATGATATCGCCGTCTTTAACGAGTTCAGTAATATTATTGGTTCCCAATACCGCTGCGATTTCAAGCGTACGCGCCATAATCGCAGAGTGGCTTGTTCGTCCACCGATATTGGTTACAAACGCCTTAACAAATTTCTTGTCTAATTGAGCTGTATCAGAAGGAGTCAAGTCATGTGCAATGACAACTGATTCTTCATTGATAGAAGCTGGATTTGGTAATTTCTTGCCCAAAAGGTTTGCCAAAACGCGCTTCGTTACGTCACGAATGTCTGCCGCACGTTCTTGCATGTATGGATTGTCTTCCATACCTTCAAAAATAGCGATAAACATGTCTGTAACTTCTTTCAGACCAGCTTCCGCATTTACTTTCTTAGTACGGATCGTTTCTTTGATTTGACCAACCATTTCAGGGTCAGCGAGTACCATTAAGTGAGCGTCAAATACTTGAGCCGCTTCTTCACCAAGGCTATCTACTGCTTTCTCACGGATAACAGAAAGCTCGTTCTGTGAAGCTTCAAGAGCTGCATCCAAACGAGCCTCTTCTGCATTCGTATCATCGACTGAAACAGTCTCAAATGACAAATCCGGTTGAACTAATAGATATGCCTTAGCAACAGCAACACCGTCAGATGCTGCAATTCCTTTAAGCATTTCTGTCATTTTCTTATGCCAATCCTTCTTTTTCCATTGTTTCTGAGATAGCAGCGATAGCATCATCCGCGTCTGCACCTTCAGCTGAGATTGTAACGTCAGCACCTTGGCCAACACCAAGACTCATAACACCCATGATTGATTTAAGGTTTACTGATTTACCTTTGTACTCAAGAGTGATATCTGAAGCAAATTTGCTAGCTGTTTGTACCAACAATGTTGCTGGACGCGCGTGAATACCTGTTTCTGCCACAATGTGGAAATCTTTAGAAGCCATAGTTAGACTCTCCTTTAAAATAATTCTTTTGAGTTAAAGTGATAACCCTTACAAGTTGATATTATATCACTTTTTGAAATCTTTTTCAAGAATTTTATAGCCCGCTTACAAAATATTTCGTTAGAGTTTGAAAATGAATTCTGTTTTAATTATAGTAGATTAGATCGTCAACTCCCTCTCTTTCCGAAATCGTTTCAAGGCTTTCTTCCTTATAATAAATTCTTCTTGGTCTAGCTTCGCTTAAAGTACAGTAAGCGCTGTGACTCCTTGTGGTTATTTCTCTTTGTTTCGATGTTTTATACACTATATATTGTATCTCTATAGTTGCTATAAGAAAACATCATACAATATTTAGTTCAAAACTGTTGACATCGAATTCGCTTTTAGATATACTAGTTTCAGATTTAAATTTAAGAAAATGAAAGTATAGAGGAATCATCTAATGGTAACTATTTACTCTAAAAACGATTGTGTTCAATGCAAGATGACCAAGCGTTTTCTTGATACCAACAATGTGGAATATCGCGAAATCAACCTTGATGAGCAACCAGAATACATCGACCATGTCAAAAGCCTCGGTTTCAATGCAGCGCCTGTTATTCAAACACCAACTGAAGCATTTTCTGGTTTCCAGCCTGGTAAACTAAAAAAATTATCATAATCTCACCAGTATTTAGAGCTTTGTTGCCGCTCCTATCATTCGTAGGAGCCGTTTATTTTGTAAAAGCAAAAGACATTTTAGAAAAAGGAAAATTATGGGACTCAAACACTTAGAAGATGTGACTTACTTCCGTCTAAATAACGAAATCAACCGTCCAGTCAATGGGCAAATCATGCTTCACAAAGATAAAGAAGCCTTGGAAGCCTTCTTTAAAGAAAATGTTGAACCAAACACGATGAAGTTTGCTTCTATTACTGAAAAAATTCAATATTTAATCGAAGAGAACTACTTGGAAAAAGAATTTATCCAACTCTATTCTCCTGAATATATTGAAGAGTTGTCTGCTTTTATCCATGCTCAAGATTTCAAGTTCAAATCTTTCATGGCTGCCTATAAATTCTACAACCAGTATGCACTGAAAACCAATGATGGTGAATATTATCTCGAAGGCATGGAAGATCGGGTGCTCTTTAATGCCCTCTACTTTGCCAACGGAGATGAAGCCATTGCCAAGGATATCGCAAATGAAATCATCCACCAGCGCTATCAACCGGCTACACCAAGTTTCCTCAACGCTGGTCGAGCTCGTCGTGGCGAATTGGTTTCTTGCTTCCTCATCCAAGTAACAGATGATATGAACTCAATCGGCCGCTCCATCAACTCCGCCCTGCAATTGTCTCGTATCGGAGGCGGAGTCGGAATTTCCCTCAGCAATCTGCGGGAGGCTGGAGCGCCTATCAAGGGCTATGAGGGAGCTGCATCTGGCGTTGTGCCTGTTATGAAACTCTTTGAGGACAGCTTCTCTTACTCTAACCAGCTGGGGCAACGTCAGGGAGCTGGGGTTGTTTATCTCAATGTCTTCCACCCAGATATTATCGCTTTCCTTTCTACCAAAAAAGAAAATGCTGATGAAAAAGTTCGGGTTAAAACCCTCTCACTCGGTGTTGTCATTCCAGATAAATTCTATGAATTGGCGCGCAAGAATGAAGATATGTATCTCTTCAGCCCTTACTCAATCGAACGTGAATACGGTGTACCATTTGCCTATATCGATATCACAGAGAAATACGATGAGCTAGTTGCCAATCCTAAGATCACCAAGACTAAGATCAAGACCCGTGATTTGGAAACAGAAATTTCTAAACTCCAACAAGAATCTGGCTATCCTTATGTCGTAAACATCGATACAGCTAATCGTTCAAATCCAATTGACGGTAAAATCATCATGAGCAACCTTTGCTCAGAAATCCTGCAAGTTCAGGAGCCTAGCCTCTTGAATGATGCCCAAGAGTATCTACACTTGGGAACAGATGTGTCATGTAACTTAGGCTCTACCAACGTTGTCAATATGATGACTTCGCCTGACTTCGGAAAATCCATCCGAACCATGACACGTGCTTTGACCTTTGTCACTGACAGCTCACACATCACAGCTGTGCCTTCCATCGACAACGGTAACAGTCTGGCGCATACCTTTGGTCTGGGAGCTATGGGACTACACAGCTATTTGGCTCAGCAGTTGATCGATTATGGATCAGCGGAAGCTGTCGAATTCACCAGCATCTACTTTATGCTCATGAACTACTGGACTTTGGTTGAGTCTAACAATATCGCTCGTGAGCGTGGTGTGACCTTCCATAACTTTGAAAAATCTGACTATGCTAACGGTACTTACTTTGACAAATACCTGACAGGTGAGTTTGTACCTAAGTCTGAGCGTGTCAAAGAGCTCTTTGCAGACATCTTTATCCCATCTGCAGAGGATTGGGCAGAGTTACGCGATAAGGTCAAGGCTGACGGCCTCTACCATCAAAACCGCTTAGCTGTTGCACCAAATGGCTCTATCAGCTATATCAATGATGTTTCTGCTTCAATCCACCCAATCACTCAACGGATCGAAGAACGTCAGGAAAAGAAAATCGGTAAGATTTACTATCCTGCGGCAGGTTTGTCAACTGAGACCATTCCTTACTACACCAGCGCCTATGACATGGACATGCGCAAGGTGATCGATGTCTACGCAGCTGCAACTGAGCACGTGGACCAAGGACTTTCACTGACACTCTTTATGCGTAGCGATATTCCTAAAGGCCTCTACGAGTGGAAAAAAGAAAGTAAGCAAACAACCCGCGACCTTTCTATCCTGCGTAACTACGCCTTCAACAAGGGCATCAAGTCCATCTACTACGTCCGCACCTTCACTGATGATGGCGGCGAAGTAGGCGCTAACCAATGTGAAAGCTGTGTCATCTAGTAAGTAACAATTTACAATTACACCATTTAAATTCAACAAAATAAAGTATAAAAAACACTTATCGCAATGTCGCCAAGGAAATCATTCCATTGGCGACATAAGCAAGTATTAGAAGTTTAAAGCGAGATTATCATGGAAACATACTATAAAGCCATAAACTGGAATGCTATCGAAGATGTCATCGACAAATCAACTTGGGAAAAGCTGACGGAGCAATTCTGGCTCGATACACGGATTCCCTTGTCTAATGACCTGGATGACTGGAGAAAATTGTCCAACAAGGAAAAAGACTTGGTCGGCAAAGTCTTCGGAGGATTGACATTGCTGGATACCCTCCAATCTGAATCTGGTGTGGATGCTCTACGTAAGGACGTCCGTACTGCCCACGAAGAAGCTGTCTTCAACAACATTCAATTTATGGAGTCTGTTCACGCCAAGTCTTACTCTTCTATCTTTTCTACCTTGAATACCAAGGCTGAAATCGAAGAAATCTTTGAATGGACTAACACAAACCCATACCTACAGAGAAAAGCTGAAATTATCAACGAAATCTACCTCAATGGTAGCCCCCTTGAAAAGAAGATTGCCAGCGTTTTCCTTGAAACTTTCCTCTTCTACTCTGGTTTCTTTACGCCCCTCTACTATCTCGGTAACAACAAACTAGCCAACGTTGCGGAAATCATCAAACTAATCATCCGTGATGAGTCTGTCCACGGGACTTACATTGGTTACAAATTCCAACTTGGTTTCAATGAATTGCCTGAAGAAGAGCAAGAGAAACTCAAAGAATGGATGTACGACCTGCTCTACACCCTCTACGAAAACGAAGAAGGCTATACAGAAAGCCTCTATGACGGTGTTGGCTGGACTGAAGAAGTGAAAACCTTCCTTCGTTACAATGCCAACAAGGCACTCATGAACTTGGGACAAGATCCACTTTTCCCAGATTCAGCGGACGATGTCAACCCAATCGTCATGAACGGGATCTCAACAGGAACATCTAACCACGACTTCTTCTCTCAGGTCGGAAATGGTTACCTTCTTGGTGAAGTTGAAGCCATGCAAGATGATGACTACAACTACGGTTTAACCAAATAATTTGCAGACACTAGAAAACGACTAACATGTTCATCAAGTTAGTCGTTTTTTATCATTTATCATCAGCTCGCGCTTTCGTCCTCAGCTACTTCACGATCCTCTTTCTTAGGAGCTGGCGGCTCATAGGCACGGATAATCTGCGCCACTACTGGATGGCGAACCACATCCTTAGCTGAGAAATGCACAAAATCAATCTGGGAGATGTTTTTCAATTTCTCCTGAGCATCAATGAGGCCGGACTTGACATTGCGAGGCAGGTCGATCTGACTGATATCTCCATTGACAATCATCTTAGACTGGAAGCCGAGACGTGTCAGGAACATCTTCATCTGCATGATGGTCGTATTTTGAGCTTCATCCAGAATGACAAAAGCATCATCCAGCGTCCGCCCCCGCATATAGGCTAAGGGTGCAATCTCAATGATTTCTCGCTCCATCAGGCGCGTCGTCTGGTCCTTACCCAAAATCTGATACAAGGCATCATAGACCGGACGAAGATATGGATCCACCTTTTCCTTAAGGTCACCAGGCAGAAAGCCCAAACTCTCACCAGCTTCTACCGCTGGTCGCGTCAAGATGATGCGTTTGACCTGCCCACGTTTGAGAGCAGTCACTGCCAAGGTCACCGCCAGAAAAGTCTTCCCTGTTCCAGCTGGCCCGATCCCAAAGACAATATCATGATTTTTAACACTATCCACATAAATTTTCTGGCCAAGTGTCTTGACCCGAATTGGCTTGCCATAGCTGTCTTTGATAATCTCTTCTTCGTAAAGAGCTACAAACTTATCAATTTCATCATTTTTGACCATAGTAATAGCTGTCACAACATCGGGAGTACCGATGGTCATGCCACGATTGACCAAGACCAAGAGAGCCTGAATGATCTGGCGAGCCTCCTCGCAGGCAGTCTCCGTCCCCAAAATCTGCACAACCTCGGTTCGGGCATGTATGATGACCTTCAATTCTTGCTCCATCAGGCGCAGATGGCGTTCATTAGAGCCAAAGAGATGAAAGGCATCATCTGGATGACCCAGTTTTAATTCTACTGAATATTCCTGCAAACAAAGAACCTCTCTATTTTAATATTTTTGAATGAATTACCTTTATTATATCAAAGCAAGGAGAAAATGACTATACCTAGCCATTATCCACTTAATGGGCCTGATACTCTTCCCAAATAGCATCAAACTCGCCCAAGTTAAAGGAAAAATTTGCATGCTCCTCCAGAAAACGACTGACCTCATAAAAATCATCCGTGTGCTTAGGAAAGGCCGTGTCCTGAAAAGCCAAATCCGCCAAAATTGCTTTGGGCTTATTACTTTTAGGATTGCGCTCCGTCATCAGCCAACTGTAAAAAGATTTTCTCATTTAAACCAACTCCGTTCCAGTCGGGTCCTGCTTGATTTTACCAGCCTTCATGAGACCGCCCAGAGCTTTTTTAAACTGGCCTTTGGAAATACCAAAAGTAGCCTTGATGTCATTTGGTGAAGATTTATCGTTCAAAGTCATGAAGCCGCCGTTGCTCTCCAGGTAGGTCAAAATCATCTGGGCATCGTTTTCCAGCATTTCAAAGGAGCGAGGCTTGAGGGAGAGATTAAGGGTGCGGTCTACTTCACGGAAGCCAATTACTCGTGCGTCTAAGACCTGCCCCAGACGTGGCTCTGCATAGCGCTCGCTCGGATGGATAAAGCCCAGCATATTATTCTCTGGCAGATAGACAAAGGTGCCAGAAAGCTTGAGCCGATAAACAATGGCTGGCCAATTTTGGTTCTGCATGTTATTGTAGGCAGGGCGAGCCAGACGCTGGAAGTCTTCCTGATAGGCCAGTTGACCCCAGATGCGGTCTTTCTTGTCCACATCCAGACGAATATAGAGGCGGTCGCCCTTCTTAGGCCAAAGTTCCTTGATTTCTGGCAAGATGTCTAGTGACACGACGATTTGCTTATCCGGCAGGCCGGTATCGACAAAGACGCCTAGATCCTTACGAACCTCCGTCACTGTTCCCCAGCCAAATTGCTCTTGGGTCGCTGTGACTTCAAGAGTCGTCAGGCGAAGTTTCTGCTTCATATCGCTGTAGGCAAAGCCCTTGACAGACTGACCGAACTCATGTTGCCCTTCTTCCTTAGAAAGCGCATAAGTCTGTCCGTCTTTCTGGACAAAGTAAAAACGATCGTTTTCATCTGTGATAATCCCCACGATGAAGCTAGCAAGATTTGTGTTCATATAGTCCTACTTCTACCTTGCCTCTTCTAATCGCAAGGATTTTTATGTTAAAACAACTCAGCCAGCCTAGGCCAACTGAGTTTTGATTCTGCTAAAATATTAAACTTCTAGAAGTTCCTTTTCCTTAGTCGCTGTCATATCATCGATATGCTTCACTGCATCATCAGTGACTTTTTGGATATCCTTTTCAAGAACCTTCAATTCATCTTCAGTGATTTCTTTAGCCTTTTCCTGTTTCTTGGCTTCGTCCATCGCATCGCGACGGATGTTACGAATCGCAATCTTAGCATTTTCACCGACTTTTTTCACTTCTTTAGCCAATTCACGACGAGTTTCCTCTGTCAGAGCTGGAATAACCAAACGAATGACAGATCCGTCGCTAGATGGTGTGATACCTAAGTCAGATGCATTGATGGCACGCTCGATATCCTTGATAGAAGACTTGTCAAAAGGCGTTACCAATAGCACACGCGCTTCTGGAATCGTGATAGAAGAAAGTTGGTTAAGCGGTGTCTCTACTCCATAGTACTCCACATGGATGCGATCCAAAAGGCTAGCATTAGCGCGACCCGCACGGATGCTACCAAATTCACGCGCCAAACTTTGGTGCGAGTGGGTCATTCTTTCTTTTGCTTTTTCTACAATTGCATTTGCCATTTTCTTTTCTCCTGATTTTTATAAATTATTTGAGACAGTTGTCCCGATTTGCTCGCCAAAGACTACTCGTTTGATATTGCCAGGTTCATTCATATTAAAGACGACTAGGTCAATGTCATTGTCCATAGAAAGGGTAGAAGCAGTCGAGTCCATGATGCGCAAGCCTTTATTAATAACATCACGGTGGGTCAATTCATCAAACTTCACAGCTGTTTTATCCTTGTTTGGATCGGCATTGTAGACCCCGTCCACACCATTTTTAGCCATGAGGATAGCATCTGCCTCAATTTCTGCAGCCCGCAGAGCAGCAGTCGTATCTGTTGAGAAATATGGTGAACCAATACCAGCACCGAAAATAACGATCCGACCTTTTTCCAAGTGACGAAGAGCACGTCCACGAATATAAGGCTCAGCCACCTGCTGCATCGCAATCGCTGTCTGAACGCGGGTGTCAACGCCCACTTGCTGCAAGGAATCTGCCATTACAAGTGCATTCATGACTGTTCCCAACATGCCAGTATAGTCCGCTTGAACGCGATCCATACCCGCTTCTGCTGCTGGCTCGCCTCGCCAAAGATTACCGCCACCGATAACCAAGGCAATTTGAATGCCCAGTTCATGGACTTCCTTGATTTCTTCAGCCATCTTTTGGACAGTGGCGATGTTGATCCCTACACCTTTTTCGCCAGCCAAAGCTTCTCCAGATAGTTTAATCAAAATACGCTTATATTTAGGTTCTACCATTTTTCCACTCCTTGTTTTATCTGTACTATTTTACCATAAATTCCACTTTTTACCTAGCCCTATTATTCAAAATATTAAATTAAAATACAAAAAGAAAACTTCACCAGATGACTCCAGTGAAGTTGTGATTTATTTATATCTTAAAGCACGTTTGAAGGTCTTCCAAGCTCCCAAATCATCCGTCTGCAAGACAAGACTGGAGTAGATTCGTGCAATGAAAACGGTCATCATCACCGCAAAAGCAGCTGTAATTCCTAGAGAAAGCCAAGCTTCCAAGCTGGTCGCATAACCATTGATAGATCGGAATGGCATGAAGAAGGTCGAGATGAAAGGAAGATAAGAACCAACTTTCAAAATCACATTGTCTCCTGCAGCCCCCAAAGCTGAAACTCCCATAAAGCCGACTAAAATCAGCATGATAACGGGCGAAAGGACTTTTCCTGTATCTTCTGCTCGTGCCACCATTGAACCAAGAAAAGCTGATAAGACAACATACATAAATATGCTAACTGCTACAAAAGCTAGGGTATTCAAGGATACAGCTTCTCCGATATACTGTTGAATGGCTGGATTGCTCTTCAAGACTTGGGACACAAGAGGAATGCTGTCCGCAAAGAGAAAGGCCGCCAGTCCACCGAGCACATAAATGCCCAGATGGCTAAGAATCACTGCAAAAATCCCAATCATACGGGCATAGAAATAATCCGTCGCTTTAATGCTGGAGAAGATGACTTCCATGATTTTTGTGCCCTTTTCACTGGCCACATCTTGGGCAGTAACGCTAGCATAAGTAATCAGAATCATATAAAGCAGGAAGCCCAGTCCTATTGCAGCAAAGGTCTGAACCATCTTCTTGCTTTCTTTGTTTTCATCGATTTTTTCTTCAAACTGGACTGTCCGCGCAAGAATCTGACTCTGCTCATCTGATAAATCGGCCTGAGCCAGGTTTAAAGCCTGCTGAACCTGAATAAGGGAATTGGACAGAGCCATTTTCGTTGCAGCGTTCATGCTGGTTTCTGCATAGTAGGTGGCAGAGAGCTGTCCGCCTCTTTCCTCAATCGTCAGATAACCTGCGATTTTCTTATCTTTTACAGCCTGCTTGGCTGCTGCTTCATCTTTGTACTGAAAACTCAGCTGATCTTCAGCTCTTAATACTTCTCTGACAGAATCAAGCTGGGTCAGTACTGCTACCTTTTGAGAGGAAGCCATAGAACTTCCCTGAAGATAACCGATCCCCAAGCTCAGCCCAAGAAAGAGAAAAGGAGACAAGACCATAAAGACAAAACTCCAAGACTTGACATGACGCAGGTAGGTTTCTTTGATTACGATTAACATTTGTTTCATACTTCCACCCCTGATTCTAATTTGAAAATTTCATCAATTGTCGGTGCCTGCTGGTCGAAAGTTGCCACATAACTTCCCTGAGTCAATCGATCAAACAATTCAGGACCAGCTGTTTCGTCGTCCAAAATCAATTTCCAGATGCCTTGCTTGGTCTGCGTCGCCTTGACAACATGGGGCAGGGCTTCTAATTCAGCCTGTGACAAGTCACTTGAAACGAAAAGACGAGTCTTGCCATATTGGTTGCGGACTGCCTGCACATCGCCATTGAGAACCACTTGCCCGTCACGAATCATCAAGACATCATCGCACAACTCTTCCACATTTGTCATGACATGATCCGAGAAGATAATCGTTGCTCCGCGCTTTTTCTCCTCAACAATGACTTCCTTCAGGATTTCAGTATTGACAGGATCCAGACCGCTGAAAGGCTCATCTAAAATAATCAAGTCTGGCTCATGCAGGAGCGTGATAATCAGCTGAACCTTTTGCTGGTTCCCCTTAGACAAACTCTTGATTTTGTCGGTTAATTTCCCCTTGACCTGAAGCTTTTCCATCCACTGGGGCAGTCTTTCTTTGACAACAGCGGTTGGCACACCCTTTAGATTTGCCAGATAGCGCACTTGCTCAAAGACCGTCAGCTTGGGCATCAGGCTTCTTTCCTCAGGCAGATAGCCAATCCTGCTATAGGTCTCCTGCTCAATAGCCTGCCCTTCGAAACGAATATCTCCACTATAGTCTAGGAAGCGCAAAATACTGTGAAAAATCGTTGTTTTCCCAGCACCGTTTTTCCCAATCAAACCAAGGATATGCCCCGGCTGGGCTTCAAAATCAATACCGAACAAGACTTGCTTTTGCCCAAAACTTTTTTCTAGTTTTTTTACATGCAGCATATGAAACCTCCTATTATAATACTAAGATTAGTATACTACTTTGAAAGCAGTTTTTCAACTTTTTGTCCTACTATACAGGAAATTTTCTCTTTATTTTTCATAAACAGAAGATGAAACCCGCTCCAGCTAGCACCACAAAAAAATGAGGTTCGAAAACCTCATTCGTTTAATGTATTTTATTCATCGCTCTTTATTGACCACCCAGTTGAGGAACTTGGTCAGAAGAACCCAAAGAACAATACTGATGGTGATAATGTACAGCCAAGCATTCTTGTCCGTTGCCCAAGGCAGGGGTACATTCATACCAAAGAAGCCGGTGATAACGGCTAAAACTGCTAGAAGAACCGAAATAATGGTCAAGACAGTCAAATTATCATTCAGATTGTTGTTCAGGATGTTATTGTAGGAGCCCGAAAGCTGGCTAAGAACCTGAGCAATCAAATCCGTCATTGAAACTAGCTGACGTGCCTCAATCATGGCATCTTCAAACTGCTCGGTTTCTAGTTCATCGAAGCTACGATAAACAGCATGGCTCTTGATGTGCCCCAGAAGAATAGTATTTTGCTTGGATGCCGCCACCAGATAGACCATAGAAGTTTCCAAGTCGGAGAGGGCAAACAAGTGCTTTTTGGTGGTCTTTTGACGCAAAAGTCTGTTAAGCTCATCCTTGCGCTTGTCCATCTGCTCAATGACCGGATAGTAGGAATTGGAGATCAACTCTAGACTGGCAAAAAGAAACTTATAGACTGACACGGGTTCATGGTGCTCCGTGTAGGCCTTCATGATATCAACCACATAGGCATTGTCTTGATTACTGATGGTGATGAGACGATCCTGCTGCACCACGAAAGTCATCGGAATGGTCTCATAGTAGTCCTTCTCTGTCGCTAAATTCAGGACATTATAGATAAAAAGAACCGTCCCATTCTCACGATTGTAGTCCATGTGAGCCCGCTCGTTTTTATCCAGCGCATATTCGATAGTTTCAAGGTCGATATTATAATCCTGATAAATCTGTCCATTCTTTTTAACATCATCTGAGTCAATGTTGATCCAGACAGATTGGTCTTTTAGTTTTCTTTCCAGAAACATAGAACTCCTTTCTGCGATCTAGAATGATTGTCTAATAGCTCATACATAATGCCCACACTTAGCCTCATAGCCAAAGCTCCTATGTCCTGACAATAACCAAGCAAATCGATATTATTTTCTAAACATAAGTGTAAGGCAGCTAGCTAGTCCGCCAAATAGCGGCTAGCGTCCACCAATTAGGAAGTTTAGTTCCAATTGGTAGTACTGAATCACATCTTCTCTTCTAACTCTACATCTGGATACTTATCCGCAAACCAACGGAGGGCAAAGTCGTTTTCAAAGAGGAAAACTGGTTGGTCAAAGCGGTCTTTGGCCAAGATATTTCGGCTTGAAGACATACGCTCGTCTAGGTCTTCCGGCTTGATCCAACGAACTGTCTTTTTCCCCATAGGATTCATGACCACTTCCGCATTGTACTCGCCTTCCATACGGTGTTTAAAGACTTCAAACTGGAGTTGACCAACAGCGCCCAGCATGTACTCTCCTGTTTGGTAATTCTTATAAAGCTGAATGGCTCCCTCTTGCACCAATTGCTCAATCCCCTTGTGGAAGGATTTTTGTTTCATGACGTTCTTAGCAGAAACTTTCATGAAAATTTCAGGTGTAAAGGTTGGCAACGGTTCAAATTCAAACTTATTTTTTCCAACTGTCAAGGTATCTCCAACTTGATAAGTACCTGTATCGTAAACCCCGATGATATCTCCTGCTACGGCATTGGTGACATTCTCACGACTTTCCGCCATAAACTGAGTAACATTCGACAGTTTGGCAGCCTTACCAGTACGAGGCAGGTTGACACTCATGCCTCGCTCAAATTCACCCGATACGATACGGACAAAAGCGATACGGTCTCGATGACGAGGATCCATGTTGGCTTGGATTTTAAAGACGAATCCTGAGAAATCCTTATCATAAGGATCCACAATTTCACCATCTGTTTTCTTGTGTCCGTGTGGTTCTGGAGCAAATTTCAAGAAAGTTTCAAGGAAGGTCTGCACACCAAAGTTAGTAAGAGCTGAACCAAAGAAGACCGGGGTTAGCTCACCAGCTAAAATAGCTTCCTCTGAAAACTCATTCCCCGCTTCATTTAGAAGTTCGATATCATCCTTGACTTGCTCGTAGAAAGGATTGCTGGCAAAAAGCTTGTCCCCATCTTCCAGGCTAGCAAAACGCTCATCCCCTTTATAGAGCTCCAAACGTTGGTTATAAAGGTCATACAAGCCTTCAAAAGCTTTCCCCATCCCGATTGGCCAGTTCATCGGATAGCTAGCGATCCCCAAGACTTCTTCCAATTCTTGCAAGAGGTCCAGTGGCTCACGACCGTCACGGTCCAGCTTGTTCATAAAGGTAAAGACGGGAATCCCACGGTGTTTGACAACCTCAAATAATTTCTTGGTTTGGGCTTCAATACCCTTGGCAGAGTCCACGACCATGACCGCAGCATCCACCGCCATCAAGGTCCGATAGGTATCTTCAGAGAAGTCCTCGTGCCCTGGTGTGTCTAGGATATTGACACGTTTGCCGTCGTAGTCAAATTGCATAACAGATGAAGTGACCGAAATCCCACGTTGTTTCTCGATATCCATCCAGTCAGACTTAGCAAAATTTCCTGTTTTCTTACCTTTTACGGTACCAGCCTCACGAATCTCCCCCCCAAAATAGAGCAACTGCTCAGTGATGGTTGTTTTCCCCGCGTCCGGGTGGGAAATAATGGCAAAGGTGCGTCGTTTCTTAATTTCTTCTTGTAGAGTCATTTTCTTCTCTTTCTTTCATTTTAGGATAATGGTGAATGTCAGTATTTTTTTATTTTACATTGGAATATTCTAATCCTTTCAACCTACCTATTATAGCGGATTTAGCGCTTTTTTTCAATTATATAAGAAAGATAAAAATCGCCCTTGCCAGCGATTCTATTCTTTATATTTGGCTAACTTGTCTTAAAATTCGACAATGACACTGCTAAAGAGAAAATTGCAAAGATTAAGATTAAAATCAGATTTAAGAAAACCCCTGCCAACTAAACTTGGCAGGAGCTATAACATTCAATATTAAACAATTTCCAACTGTTTTTTCCAGCGTTTCTTAAATACTTCATCAAAAAGAAGCAAAGTAGCGGACAAAATAATTGACACAGCTAAATATTTTACTAAAAGATTGTGCTGACTGATAAAAGGCGGACTTTTTAGCAGACCGTAATTCCCACCCGTCACTTGATTAACACCGACAAGAAAGGCATCGAGCACAAAAGTATAGAGGACAATCGTATATTTCTTGAGCTGGGTCTTGTCGTAGTGATTCATCAGATAAATCAGGGAATTAACCAAGAGGGCATAGTGACCAATCAGGAAAGAGAAGCTGGTAATATGCGGGAAATCATAAGGATCAAAGACTGGATAACCGAGGGCGAAGACTGCCCCGCTGGCTCCTAGAAGGGCAAAATACTGCTTGCTGGGCCATTTATCTGGCAGAAAGACCACCGCAAACATGGCCAAACGGCAATGGTACAAAGGCAGACTATTTGCCAGAGGGAGCTGAAAACCCACATACCAGCTATAAAGAATTGCCAGTTGGCACAATTGAAGAATTTTCATGCTTTTGATAAAGCTAGGATTCTTATGGTATTTTATCGATGCATATATAGACAGCAAAAGCAATGCCATCATCAAAGAGTAGGCCAAAGCTGAAACAAAGGGTGGTTCAGTTTGGTTGGTAGTCAAAAAATGATGCATCCAGTTTCCTTTCTACTTTTAAAATCTGTAAGTTCAAACTCGCAGTCAGATTGAAGATCTAGGCAGAATTTTCCTAGTTGCTAGAGAAATCATTTCCTCTTCCAATCTTTATTGGGTCAATCGCTCTGCCTGTCTTTCCTTCATTTCTTTGAACAAGTAAGAAAATAGAAGCAAGGCCGTCGCTAAGACCACAGACACGATCATATAATTCCCAAGCATACCATGATCTCCTACCAGAGGTGGCTCCTTTAAGAAACCGTAGTTGCCTCCGAATGCAATATTTCCAAGCAAGATGAGGAAATCTAAGCCAAAGGTGATTTCTATGATACGGCGATAGGACAGATTAAGTCTATCATAATGCTTCATCAGGTAGATAATCGAATTGCCTAACAGGGCTAAATGACCGATGAAAAATGAAAATAGCGTGATATGCGGAAATGGATAAGGGTCCAAAATCGGATAGACAATAGCGCAAATCGGTCCAAATACTCCCAACAAGGCGAAATATTGCTTATAAGCTACTTTATCTGGCAGTAGCAAGACAGCAAACATAGCGACTCGACAATGATACAAGGGGAGACTCTCCGACAAAGGCTCCTGAATAACCAAGTACCAGCCATACAAAGAGACTAATTGCACGATTTGGGCAACTCTAAAAAAAGTCTGCACTTTCTTTCGCTCAAAAAAACGACTAGCAACATAGATGACGGACACTAGGCTCATCATGAGCAGAATATAAGCAAAAGGCGTCATCACAGGCGGTTCTGTTTTGTGACTAGTAAAAAAATCTAGTAAATTCATCTTTCAAATTTTCATCCTAATAAATATTTTTAAGGACACTGGGCTTGCTCTTCCTAGCAAAGTCCTTAATTTCTTTTCAAAAAGTTTTCAACTTCCTAGAGTAATAGCTTCTGGCCATTACAACTCTAGTCAGATTGAGCTAGATTATCTGGTCTACTGGATATAAGCATCCAATCAGCATCAACTTCAATCTAGTCTATATATTGTTCTTGCTGATTCTGATAAATATTCCAGAGAAGTTGCAGCTGCTCTTTTGTTATCCTTTTCTCGGATAGAAGAGGCAAATCCTGTGGGGCAAAGAAACTCAGCTCAGCGATTTCTAAATTTGGCTGAAAATCTCCTTCTTTCAGCTGACATTCAAACACAAGTTTGACATACTGCTTACTTTGTGGCTGGAATTTATTGCTATCAAAGACAGCCAGCAAGCGTACTACGCTAGCTTGAAATCCAGTTTCTTCCTGAATTTCTTTTACTATATTTTCTTTGGGAGATAAGCCTACTTCGCAGAAACCACCCGGCAGAGCCCATGTCTCCTCTTGCTGTCCTCGTACTAGACAAATCTTGCCCTGCTGAACGATAAAAGCTCGGACATCGACCAAAGGAGTCGCATAAAAATCTGTCGGACGGAGCAAGTCAGACAGCTCATCCGGTTCCAGATGGCTGGTCTCTCTGAGCAGCTGATTCAGATTGTCTCTGATATCCGCATAGCGTTCTCGATCAAAGTCACTGGCAGCAAAAGACAAACCTGTATCCGTTATAGCCAACAGTCGTTGCAGAATTAAAGCTGTATCACTTGTCTCCATGCTCCAAGACCTCCACTAGTTTATCCAACTTCATCGAATTACTGCCCTTGAGCAAGATTTGGTCGGATGATTGCAACCAAGTCTTAACGGTCTTGGTCAAATCTTCAAACTGATCCTTGTCAGCATTTTTGACAAAATAATGCACCCGATTTGGTGGGTAGATTTCCCGAGCATAGACGTAGAGAGCTTCCATATCCTCTCCATAGAGGAATAGATCTGTGATAATCTCTGGATTGAGGCTGGTAATCATGGCTCCGTGCATCAGCTTGGAGTCAGCACCCAGCTCTTTCATATCCGCCAAGACTGCAGCCTTGCGGCCACCCTGACTAGCTGGAATCGCTGAGAAGGTTTCAAGAATCAAGCGCATAGCTGTTGGATTCGCATTGTAGACATCAGACAGGATATCGGCTCCATTAGCCGCCTTCTTCCACTCGGTTCGATTGCGGGTCAATTCCAGCTGTGCAAAGGCCTGACGAATCGCCGACTCACTGACCCCCTCCTGCAAAGCTACGTAAGACGCAATCATAGCGTTGGTCGCATTGTATTTGCCAGTCACGGGCAAGTCAATCGCCAGCTCCAGAAAATTCGCTTCAAAGGTCAAACTATCCTTGCGCTCTTCTAGACGGGTCAAGCAAATATCTGCATCGGGACCAAAGCGAACCACTTTTTGCTGGTCTGGCAGAAAATCATTGACGATCTTATCAGCCGGAGCCAAGAGTAGACCGTCTTTCCTCATGCCATCCGCAATCTGCATCTTGCCTTTAGCAATCTCCATACGGCTTCCGAAAAATTCTAAGTGAGCTTCGCCAACCAAGGTCACAATGCCCGTTTTAGGCTTGGCAATTTCAGACAGAAGATGAATATCCCCCAAGTGATCCTGTCCCATTTCCAAAACTAGCTTTTCTGTGTCGTCCGGCATGTGGAGCACCGTGTAAGGCAGACCGATTTCATTATTATAGTTGCCTTGAGTTTTATAGGTTTTGTAGCTAGTAGCCAGTAGGTGAGCCAGCATATCCTTGGTTGTAGTCTTCCCATTGGAGCCCGTCACAGCGAGCACATCTACCCCTGTCTTTTCCAGATAGTATTGAGCCAAGGCTTGAAAGGCCGCTAGTACATCATCGACCAAGATATAAGGACCGTCTGCTACTGTATGCTCAGACAAGGTCGCTGCAGCTCCCTGAGCAAAGGCCGTCGCGATAAAGTCATGTCCGTCACGCGCCCCCTTAAGCGGGATAAAAAGATCCCCCGCCTCAATCAACCGGCTGTCAAATTCAGCCTTTCTCAAAGTCACATTTTCAAACTGACTGACATCATTTTTGGCAGCCAAGACTTCTGCTATTTCATATAAATCTAATTTCATATTTTTAACTCATTTTTCCGCTTTTTCCCAAAAAAGAAGGGATTGAGGCCAGACTAAATAGTAAATATTCAGTCTGTCATCTCAGTCCCTCTATTATATCATAATTATAAAAGATGCGCTTCTCTCTTAGCAAAGGCCTCTTCAGCTAGATTTACCAATGTCTCAATCAACTCGGAATAAGGCAGTCCCATATTTTCCCAAAGCAAGGGATACATAGACCATTGAGTAAAGCCAGGCATGGTGTTGAGCTCATTGAGGAAAATGTCCCCCTCTTCAGTGTAGAAGAAATCACAGCGAGCCAATCCCTGTCCGCCCAAGGCACGAAAGGCTGTCTCAGCATTCGTACGCATGACTGAAATAACCTCATCCGAGATTTTTACAGGAATATCCATGGTAATCTTATTGTCAATATACTTGGCTTCATAGTCGTAGAAAGCCACATCCTTGACCACTTCGCCCGGCAAGGTGCTCTTAACGTCATAATTTCCTAAGAGACCAACCTCAATCTCACGCGCATTGACTCCCTGCTCAACCAAGACACGACTGTCGTACTTGAAGGCCAAATCCAACGCCGCCCGCAGCTCCTCTTGATTATCAGACTTAGAAATACCGACACTAGAGCCCATGTTAGACGGTTTGGTAAAAATCGGATAAGTCAATTTTTCTTCGATTTCGACAATCTTTTCTTCCAGATTTTCACCCTCAATCACTGCTACATAAGGAACCTGTGGGATTCCAGCAGATTCCAGAATACGTTTGGTAGTGATTTTGTCCATGGCAACACTGGAAGACAAGATATTGCAGCCCACATAAGGAAGGCGCAGCACTTCAAGAAAGCCTTGGATAGAGCCATCCTCGCCCATAGGTCCATGAAGAACAGGAAAGACAACTGCATTTTCCTCATAAATGTCACTCGGTTTGACTTGCTGCGAGAAGTCAACCGTATCATTGGTCATGAGCTTTTCATCTGTAGCTGGTTTTTCTGTAAATTCCTGCGTTTTGATAAAATCGCCAGCTTTTGTGATGAAATAAGTCTTGACAGAAAATTTGTCATAGTTGATAGCGCGCATGACACTCTCAGCCGACAAGACTGAAACTTCTCGCTCAGCACTACGGCCACCATATAGTAAAATCAAGGTTTGTTTGACCATTATCTTATCCTAACATTTCTAGCTATAAGTTCATTTTGGGTTGCCCCATCTTCTTTTTAGACTGTTTCAGTATACCATATTTCCCCGCATTTTTGAATAGAAAAAAGACTCCCAAAGCTGTTTTTCAGCAGGAAATCTTTCCGTTGTCTTACAATTCTGTCCGATTTTCAATCGCTCGGAGCAGGGTTACTTCGTCTGCATATTCGATATCAGCGCCGACAGCCAATCCGCGGGCCAGTCGAGTCACCTTGATACCTGCAGGCTTGAGCACCCGCGAAATATACATAGAAGTTGCTTCTCCGTCAGCCGTTGCATTGGTGGCCACAATCACTTCCATCACTTGGCTGTCCATCAAGCGAGTCAGGAGACTCTTGAGATTGATATCATCTGGTCCTACACCGTTCATGGGGGAAATGAGGCCGTGGAGGACATGATAAAGTCCGTGGTATTCTTGGATATTTTCCATGGCAGACACATCACGACTATCCTCAACGATGAGGATCACAGTCTGATCGCGCGTTTGATCTGTACAGATGGCACAGGGATCATCGTCCGTCAGATTGCCACAGATAGAGCAGTAAGTCAGCTCACGCTTGGCAGCTAGTAGATTTTTGGCGAATTCATTGACATCATCGTCACTCATCCCGATGGTATAAAAGGCCAAACGAGTAGCTGTCTTGATGCCGATTCCCGGCAGTTTGGAAAAGCTATCAATCAATTTGGCGATAGGGGTTGGATAAAGCATAATGGTAATCGTTGAGCAGTAAAATCTTGATCTGATTCTACTGCCTTTCCTTTCTAATTCATAGGGTGCTGTTGATTATAAAGGTTGATAATATCACGGGTGATACTGTGGCTAACCGTTGAGGAAAGGTCGGTATTGTGCGGAAAGACCACGGCCACAGCTATTTTAGGATTATCGCTTGGTGCATAGGATACAACATTGGTATTGATAGCAGATGTACCACCGTTGACAAAGGTTTCGGCAGTCCCTGTTTTGGCACTGATAGAAACCATAGCGCCCTGCGCAATCGTCCGTCCAGTTGTAAAGCCACTCCATCCATTGACCACCTGATAGAAACCTTGTTTTATCAGAGCCATATTTCCCTCAGAAATATTGACCTGATTTAATTCTTTTGTTTCCTTCTTCTCAATCAAGTCTCCCAGTCCACCTTGGTCGTTGCTGGCGTAAATGCCTTCAACCAGATGCGGAGCTACCCGTTTGCCGTTATTGGCTACTGTCGACGCATATTGAGCCAACTGAAGTGGAGTGTAGTTATCAAACTGACCAAAAGCATCCGTAATATAATTGCTGACCGTGAAGTTTTTAGGAATATAGCCTGTTGATTCTGTCGGTAAATCAATCCCTGTTTCAGTCCCCAGACCATATTCTGCAAAAGTCGAACGGAGCTTTTTCATTGAAGCATCGACATTATGGGTTCCTAAAGCCATATTTGGGCTATACGGAGTTCCAAGCATATTTAGGGCCACCTGAACCATATAGGTATTAGACGAGTATTCCAGAGCCTCCACCGCCGTAATAGAACGTGAACCATAGGCCGTAAACCAAGAATTGATGGGAGTAGAACCCGCAAAAAGAATCGGCTGATCGACCAAGGATTGATTTCCTGAAATGGCTCCATACTGCCAACCAGCGGTTAAGGTAGCCGCCTTGACGACAGAACCTGGAACGAAAACATTGGTAATGGTACCCAGCGCATCCGCCGAGATTTCGCCTGTTTCCAGATCATGCTTGACACCAGCCAGAGCCAAGATTGATCCTGTATTGGGATCCATAGCCACGGCATAGACACCTTCTGAATAGGTTGCATTGCCCTTGGCTAGCTCCATATTAAAGGCATTTCTGAGAATATCCTCGACTCCCTGCTGGAAAGTCAGATCTACGGTTAGTTTCAAGTTGTTCCCTTTGCTTCCCTCGGAAATGGTCTCAACGCTCTCCATGTTGCCATTTTTGTCCAGCCGAATTTCTTTTTCTGCTCGTTTTCCTTGTAAAACAGACTCATACTCTTTTTCCAGATAAGAAATTCCCACTCGGTCATTCAGAGAATAGCCCTTCTTGACATAGTCATCTGCTTCCTCAGCTGGCAGACCTGTTTTTTCGGTTGAAATTTGACCAACAATCGAAGCCAACGATGTTTCCAAAACTTTCCGATTCCAGCTGGTTGAAATACTAATACCCGGAAGTTCTTTTCCGATGGACGCAATCGTAGCGACCTGCTCCGTCGTCAAATCATCTGTCTGAATCGTCCCTGTTGAAAAGTTTGGAACAGCATTCATCTGGCTAAATAGAGCGATAATCCTCTTTTCCTCATCTGTATAGCCTAGCTGGCTTGGATCAATACTCTCCACTGCTGCCTTATAGATCTTGGCTTCAGGTAAACGATTGCCATCCGTATCAAATTTTTCTTCCTTAGGTAATTTTTCAACCACTTCGCGGTAAACTTTATTGTCCGCCAGATAATAGTCAACTTCTTGGCGCTCGGTCACCTTTAGGTCCGACACAGACACATACTGCAGCAGTTTTTGTGCTGTTTCACGGATTTCTTCTGCTGTCAGTTTATTGTCTCGTGTAAAGGTCACCACTTGCTTGGTTGTGTTCTCCACCAGGGGCTTGCCCGAAGCGTCATAGATTTGTCCACGAACCGAACTCGACTTAATCTTTGTTTTACTGGCCTTAGCTAATTTATCAGTATAAAATTCTTGATTGACGACCTGCATATAGCCCAGACGAGCAATCAGCACCAAAAATAAGACTCCGACTATACCAAATAGAAGGTAGAGTCGGCCTGTGATAGAATGGCTATCAAATTTTCTCTTAGACATTTCTTCTCTCATCCTCGTAAAAATCTATCTTTTATTTTACCACATTTCCCCAGCAATGAAGCATGGAAATCTAAAAGGATCGAAAAAGAATTTTTCTCCAACAATGAGAAAAAGCCCTGCTAAGCAGAGCTTCATCATCAATTATTTTCCAAGGTAGTATTCAGCAACTACATTCAATTTTTCGTCGAATTCGAATACCAATGGTGGGAAGTTAGGGATTTCCACGTCCATGATTTCGTCATCTGATAATTGTTTGATGTGTTTTACAAGGGCACGGATTGAGTTACCGTGAGCTCCTACGAATACGTTTTTACCATCTTTAAGTGCTGGAGCGATTTTATCTTCCCAGAATGGAAGGGCACGTTCCAAAGTCACTTTCAAGTTTTCAGCATCTGGGATTACTGAGTCGTCAAGTGAAGCGTAACGACGGTCAGTGTGAGCTGAATGCTCATCATCGCGATCCATGTTTGGAGGCAATACATCGTATGAACGACGCCAGATGTGAACTTGCTCATCACCAAATTGCTCAGCAGCTTCAGCCTTGTTTTTACCAGTCAAACCACCGTAGTGACGTTCGTTCAAGCGCCATGATTTTTCAACTGGAACCCACAATTGGTCAGAAGCTTCAAGAGCCAAGTTTGTTGTTTTGATTGCACGTTTCAATACTGAAGTGTATGCTTGGTCAAATTCGATACCAGCTTCTTTGATCAATTTACCAGCGTCAATCGCTTGTTGTGTACCTTTTTCAGAAAGATCTACATCAGCCCAACCAGTGAAGAGGTTAGCTTTGTTCCATTCAGACTCACCATGGCGAGCAAAAACCAATTTTACCATTAGATGGATTCTCCTTTTATTTTCCGGGGTCTACCCCGTTTATCTATTCTATTTTACAAAATTTTCTCTCAAAAATCTAGTCTCAGCGGGATATTTGTGAAATTTTCCACTTGATCAGGATTTTGAGAAAATCAATTCTCATTCAAGACTTCTAACTAGCCACTTGTTCCTGCTGGGCGCACTCTGGACAAATGCCATAAACGACCATCTGGCTCTTGGTAATTTGATAACCGGTCTGCTCTTCTGCTTCCTGCTGAACATCTGGTAAATCCAAGTCCATATCTGCAATTCGACCACATTTTTCACAAATGACATTGAGGTGCTGATGCCCCATAAAATCATAATAAGTCGTCGTGTCATTTCGGACTTTGAGCTCAGAGACAAAGCCTTCATCAATTAATACTTTTAAGTTATTATAAACAGTCGCCAAGCTCATATTAGGAAATTCAGGCAAGAGGGCTTGGTAAATCATCTCTGCACTAGGGTGGTCATGACTGCTGATAATAAAAGCAATCACAGCCTTTCTCGTCTCCGTGATTCGAACACCTTTCAGCCTCAGATGTTTAATCACTTCTTGGTAATCTTTTTTATGCTCCTCATTCATCTTCTCTATACTCCATATACATTCATTTCTAGCTTATTTCCATTATATCATGACAAAGAGGGATTTTCTATTAAGAATGATTGTAAATAAGGAAAAATATTAATCTGCCTAATAGACCTATTCATTTTAATTAAGTAGATTTTTGCCTCAAAGCACGATATGATAGAGATGTTAACAAATATGTAAGCGCTTAATTTTGATATATCGGTTTTATCGTAAGAAATTCTGTAGCCAAGCTTCTGCTATTTTACCTGCCTTGCAGGAAACATGCAGGACAACTATTTGGGTACGGCTGGTTTTCTATCACTTTTTAGAAAAAATATATAAATGAGGATATCATTATGAAAAAAACACCAAATCGCTGGTTCATTTTAGCAGCAGCTATCTTAACCAACCTTTCTTTAGGTGCTGGATACGCCTGGTCTGTTTTTCAAAAAGCGCTACTGGAAGCCAATGCTAGCCAAGGATGGGTGCAAGCTCAAACCTCTCTAGCCTTCAGTATCTCTTTTGCAATGGTGCCAATCGGCATGATTCTTTTCGGACCTAAAGTCGATTCATTAGGCCCTAAGAAATTTGTCTTTCTAGGAGGCATTCTCTTTGGTGCTGGTATGTTTGCTACAGGATTTGCAACTTCTCTTCCTGTACTCTACTTGACCTACGGGGTTGTCCTTGGTCTCGGTATCGGTTCAGCCTATGGCGCTTCAACTTCTGTCGCTACCAAATGGTTCCCTGATAAAAAAGGTCTCGCGGGTGGTTTAACCGCAGCTGGCTTTGGACTTGGACCACTAATCATCGGACCACTTGCCAAAACTCTCATCGCTTCAATGGGCGTTTATTCTACATTTAAAGTTCTGGGAATTGCCCTACTTGTCGTTATCTGCTGCTCTTCTCTTGTCATGGAAAAAGCTCCAGCGGCTACTCCAGCATCAGGAAGTTCTGCACAGACAGGAAAAACTCACAAAGAAATGCTGCGCGAAGGCAACTTCTGGTTGCTGTGGCTCATCTACATTTTAGGTGCTACTGGTGGTATGATGATTATCGGCTCAGCAGCGTCTATCTCCGACCAATATAAACTAGTTGGAGAAGCAACTCTATTCGTTATGTTGGTTTCTATCGCCAATACTTTTGGACGAATCTTCTGGGGAGCTGTATCGGACAAAATCGGCCGCTACCCTACTGTAATCGCCATGTTTGGCGCTGTCGCTGGTGGCTTGGCACTGACCGCCCTCTTTAAAGGGGAAGGAAGCATCCTTGCAATCTTAGGCGTCATGCTTGTTGCCCTGTCCTTCGGTGGCTTCCTTGGATCTTTCCCAGGTATCACAGCCGAAAATTGGGGCGTGGCCAATGTCGGCACAAACTACGGCTGGATGTTCACGGCCTATGGTGTTGCAGCTATTGCCGGACCACAGTTAGGAGCTCGACTTGCTCAAGCAAACAAGGGAGACTATTCAATGGCCTTCTACATCGTTATTGGTATGGCACTCCTTGGTATCGTTCTACAATTATTCTATATTTCTAAATCAAAGAAAGCTTAAATCTAACACTAACTCTGGGGTATCCCGGAGTTTTTCTTTGACAAAGAATCTGTTAGCCAGCAAAAATTGAAAAGAACTCTCCGGACTAGCATAAAAGCCGAGACAAAGGGAGCATGACACTTAGCAATATAGAAATAAGGACTTCTCTTTAATGAAATGTCCTTATTTTATTTTTATCTATCTTCCAGAAAATCTGGGAGAGTTAAATTACTATTATTGAGAAATGATTTAAATTGTTCTGAATCATTTTGGTATAAGACACCTAATATTATTCTAGCATCATGCTTAAATTCGCTTGTATTAATAGGATTGCGAGTTCTATCAAACCTATCTTCTCCATGAGAGTACTCATTATTTATGCGTTGTATAAATGGAGCATTCTCATCTCCGAAATAATTAATAATTTTATCGTCATTCTTTGTTTTATAATCAGGATATTTAAAGTACAAGAGAGTTTCAATAAATTTTCTACCATTGTTTTGAAAATTATAAAAAACAGAAAAATTATTTTCGTCTTCATCTTCCGTCGCCACTCTATATATCTGTTCAAACAGAAATACAAATTCTGTGACTTTATTTGATAAATGCTTGGGCAATTTTTTTATATAACTTTTCGACGGGACATTTTCAGCTTCTTTTATCTTTTCTATTAAGTAATAATCTTTTTTATTTTTATTAGAAAATCTATTTGTATATTTCAAGAAATCTAGATTATGAGTGGACAAGAAGTACTGTAAAAATTCTTTCTTTTCTAGAAGACAAAAAATTAGGTTGTAAATATAAAAAATGTTATTTTCATCCTGACTAGAGACAGGGTCATCAATAAATAAGATTGTTTTTGACTTTTCTTCTGTCGACAAACTTTCTAATCTTGTAATGTAATAAGCAAAGGCTATTAATGATTTTTCACCCTCACTTAAATTATATGCTCTCTCTTCATTACGAGAAACTTCAAAATATATACCTTCCTCATCATCGACTGATTTTAGGGACATCTCTGAATGTGCTAAAGAATTTTGAAGTATCATATTTATACGTTTTGCTGCTTCAGATTCTGACTTTAAACTACCTTCAAGCTCAATAATATCTTGCTCAAATTTTTCTTTTTGTTCCTTTATTTTTTTATGTTCTTCAGAATTTTCATTTATATTTATATCTTCTTTAAGTTGGTTAATTTCTTGAGATAGTTTAGTGAACTCAGATACAGGAAACTCTTTTACAATATAATATCTTCGAAGAAAATCTATACTTTTAGTTTTCCTATCCTCAAATTGTTCTATCTGTTCAATAGTGTCATTATATAGTGAGTCAATCTCAACTTGAATTTCGGAAAAATCAATCCAATTTAAATCATTAATTTCAATTTTAAAAAAATGTCTCGTTGTTTTTCTGAAATCTTTGATTCTAGTATTTCTAGAACTCTTTTCTATTATCAATATTATTTTCAATCTCTTTGTTTATATTTTGAATATCAGATACAGAATCTTTAAAATAATCTTCCCTATTAATATTTGGAATAGCATCTAATTTTTGGATTTCTGATTTTATCCTATTATTTTGCAATACTAATTCGTTTTCCAGAGAGCTTAACTCATCAGAAAAAGCCAACTTTAGATTTTTAATAAGCTCACCATCAATGCTGTTACCACAAAATACACATTTTTCTGGATTATCTCCATGGATATCAACACCATGCTTAATCCAATTTATTTTATCTGGACTATCTTTATATTCATCTAAAATATTACTTACTGAGACAACTTTAGATAAAAGTTTCTTCGTATTTTCTAAAAATAATGTGAAATTAAAATTTTTATCAAAACTAACTAAATCAATTTTTTGTGGTTTATTTATGTTTTTTCAAGAATTCGTATTTTGGCTTGTTCAACATTCTTTTCTAACTCAGCTACAGCCTTCTCATCATCTTGTAATGGTAAAATAGGAAAATGAGCTGAATATTTTTCAAACTCCTCCTTTATATCTCGTATATCATATCTATTACCAACTACGACCGAGGGATTCTTTAAATTCTTGATTTCTGATGCAGTTGTTCTCAGTTTTAAATTCAAATCATCTTCACTGCTCTTAAGCTTTTCTTGTTTTTTAGTTATATCCGATTCAATCTGTGACAATTTTTCATTTCTAGGTTTAAGTTCGTTTAATCGTATATCTTCGATTTTCTTCAAAATCTCATTAGTATCACTACCTATCGAAATTTGGAAACTATTTAATTTATTGTCATTGTGAAGATAAATATTATCGTCAATAAATCGCTGATTAAAAACCTTACAATCTATAGGTAACTCATGAGTCATTATTTCATTTGATTTGATAACTATCTGGTTAGATAATTTGATTTCAAACTCTATATCTCCGTACTTTTCTGGAAGTTGCTTAAGTTCAATAGTTTGAAAAATTTTCGAATAAGTACTTTTTCCGGAATAGTTTCTACCGTAAAAAATATTAATACTTCCATCATTAAAATCATTACCGATGCCTGACTGACTATGCTGTTTGTAGTCTTTATAGCAACCAAAATCTTTGATATCAATTTTTTTAATTTCTAAATCTGACATAGCTTATACCTCTTTTTCATTATATCATGTAGAGATAACATAAAACAAGATGCGTACTCAAAATGAGAATCGTTCCAATCGCTCTTCGAATCGTGTCCATGAAGCAACTTATTTCAACTCCATAAAATGAGATTTTTAAGCCTAATCTATCACATGAAATACTACAAAACTTAGTCTAAATTTGTCAGTCTAACTCATTCCGACGGGAGTTTCATTTCTGACTTGGCAGAAATTGAGTCGCAAGCCAACTGGCACGAAACGCAACTGAATTATTCGGGTAAACATTTATTACAATTTTATCGGAAAACTAAATAACGAAAAAGCGAGTCAGGCGGACTGACTCGCTACTATTAACCCTAATAACTAAACTGCTAAGCGTCAGCTCTGCTAAACTCGGCTTTTCTTTCTAACGGAACGATTCTAGATCAACTGTCAGTACCTGACCGTCTCGGACAACCTGCTGCCCTGCAATATAGACATCCTGAACATCGCTGCCTTTGACTGCATATACTAGGTGCGACAGCATATTTTCCAAAGGATAGAGGTGAAGTCGTCCCTTAGGCTGAATGGCAATGAAATCGGCTTGCTTACCCGCTTCCAGACTGCCAATTTTGTTATCCAATCCCAGTGCCTTGGCTCCTTCAATGGTCAAAGCTTTCAAGGCCTGCTCGATCGTAAACTGAGTCGCATCACCTGCCTGCATTTTCTGGAGCAGGGCTGCTGTCCGACCTTCTTCAAACATGTCCAGATTATTATTGGAAGCGACAGAGTCCGTCGCTAAGCCAACAGTCACCCCAGCGGCTAGTAAATCCGTCACCGGAGCTACACCGGAAGCCAGCTTGAGGTTGCTGATAGGATTGTGGGCGATGCTGACTGGAGATGCCGCTAAATCTGCAATCTCTGACGGATTGAGCTCAACTCCGTGAGCAAAAATGGCTGGCTGCTCCAAGTAGCCAAGCTCTTTCAAGAAAGCCAAAGGCCGTTTACCATAGCGCTCCAGGATGATTTTATTTTCTTCCTGAGTCTCTGCCACATGGATATGAAGCTTCAAATCCAGCTCACGCGCTAGCTCAAGACTGCCCTTGAGTAGATCTTCGTCACAGGCATAGGGCGAATGCGGCGCCACCATGACCTGAAAATCTTCATCTTCATAAGCGAGGATTTCCTCAATAATGGCACGAGTACGAGCCAGAGTCTCTTCAGCTGTTTCCGCCTCTGAGCTAAAGAGGGTTGGTGAGAAATAGCAGTGCATACCAGACTGCCGCACAGTCTCATAGATCCTGTCAATCTCCACTCCCTGAGGATTGTACATGTCGTTAAAAGTCGTTGTTCCCGATTGGAGCATTTCAGCTAGAGCCAGCTGGACAGCTTTGGTTGTTAGATCCGATGTGAATTGACTTTCTGCTGGCCAAATATAGTCCTCTAGCCATTCGTGCAGATTGCTGTCGTCACGAATCCCACGCAGCAAGGTCATGGCTGAGTGCGTATGGCAGTTGACCAGCCCTGGCATGATCCAAGCGCCTTCATAATCCACCAACTCGCTGCACTGTTCTAGCCAGGCCTCGTCATAGGGGCCACAGTAGGCAATGCGTTCATCTTCCACAACCAGCAAGCCTTCCCGATAAACATGAAATGCGCTGTCACAGGTCACCAGATTGACATTCGTATAAGCTTTCATCCTTGCTCCTTCTCATTTCGTTTTAGCTATTATAGCAAGCCTAGTAAACTAGCGCAAGAATTTTCCAAGATTATTTAAAATAAAGATAATCAGGATTAGGAGTCATATAATACAACTCTCCTTTAGAGAAAATCAGATTAATTTTATGTTGCTTATAGCTATATAAAATATAGTCACTCTCCAACTGATAGTCTTGGTTCAAGCTAGCTGCCTGTGCAATATCCGCTGCTGTTACATAGAAAGCTTTTGCCTGCTCTTCTGTCACACGCTGACCTTGATAGAGCTCTTTTATATTTTCTAACTCCTGAGCTTTAAAAGTGTCTTTAATATAGTTTGGATCCTTTATGACGGCCTCTGGCTCGCCAAGCACCTTTTTGACTTGCTCCTCTGTATAGCCTTTGAAATCAGGCGTTTGAGCACTAAATCCTCCTTCAAAAGAACGATAATACACCTTGGCATTACCTGTTGCATAGATCTTGTCTTTATTGGCAGACTGTGCATCTTGAGGCAAGCCATCCGTTACTTCATCTGGCGAACTTGTCGCCTTACTCTCAGAAGCTGGAGCACTAGATGATGAGGTCTGGCTACTCTTTGATCTTTCTTGCTGACTAGAGCTTGTAGCCTTCGTCGATTCTGATTTCTTTGGTATTTTCACCTTTTGGACAGAAGAGGCTTCAGACCTAGGAACTCTTTTCCTTGGATAATAGCAAGCTGTCAAAGCCATAATAGCTGCAAGCATGGTTAAAAAGGTTATTACTTTTTTAAAATACATAGTTACCCCCATTTCTTAGCTACATTATATCATATTTTAAGTTGAGCAGGAGGAGCATCCTGATTTTTGCTGCCTTCTCTAACAAACAAATACTGTATCTTCTAGAAGCTTAGGAAAAATGATTGGTGTTATGCCAAAACATAAGAAAAAGCCTACTGTAAAAGCTAGGAAGCTGATACAATAGGCTTTTGATTTTTGTCTTATTTTACAGCGTCTTTAAGAGCTTTACCTGCTTTGAAAGCTGGAACTTTAGAAGCTGCGATTGTGATTTCTTTACCAGTTTGTGGGTTGCGACCTTTACGTGCTGCACGCTCACGAACTTCAAAGTTACCAAAACCGATCAATTGAACTTTTTCACCTTTTGAAAGGTATTCTGTAACTGCTGCAAATACAGCGTCAACTGCTGCTGCTGAATCTTTTTTAGTCAATTCTGTAGCTTCTGCCACTTTTGCGATCAAATCTTGTTTGTTAGCCATTTAACAAATCCTCCAATTTTTTTCTGGGTTAATAACCCTAACAGATATTATCATATCTAAAAAAAGCGTCTAGGTCAAGTCTTAAGCAGACATTTTACAAATAATTTACTCTATTTATAGCGAACTAGAACGGCCCATGCATTTTCTCCAGTGTGAGTTTGGATGATGGAACCTGTTTCTAAGACAGGGATTGGTTTTTCAACAAACTCTTGTAACTCTTCCTTCATTTGATTGGCAAATTCTGGTCCACCCGCATAGGAAATTCCGATTTCTTCAATTTCCTTCTCTTTCAGAGACTCTTTCAAGTCATCCAGCCATTTCTTGAAGGTTTTAGCGCCCCGTCCTTTGACAATAGGAGTCAAGGTATGATTTGTCATCTGCATGACGACACGAATATTTAAAAGCGAGCTAATCAAACCAGTCACACGGCCGATACGGCCACCTTTGACCAAATTTTCTAAGGTTGATACGCCAATGTATAGTTCTGTCTTGGCT
This sequence comes from Streptococcus sp. Marseille-Q8145, assembly GCF_965112035.1. Classification (NCBI taxonomy): domain Bacteria; kingdom Bacillati; phylum Bacillota; class Bacilli; order Lactobacillales; family Streptococcaceae; genus Streptococcus; species Streptococcus sp. Marseille-Q8145. The sequence goes on along the minus strand of NZ_CBCOPQ010000003.1, from coordinate 173,304 downwards.
TTGACTTCCTCAAGTTTTTCTAAAATCTCCTCCAAAGTCGCTCCAGCTTTTGCCATCTTAGCAGCCTCAACGACTTGGAATTTCATCGCTTGGTCCGTGAAAGAACTATCGACAACCGTTACATCAGCCTTAGCCAAGGTAGCTCCCTGACGAGCTGCCTCTACGGTGCCAGATAAAGCATGAGACATGTGAATCGAGATGATTTGGACATCTTCTGCTGACAAATCTTCAAAAACCTCAGCAAATACTCCAACTGGTGGCTGGCTGGTCTTAGGTAGATTTTTACTAGACTTCATCAACTGAAGGAATTCTCCTTCCTTCAAATTGGAATCCGAGTAGACTACACCGTCAATCATGACTGTCAAAGGAACTATTGTAATATTCAAATCTTTTGCTAGTTCAGGCTCAATCGTAATCGAAGAGTCTGTCACAACTTTAATTTTTGTCATATTTTCCCTACTTTTATCCTGTTATTAAGTCTATTATACCAAAAAATCCTAAGTTTTTGTGAATCAATCTTAGCTTAATCCATAAATCCCGGAAAAACAAGAGCCTTCTAAGTAAAATACTACTTAGAAGACTCTTAACTAGTTGATTGAGGCACTAGCCAAAGCTTGCATCAAGAAGATGCCCTTTTAAGCCTCATCATCTTTGCGCTTGCGACCAAGAATCATGAATCCTAGGCTCGCAAGAATAGCACTGGTCGTTGCTCCCACGATTGAAACTGGAGCAGTGCTACCTGTATTTGGTAAGGTCGCTTGTTTAGTCTTATCTCCTGCTGGAGTTGGAACAGCTGGCTTATCATTTGAAACAGGTCTGCTTTCAGGCTTCACTAGCTGATCCGTTTGAGCTTTATTAGCTGAATCAGTCTCTTGATCTGGCTTCACTTCTGGAGTCACTGGTGGAACTGGACTTGGCTGTGGTTGTGGCTTCGGAACTGGTTGCGGCTGCGGCGCTGGTTCCGGTTGTGGTGCTGGTTCCGGTTGCGGTTGCGGAGCTGGTTCCGGTTGCGGAGCTGGTTCCGGCTGCGGTGCTGGTTCCGGTTGCGGTGCTGGTTCCGGTTGCGGCTGCGGCTGCGGACTAGGAGCTTGCTTAGCTTTAAAGGCCCATTTTCCTACAAACTCTACATCTGCCTTGTTGACAACGGCGCTAGTTGCGTCATAGCCCTTGAAGGTCCAGGTGCCATCGTTCACAGTATCTGTGTAAGTGGTTTGTGATGGTTGTTGAGCTGAAACAGAAGCACCATTCACATAAGTTGCACTGTCGCTTGGAGTCAATGCTGCGATGGCTGCCGGAAGAGCTTTATCTGCTGTTGCACTCTCGAAGCGATAAGTAGCTTGATACTTGTTAGCTTCAAAGGTCCATTTACCGACGAAGGATACATCTGCCTTGTTGACAACTGCACTAGCTGCATCATAGCCCTTGAAGGTCCATGTACCGTCGTTCACACTATCTGTGTATGTGGTTTGAGATGGTTGCTTAGCTGAAACAGAGGCACCATTCACATATCTTGCACTGTCGCTTGGGGTCAATGATGTGATGGCTGCTGGAAGTTGCTTACCTGCTGTTGCGCTCTCGAAGCGGTAAGTAGCTTGATACTTGTTGGCTTCAAAGGCCCATTTTCCTACAAACTCTACATCTGCCTTGTTGACAACGGCGCTAGTTGCGTCATAGCCCTTGAAGGTCCAAGTGCCATCGTTCACTGGGTCTGTGTAGGTGGTTTGAGCTGGTTGCTGAGCGGAAACAGAGGCACCATTCTCATAAGTTGCACTGTCACTTGGAGTCAATGCGGCGATGGCTGCTGGAAGAGCTTTGCCGGCGGTCGCACTTTCGAAACGGTAACCTGCTTGGTACTTATTCGCTTCAAACTCCCATTTTCCTACAAACTCAACATTTGCCTTGTTAACAACGGCGCTAGCTGCGTCATAGCCCTTGAAGGTCCAGGTGCCATCGTTCACAGTATCTGTGTAAGTCGCTTGCGCTGGTTGCTGAGCGGAAACAGAGGCACCATTCACATAAGTTGCACTGTCGCTTGGAGTCAATGCTGCGATGGCTGCCGGAAGAGCTTTATCTGCTGTTTCGCTCTCGAAGCGATAAGTAGCTTGATACTTCTTAGCTTCAAAGGCCCACTTACCTACAAACCCTACATTAGCCTTGTTCACAACGGCGCTAGATGCGTCATAGCCCTTGAAGGTCCATGTGCCGTCGTTCACACTATCGGCGTAAGTGGTTTGTGATGGTTGTTGAGCGGAAACAGTATTGCCATTCACATAAGTTGCACTGTCGCTTGGAGTCAATGCTGCGATGGCTGCCGGAAGAGCTTTATCTGCTGTCGCGCTCTCGAAGCGGTAAGTAGCTTGGTACTTCTTAGCTTCAAAGGTCCATTTCCCTACAAATTCAACATCAGCCTTGTTGACAACGGCACTAGCTGCGTCATAGCCCTTGAAGGTCCATGTGCCGTCATTCTCAGTATCTGTGTAAGTGCTTTCTGCTGGTTGTTGAGCTGAAACAGAGCTACCATTCACATATTTCGCACTGTCGCTTGGGGTCCAACCTTTGATTTCCGCTGGAAGAGCCTTACCTGCTGTCTCGCTCTCGAAGCGATAAGTAGCTTGGTACTTCTTAGCTTCAAAGGTCCATTTACCGACGAAGGATACATCAGCCTTGTTGACAACGGCGCTAGCTGCGTCGTAACCCTTGAAGGTCCATGTGCCGTCGTTCACTGGGTCTGTGTAGGTCGCTTGCGCTGGTTGTTGAGCTGAAACAGAGGCACCATTCACATATGTTGCACTGTCGCTTGGGGTCCAACCTGTGATTTCTGCTGGAAGAGCTTGACCTGCTGTCTCGCTCTCGAAGCGATAAGTAGCTTGGTACTTCTTGGCTTCAAAGGCCCATTTCCCTACAAACTCAACATTAGCCTTGTTTACAACGGCACTAGCTGCGTCATAGCCCTTGAAGGTCCATGTGCCGTCATTCTCAGTATCTGTGTATGTGCTTTCTGCTGGTTGTTGAGCTGAAACAGAGCTACCATTCACATATTTCGCACTGTCGCTTGGAGTCAATGCTGCGATGGCTGCTGGAAGAGCTTGACCTGCTGTCTCGCTCTCGAAGCGATAAGTAGCTTGGTACTTGTTGGCTTCAAAGGTCCATTTACCGACGAAGGATACATCAGCCTTGTTGACAACGGCGCTAGCTGCGTCGTAACCCTTGAAGGTCCATGTGCCGTCGTTCACTGGGTCTGTGTAGGTCGCTTGCGCTGGTTGCTTAGCTGAAACAGAGTTACCATTCTCATAAGTTGCACTGTCGCTTGGAGTCAAGGATGTGATAGCCGCTGGAAGAGCTTGACCTGCCGTTGCGCTCTCGAAGCGATAAGTAGCTTGGTACTTCTTAGCTTCAAACTTCCACTTACCTGTGAAAGTCAAATCAGCTTTTTTCACAATCTTACTTTTGGCATCATAACCAGCGAAAGTCCAAGTACCGTCGTTCACATCATCTTTGTGAGTCTTTGTTGTCGGCTCTTCTGCAAAAACTCTCGTCCCATTGAAGTAAGTTGAGCTGTCTTTTGGTGCTTTCTTCTGGATAAATTCAGGCAAATCAACACCAGCCGTTTCGCTTTCAAAAGTATAGCTTACATGATGCGGTCTAGGCGTTGCTTCCCAGATACCTGTAAATGTCACGCGCTTGCCATTATATGTCGCATTCTTCTGATCATAACCTTTGAAGGTCCAGACATAATCTTTTTCTTCGTCAACTACTGATTCTTTAGCAGGTTGTTTGGCTACAATGGTGTCTCCAACCTTATAAGAAGCCTCATCATTTGGAAGCATTCCCAAAATACTTTGTGGCAATGGAACACGTGCGTCAGAAGATTTGAATACATATTCTGGATTTGGAGTAGGTACCCAGCTTCCAAGGAAAGTCTGTCTACCTTTTGCTACAACGATTTTTTCTTTATCGTATCCTGCAAATGTCCAAGTTACCTTGTTTGCTGTGTCAACATAAGTCGTTTCACTTGGTTGCTCAGCATCTACTTCTGTAAGGAACAGACCGCCCATCTTATAATCAATTGGGTTTTTCGGAGTCAACTTGGTGATATGATCTGGTAATACGAAATCAGGATTAGTTGATTGGAACTGATAGTCTATACCATTTGGCGTAAAGCTCCAAGATCCTGTGATGGTCTTCACTTTCGTACCTGCAATAGCTTTTCCGTATTTATCTGCATCAAAACCATGGAAGGTCCAAGTACCTGTCGGAACAGTTACTGTAGATATGTCGAGTTTGCTTGCATCTTTGTAATCGTCAGCTCGTCCAACGAAATCAGTGCCAGCTGGAAGCATCTCGCGAATCTTATTTGGAAGAGGATAAGCAGGAGTCGAGTTAGTAAATTTATACTCTACCCTATAGATCGTATCAGACTGATCAGTCGGAACCAAAATCCATTTCCCTCTAAAGATAACGTCTCCTGCCTCGACTGTTTTCACACGTGGAGAAATAGTCGTATTATCATCTTCATAGTAGTCATCAAAGACCCAAGTTCCTCTGCCATCAGGATCCTCAAATCTTGTTTTAGATGGCATTTTAACGCGAGCTTTTTCACCCTTGACAAATTCTCTTTCGTAAGTGATTAGATTATACAAAGTTGATGGCGGATAGATCGTTTGACCAGAATCATCTTTTGAATCTGTATAGAAGTCATAGTAAACACTATGCTTGGTCGGTAAAAATTTCCAATGAACCGTGTAGGTAGAATCCTCATCGTCAGCTGGTTTCTCAACTTCCTCCTTTCGCTGAGGAATCTGCTGAGCAACCCATGTACCATCATTTTCATTATCGACGTATGAACTGAGATATTGAATTTCATTAAAGACATTGGCAGAATAATCTGATGGAGAAGTCGTGATAGGAGCAGGGATTTGTGCCTTTAAATCATCAGGAATGGTCTTCCCTGGAGTATCACTCACAAAGTCAAAGGAAACTGTCTTATCTCTGTGTGGTGTGAAGGACCAGCTACCTGTAAAGAGGACGCCAGCTTTATTGACTACCTTTTTATCCTTGTCATAGCCTTCAAATTTCCAAGTACCTTTATTCTCAAAGTCCATGTAAGTCGTCTTCTCAGGTTTTTTTGCCTGAACAGTAGCACCATCAACATATGTCTCTGTGCTGATCGGCGGGAAGGTTCTGAGTCCATCTGGTAGAGCTAGGCTAGGGTCTTTGCTGACATACTCATAGTTTTCTGGGTACTTTTTCTCTTCAAATGTCCAAGTACCTGTGAACTTGAGATTCCATCCATCGTGCTCCCAGTCGCTCACTGGTTTTTTAGTAAAATCGTAGCCTTTAAAGTGCCAAGTCCCCTTCTTGTCCTTATCTTCATAGGTTTCTTGAATTGGTCTAACAGACTGAACTATATCCTTGCCTTTCGGGTATTTCTTTCTATCTGCATACGCCCACTCATCCATATAAACAGGCTTCAGATTATTGATCTCAGCAGGTAGTTCTTTGCCAGCCGTTCCACTGACAAACTCATAAGTCGGTTTCCGAGGAACTGGTGTAAATTTAAACATCAATGGTATCGTAACTTTTGGTATTTCCCCATATGTAGCCGCCCGCTCTAGTTCACGACTGAAGGTTAAATCTACTACATCTTCCTCAAAGGTCCAATTTCCTTCATTTTCCGCATCATAAAAGGGTTTGTAGACACCTTGAACTTCATCGTAGCGAAGCAAGGCTGCTCGCGTATCCAGTATATCTTTAGGTAAATACTCATGGCGTTCATCAAACTGATTGAAAGTAAGCTTGTAATCGTATAGCTTACTTTCTAGATCTTTTATCTCCTTAGGAAGAGGTAATTTATATTCGTCACGTGAGGTCTTAGGACTACTTGGTAAATGATAAAAATTCTCAAAATCGTGCTGGTTCATAGGTTTGTAGGATACAGTGACATCCTCAAAGTATTTCCAAGTTCCTACGAACTCTACATCGCCATTGTTTGCCACTTTACTTGGAGCATCAAAGCCAGTCAAAGCCCAATAGCCTTTTCGGTTAGGATATTCTTCTGAAGTATAAAAAACATAGTGAAATTCTTGTGCTTTTACTACTTCACCCTCAGCAAATCTTCTTTTATCTTCTGGACTCCAGTTTGCAACATAAGGTGGCGGAGTTTTTCCAGGTGAGCCATTAACCGCTCTATAGGTAGCCTTGTATGGTGTTGGTGTATATTCCCACTTACCTGTGAAGAAAACATCATCTTTGTCAATCACCTGACTATCATAGTCATAGCCCTTAAAGGTCCATCTACCACTTCCATCATTCTCTATATAAGTTGTTTCAGTTGGCTGGATGGCCTTTACTTTATCGCCCTTTTTGTAGATTTTTGTGTCTTCTGGCTTCAAGTAGTTCAGAGTAAGCGGAGTTGTTTTTCCTGGTGTAGCACTTTCAAACTCATAAAGTGCTGAGCGAGGAGTTTTATCCTGATCTGGGATGACTTTCGGATTTTTATCACGAAGACCAGAATTGACAAAGTTCACGAGATTGCGATAAACCTTATCAATTTCTTCTTGCTTTGTTGCAGTTTGAAGCACACCATCAGCAGCTGTCATTACGCCGTTCAAGATTGCTAGACTATCGTCTGTCTTACTTGAAAAGTCCTTGCTGCGCAAGTTTTTGAGGTAGTTCTCTAAAGTGCTCTTGTTTAGACTAGCATTTGCTGAAGCTGGTTGAGCAGTGGCTGCAGCTGGCTGACTTGTACCTGTAGCTGGCTGAGCATTTTTAAAAGTAGTCGAATCTGTCGCTTGACTTGCCTCTGTCTCAGCAGGCGTAGCAGATTTCAATGAGGCTTGGTTATCCCCTTGCCTTTCTGTCTGTGCTGGCGCAGGAGCTGTTGTTGAGACAGCCTCTTTACTTTCTACTTGCACGGGTGCAGAAGGCGTTACTGAGACAGTCTCTTGAGTTTCTGTTTTCGCTGGTTCAGAAGTTCCCACCGAGACTTGATTTTCTGACTTATTTTCTACTTGAGCTGTAGCCACAAGCTCATCCGCATGGGCTACTTGACCCGCTCCAATCGCTGCGGGTGCAAACAAAAATCCAATCGCAAGTGATACAGTAGCAACTGATAATTTGCGGATTGAATACTTTATCTTTCTATCCTGAAAAAACATCTTTTCCTCCTTTTTGCTTTTTCGATAACTATTATAGCATAAAGAAGAGGAATTGCATATATTTTGAATTATTATTTAAGGGTTTATGATTACTTATAGGATAGGAAATTTAACCTATATAACTATATGCATTGGCCTATTTTTTTCAGCAAAAATTATCTCATCCAAACAAAAAAATTGAAAAAGATAGCTAGGCTACGCTTCTTCAATCTTTTTGATTTCTTTCTATTGGCAGGGAATATTCGAGACGCTAGTAAGTTAAACTATTTTGGCATTTGTAGATACCTTCTCAGTCCTCCGCAGCAAAACCATCATTTTTGATGGCATACTGCTCTATGATGCCATTATGGCCAAAGAGAACTCCGTGGAGGACTCCGCCATAAACAGCTCCGCCATCCATACCAATCTTGCCATCCTCAGTCATCCAGAGCTGGTCAGTTCCCGGCGCTTCATGCAAGAGATAAAATGTCGGTGTATGGCCAAAGACAATTTTTTACCAGTCTGATTGCTGCCTTCATGAAATGGCGCGCGAATCCAAACCTTTTGATAATCACTGGTCTCTCGCCAGTCTTTCAGCTCCAAATCTAGGCCGGCATGGACAAAAATGTACCGCTCTGTCTCCAATAGGAAAGGCATCTGACGAATAAAGTCGACTAAATCAGTCGCCTCCGTCTTGACACGTTCCGCGTCTGCCACTCCATCTACAGGAGCATTGAGAGGTCGGCCTAAAAGCGAATTAATCGTCGTATCTCCACCGTTACGCCGGTAGTGATCATAGGACTTCTCAGGATTGTCCAGCCAAGTCAGAAACATATACTCATGATTGCCAGAAAGACAGACAGCTCCTTCTTGCTCCACCAGAGCTTTGACCCGCTCCAAAACTGCTCGGCTGTCTTCGCCACGATCGATCAAGTCCCCTAGAAAGACTAGTTGGCTGCGACCGTCCCAGTGCTGGAGTAATTCATCAAGCATACCAGCCTTGCCATGGACATCACCGATTACAAAATATTCTGTCATAGTCGTCACTTTCTAAAGGAGACCGAAACACTAGTGTCTCAGCCTCGCTTGTTTATTTTTTTAATAATTCTCTGGCTTGAGTCAAAGCAGCATCCGTTACATCTTCGCCAGCCAGCATCTTAGCAACTTCCTGAACACGCTCGTCAGCCGTCAGCAAGCGAACCGTTGAGACGGTCGAATTCTCATCCGAAATCTTCTCAATAAAGAACTGATAATCGGCAATCGCAATAACCTGCGGCAGATGGGAAATAGCCAAGACTTGGCCGTTGGAGCCAATCTTGTGAATCTTCTGAGCAATAGCCTGGGCCACTCGGCCAGAAACGCCCGTATCCACTTCGTCAAAGACAATGCTGGTCTTGCCTTCCTTACGAGAAAAGGCAGACTTGATCGCCAACATGAGACGGGAGAGCTCCCCGCCAGAGGCAACCTTCACCAAAGGTTTGAAATCCTCGCCCGGATTTGCTGAGATGTAAAACTCTACTTGTTCATTGCCTTCACGGTTGAACTTGCCCTTAGTGAACTGCACTTTAAAGCGCGCCTTTTCCATATAGAGGTCTTGCAGCTCCTGCTTGATTTCCGCTTCCAGCTGAGCTGCTAGACCATGACGAGCCTGACTCAGCTCCTGGGCCAGCTCTACCAGTTCTCTCTCCAAGGTCTTCAGCTCTCGGTCCATATCCTCTGAGGACAAGTTACTTCCAGTTAAAAGGCTGTATTCTTTGGTAATCTGCGCAAAGTATTCCAGCACATCATCTACTTGGCCACCGTATTTACGCGTGATGCTGTTAATCAAATCCAGACGACTCTCCACCTGCAGCAGCCGATCTCGGTCAAAATCCAGTCCATCTAAAATGTCTTCTAGGCGCTTGCTGACATCCTCTAAAACATAATAAGTCTCTGACAAGCTGCCTGAAAGCTCCTTGTAGGCTGGATCGTAATCCTCGATAGACTCAAGGTCATTCATAGCTGAGCGGACATTGGTCAGACTGGAAAATTCTTCATTATCCAGCATGGTATAGGCATTGGTCAGCGTATCGGCAATGAGCTTGTGATTGAGCAAGCGATCTCGCTCTTGATGCAGGGCTGTATCTTCACCGCTTTTGAGTGCAGCGCTCTCAATCTCCGCCATCTGAAACTCCAGCATCTCAATTCTGGCCTTATGCTCCTGCTGATTTTTCTGCAAAGTCAGGACTTGCTTACGCAGGCTTCGATAGTGGTCAAAAGTTTCCTGATAGCGGCCTTTGAGATGCAAAAAGTCTGCTGTTCCAAACTCATCTAGCATGGCAATATGGAGCTGGGGTCTCATCAGTTCTTCCTGATCATGCTGACCATGGATATCCACCAAGTGCTGGCCGACAGCCTTTAGAACAGACAAATTAACCATCTGGCCATTGATACGGCTAACACTTCGGCCATTTTGCAGAATTTCCCGACGGATAATCAGCTCATCGGTCAGCTCCCAACCTTGCTCCTCAAAAATCTCTCGCAAAGCTCTGCTATTTTCCAGCGAAAAAAGTCCCTCTATCTCAGCTTTTGGGGCACCATGACGAATAACATCCGTCGTAGCACGGCTGCCCAGCATCATGTTCATCGCGTCAATAATAATAGACTTGCCGGCTCCGGTTTCCCCGGTCAAAACCGTCATACCTTGCTCAAAATTAAGGGAAATCTCCTCAATAATGGCAAAATTTTTAATCGAAATTTCTAATAACATAGACTTTCCTACCAATTATTGATTTCAGCCGTGACTTTTTGGGCTGCACTTTCACTTACTGCAACGATTAGGATACTGTCATTATCCGCAATGATGCTGAAAATTTCCTCAGCAAATTCTTTACACAGGTGGCGTTTGACCACCGCTGCACTTCCTGGTATTAGGTTAAGATTGAGCATATTTCCTAGATTCTGACAGGCCAAAATATTATTTTCAGCCAACTTCAGACTATTGGTCGCCGTTTTGGGAAGCTCATAGATATAGGTATTATCTTTAAAAGGGATTTTTACAATCCCTAGCTCCTTGATGTCTCGTGAAACCGTTGCCTGTGTCGCTGTAATACCAGACTCCCTAAGATGTGCTACAATTTCCTCTTGGGTGCCAATCTCAAACTCGCTGACAAATCGTCTGATTTTCTCTAATCTATCCTTCTTCTTCATCTTTAAATTCCTTGTGGGCCGCCTCTACGACAGCGACTAAGTCTTGCTCCAAGTCATTTTTCGGCTGCTCGCTTTTCTCCAGAAAGGCTAAAAATTCAACATTACCATGCCCACCCTGAATCGGAGAAAAATCTAAACCTTTGACTGAAAAACCTGCTTCCAGCATAAAGGCTGTCACGGTTTCCAGCACCGTCAAATGAACTTTCTTGTCCTTGATAATTCCCTTCTTGCCAATCTGCTCGCGGCCAGCCTCAAACTGAGGCTTGATCAAGGCCACGACCTGACCTCCCTCCTCTAAAATCTGATAGAGGGCCGGCAAAATCAAGCTGAGTGAGATAAAGCTGACATCAATGCTAGCAAAGCTGGGCCGAAAGTCAAAATCAGCTGGCTCGGCATAGCGGAAATTGAACTGCTCCATGCTTACGACCCGTTCGTCTTGGCGGAGTTTCCAAGCCAACTGGTTGGTACCGACATCAACAGCGTAGACTAGTCGTGCTCCCGCCTGCAACATGACATCGGTAAATCCCCCAGTCGAAGCTCCGATATCCAAGGCTACTCGGTCTGCCACCGAAAGGCCAAACACTTGCAAAGCCTTTTCTAATTTCAGGCCGCCCCGACTGACATACTTGAGTTTTTCTCCCTTGAGCTTGAGCTCTGTTGCATCATCAATTTTTTCACCCGGTTTATCAAAGCGCTCTCCATTAGCAAGTGCCACGACTAGGCCTGCCATCACTCCCCGCTTGGCCTGTTCTCGGGTCTCAAAGAGGCCTTGCCGATAGGCCAGTACATCCACTCTTTCCTTAGCCATCCAGTCTCAAACTTTCTATTATTTTTTGAATTTCTTCCGCTGAAAAATCACTTTCTTTTTCTAGTTGCTCCAGCAGGGTTTTCGCTTGTTCCAGCGTTTCATCGAAAAAGGCTCTGGCTCCATCCAAACCTAGTAAAGCTGGATAGGTCGATTTCTCTGCCGCCAGATCCTTCTGCGGTGTCTTACCGATCTGCTCAAAACTGGCCGTCACATCTAAAATATCATCCCGCACCTGAAAAGCCAAGCCCAAGAGTTCTCCCACTTGACGGAGCTTCCCTAGGACGGATTGACCAGTCTGAGCAATGATTCCTGCTGCTACAAAAGGATAGGCCAAGAGCTTGCCTGTCTTATTGGCATGAATGGTCTGGAGCTGGTCCATGGTCAACTTGCGACCTTCGCCCTGCATATCCAAAACCTGCCCGGCCACCATGCCAAAGGATCCAGCCGCCAAAGACAGCTCTGCTATCAGATCCACCTTGACTTGACTAGGGAGCTCTGCCATTGCCACCAAACCATAAGGATCCAAAAAGAGGGAATCCCCCGCCAAAATGGCCATATCCTCCCCAAATTTCTTGTGGCTGGTCAGACGCCCACGGCGGTAGTCATCATTATCCATAGCTGGCAAATCATCATGGATCAGGCTGCCAGTGTGAATCATCTCTAGAGCTGCTGCCACCTGAAAATGGGCAGGAGTTAATTCCAGACCAAAGCCCTCTAGCAAGTCCAAAAGCAAGAGAGGGCGGATCCGCTTGCCACCAGCCTCGACAGAATAGAGAATGGTCTCAGTCAAATCCGCTGACACTTCCTTGCTCTGATAAAATTCTTGAATCGTCAGGCCAATTTGCCTGATTTTAAACTCTCTTGTCATTCCATATCCGTTTCCGTGCCATCAGCCTGCATAACCTTGACCAAGGTCTTTTCTGCCTGATCTAGCGTCTTTTGCAAGTCTTTAGACAGCTGCATGCCCTTCTGGAATTCAGCGATTGCCTCTTCCAAGGCCACATCCCCATTTTCCAACTTCTGGACAATGGCTTCCAAATCAGCTAAATTTTCTTCAAATTTCTTGTCTTTTGACATCTTTTACCTCAACTTGGACCTGACCATCCCGCATGAGAATGGTCAACTGGTCCTTCTCCTTGATATCCTGACTGGACTCTATTACTCTTTCATTTTTTTGGATAATAGCGTAGCCTCGCGCCACAATTCGACTGGTATCCAGCATGAGTAGCGCATCCGACAGCCGCTTAACTTCAGCCACCTTATGGTCATAGATCACTGCCATATTGCTACGCAACAAGCGTTCTTTCTGGTGAAGCTGCTCCTTATAGCGCTGCACCTGCCGCAGAGGTGACAAAGACTCCAAGCGATGCTGGAGAATCTTGACCTGCTGAACTTCTTCACTATAATATTCGCGAATTTTTTGCTTTAATCGTAGATTGAGCTGGTCTAGCTTTTGTAGATAGCCATCATAAAGCCGCTCTGGCTGCCGAAAAATAACAGAGGAAGCCAGCTTGTGCAAGCGCTCTCGCTGGTGAGCCAGACGATTTGAAGCTGCATTTGCCAGACGATTTTGCTGCTGGCTCAAATGCCCCAGAAGATCCAGCTTGGTGACTGGCGTCGCCAATTCCGCTGCTGCTGTGGGGGTTGCTGCTCGTCGGTCTGCCACAAAGTCAGCCAGAGTCGTGTCCGTTTCATGCCCTACACTGGAAATAATCGGAATCTGAGACTCAAATATGGCTCGCACGACGATTTCCTCATTAAAAGCCCAAAGATCCTCGATGGACCCGCCGCCCCGACCAATAATCAAAACATCCAAATCTTCTCTCTCATTGGCTCGACGGATATTAGCCGCCACCTCGGCGGCAGCTCCTTCGCCCTGAACCTTGGTCGGATAAAGTAGGATATCCACGCCTGGAAAACGGCGGCTGACTGTCGTGATGATATCTCGGATGACAGCCCCGCTAGGACTGGTCACCACCCCAATTTTCCTAGGAAACTGAGGCAAGGCTTGTTTAAACTTATCTTGGAAAAGGCCTTCTTCTCCCAGTTTTTTCTTGAGTTGCTCGAACTGAACAGCCAAGGCGCCAATGCCGTCTGGCTCAGCCTTTTCAATGACAATCGAATAGGAACCACTTGGCTCATAGAGCTGCACACGGCCGATGACATTGACCTTCATGCCCTCCTCTAGTTCAAAACCAAGCTTTTTATAAACACCTGACCAAATAGTTGCCTGAATAACTGCCTTTTCATCCTTGAGGGAAAAATACTGGTGATTGGGACGCTTGCGAAAATTAGAGACCTGACCTGTCAGATAAACCCGTTCCAAATAAGGATCACGGTCAAACTTCATCTTCAGATAACGGGTCAAGGTCGAAACCGATAAATAATCTGGCATGTCGCTCCCTTTCTATTTTTTAGTATTTTCGTAACTTTTATTATACCAAAAAATGGAGGAAGTCAGTGATTCCAAGTTCCTGATTTTCATCATAAAATCACTATCACTTGGAACTTTCTTTGATAATTTGATACATTTCGATGCGCAACTGTTGCGCAATGAACTCTAAGGTTAGTAAACTAGGAATCGAATCACCTGCCTCAATCCGAGCAAGCTGTCTGACTGTCAAACGAGTCTCATCCTCACACAGCAATTCCCTTGTCATTTTACGTTGTTCCCTTAGTTCTCTAATTTTTTTTCCAATTGCTATCCTTAACTCTGACATAACACTTTTTGCACTTATCCACTTCTACTAAATTGTATAATATTAACTCTCATACTTTATTATTATTATAGCACAAAAAAGGGTTCTATCATATTAACTTTTTTAATATATATTGAAAAAATAGATCATGTGAAAAAGAAGAAAAATCTTAGATTTCCCCAGTCAGGACAAGATTCTAAAAATCACAAAAAGAGACTCGAATTTTTCCAAGTATCTCAAATTTTATCGACTAACATTCTTCATCCAAGTTAAAATTCGCCTATAAATATTCATCGATTCTTGTATAAAATAAAAAGGTCCACTGGACCTTAATAAGTGAAAACTCGCTGACGCGAGTTCCTATCTGCAACCTGAAACAACCTCCTAGACATTTTGAAGAAAACCTCGTTTTCTTTATCTGCAACTTAAAAAGGTCCAGTGGACCCTTTCAAAATGTTAAGTTACTACCGTAACTTTCTATCCACAACCTAAAAATGTCTCCCAGACATTTTTAGCCACCTAGATATGCTTTGCGGACTTCGTCGGAAGTCAAAAGTTCTTGTCCAGTTCCAGACAGAACGATTTTTCCTGTTTCAAGAACATAACCACGGTCTGCGATAGAGAGCGCCTTGTTGGCATTTTGCTCGATCAAAAGCACTGTTGTCCCCTGCTTTTGGATATCTTGGATGATGTCAAAGATTTCTTGGATGAAGATAGGAGCCAGCCCCATTGACGGCTCGTCCAAGAGTAAGAGCTTAGGCGTAGACATGAGCGCTCGGCCCATAGCAAGCATCTGCTGCTCACCACCAGATAGAGTCGCTGCATCTTGGTTCTTACGCTCTTCCAAGCGTGGGAAACGAGAGAAGACCTTTTTGAGATTGGCTTGGTTTTCTTCGCGATTTTTCTTAAGAAAAGCACCCATTTCAAGATTTTCCAAAACGGTCAAACCTGGAAAAATATGGCGTCCTTCTGGAACCTGTGAAAGTCCTGCAGCCACAATCTTTTGAGCAGGCACTTTTTGAATTTCATTGCCTAAAAATTCAATCTTTCCAGCACTTGGGCGAACCAAACCCGAAATCGTGCGGAGGATAGTCGTTTTACCAGCACCATTGGCCCCAATCAGGGATACGACTTCTCCTTCGTTGACTTCAAAGCTGACATCACGGACAGCCTGAATCATGCCATAGTGGACAGATAGGTTTTCAACTTTGAGCATGGACATTAGGCTTCACCTCCTAGATAAGCTTCAATAACGCGCTTGTCATTCTTAATCTCATCTGGTGTGCCGTGGGCAATCAAGCGACCGTACTCTAGTACGTAGATGCGCTCAGTTACTTCCATAACCAGACTCATATCATGCTCAATCAGCATGATGGTAATGTTAAATTCATTTTTAATCCGACGAATCAGGGCAGTCAGCTCAGCAGTTTCCTGTGGATTCATCCCAGCAGCTGGCTCATCCAAGAAGAGAATCTTAGGCTCTGTGGCAAGCGCTCGGACAATCTCCAGACGACGCTGTTGACCATAAGCCAAATTTTTAGCCAAGGTTTCTGCTTCCTTATCCAAGTCAAAGATAGCCAGCAATTCCAGAGCTTTTGCTTTCAATTCCTCTTCATTTTTATAAAATGCTGGAAGGCGGAAGAAAGAAGCCAGCACATGAGGTTTATGGTGATTACCAAAAGCAATCAACACATTGTCCAAGACTGTCAAATCTTTAAAAAGACGGATATTTTGGAAAGTCCGGCTGAGACCCAGTGTTGCAATTTTGTAAGGTGTTTTGCCATTCAGCAAATGACCATCCAAAGTAACCGTTCCCTCACTCGGTTCATAAACACCTGTCAAAAGGTTGAAAAGAGTTGTTTTCCCAGCACCGTTAGGCCCGATAAGACCGACCAGTTCCCCTTCGTTTAATTCCAGAGTTACGTCACTAACAGCTGTTAGTCCTCCAAAATTTTTGGTTAATTTTTTTACATCAAGAAGTGCCATTATTCTTTGACCTCCTTATTCTTTTTAAAGAGCTTAGCCAAGCTAAATTCCCAAGTACCAAGCAAGCCGCCTGGACGGAAAATCATCACCAAGATTAGGGCAAGCGAATAAACAATCATCCGAACACTTGAGATATCTTGTAAAAGCATATTGAGGATACCCAATACCACTGCCGCAACGATTGCTCCAGTCATTGAGCCAAGACCGCCAAAAACGACGATAATCAAGACATTGATTGTATTGATAAAGGAATAGTCTTTTGGTACAACAGAACCGACAAATCCAGCCTGCAAAGAACCTGCAATAGAAGCTGTAATGGCACCAAAAACGAAAGCAATGACTTTAATTTTTGTTGTATTGACACCGACAGACTCTGCCGCAATCTCGTCCTCGCGAACAGACAAGGTGCTACGTCCGATAGGACTGCGGAGGAAGTTAAGAGTCAAAATAGTTGTAATTACGACAAAGACATAAACCAACTGCCAAGAGGTAAAGTTAGGAATGGATAGGATACCTGCCGCACCATTAGTTAGATCGCCTCCATTGACAATCAAAATCCGGATAATTTCAGAAACACCCAGCGTCGCAATTGCCAAATAGTCTCCCTTTAAGCGCAGGGTCGGAATACCAACAAGCAGAGCTACTGCACCTGCAATCACAGCGCCAACCAACATAGCAATAAAGAAAGTGCCATAGTTTGGAGATTTAGAGCCCATGATAGCTACTGCATAGGCACCAATGGCCATAAAGCCAGCATGCCCAAGCGAGAATTGCCCAGAAAAACCAACGATAAGATTGAGGCCAACAGCCAAGATAATATTAATCCCAATCTGCTCAAAGATTTGCAGATAGAAAGGATTGAGAATACCTGTGCTAGCAAGCACTGTCATCAATAGATAGCCAAAGAGGATCAGAGCAAGCCATAACGCATTTACTTTTAAATTATTTTTCATACATTACACCTTCTCTTTCACGTTTTTACCTAGAATACCAGCTGGACGAACCAATAGAATGATAATCAAGATCGCATACACAATCGCATCACGGAAATCTGACAGTCCAACTGCTGTTGCAAAAGTTTCCAAGAGGCCGATTACAAAACCACCCAAAGCTGCCCCAGGGATGATACCAATTCCTCCCAAAACTGCCGCAACGAAGGACTTGATACCTGGTGTCATTCCCATCAGTGGCTCAAGTGAGTTGTAGTAAAGAGCAATCAGCACCCCTGCTGCTCCTGCCAAGGCTGAACCCAAGGCAAAAGTAAAGCTGATCGTACGATTGACATTAATCCCCATCAGCTGGGCAGCATCGCTATCCACGGAAACAGCTCGCATGGCTTTACCCATTTTCGTCTTTTGCACAATAAACTGCAAACCAACCATGAGTAAAATAGAAATTCCCAAAATCATCAATTGAATATTGGAAATCGAAATTGGCCCAAGTGTATAACGTACTGTTTTAATCACTTGAGGGAAGGAGCGAGTATTGGCACCTACAAAAAAGACCATCCCGTACTCCAAAAGGAAAGAAACCCCAATTGCTGTGATCAAGGCTGCAATCCGCGTTGAATTGCGTAAAGGACGATAGGCTAAGAACTCAATCACTACACCAAGGATCGCTGTTCCAACCATAGATAAAATAAGGGCTACAAAGAAGTTTAGGTGAAGGGTGTTAATCAGGTAATATCCCATAAAAGCACCAATCATATAAATGTCTCCATGCGCGAAATTAATCAGTTTGATAATTCCATAAACCATGGTATAACCCAAGGCCAGAAGCGCATAAACACTCCCCAAAATCAATCCATTAGCCAATTGCTGAAGAAATTGTTCGAGCATTCCACACCACTCTTTCTAATATAAAATAAGAGCAGAAACAACAATCTCAGACGAAGCCTTGTCTTGCCGTCTCTACTCAAACATCATAAGCAAGTAATAAACAAGCCAAAGACTGGGAATGCTCCCAGCCTCAGACCCTTTATTCAGGTTTAACTGTCTCAACAGTTTCTACTTTACCATCTTTCAAACCAATCATCAAGGCTGTCTTCACAGGATTGTGATCTTTATCGATGGTAATAGATCCAGTAACTCCTTCAAAGTCTTTTAACTTAGCAAGGTTATCTTTAATATCTACAGATGTTTTTGCACCCTTAGATGCTTCTGCTGCCATATAAACTGCGTCATATGAAAGGGCTGCAAACATTGAAGGTTCTTCGTTATATTTAGCTTTGTAAGCCGCAACGAATTTCTTCGCTTTATCTGTCATGTCACCTGAAGTTGAGAAACCAGATACATAATAAACATTAGTTGCTGCTGCTGGAGTTGCTTGCTCAACGAACTTGGCATCGCTAAATCCATCAGGTCCAACGATTGTTTGGTTGATTCCCAAACCACGCGCTTGGTTCACCAACTTACCAGCTTCTGTGTAATAACCTGGCACAATCAGTGCATCAAAGTCTTTACCTTTGATTTTTGTCAAAGCAGCTTGGAAGTCTGAGTCACCAGAAGCGAAAGTTTCTGTCGCAACGATTTCACCCTTGTATTCTTTCTTGAAAGCTTCTGCCATTCCTTTTGCATAATCGCTTGAATTATCATAGTAGAGAACAACTTTTTTAGCTTTCAAAGTATCAGTTACATATTTAGAAATGATTTTACCTTGGTAACCATCAGTAAAGGTTGCACGGTACAAATAATCTTGTTTATTTGTCAAATCATCTTGTGTAGCACTTGGTGTTACCAAAGGAACGCCTGCTTTACCAGCATTTGCAGTAGCTGAAGCTGTAGCTCCAGAAGTTGCAGGACCGATGATGGTATTGACCTTGTCTTGAGTCACCAAGCTTGTAGTAATAGTAGCTGCTTCTGCTGTTTCTGATTTATTGTCTTTATCAGTTACTTCGATCTTTTTGCCGTCTACACCGCCAGCTGCGTTGATTTCATCAACAGCAAGTTGAGCACCGTGTTGTTCTGCAGTACCGTAAGCTGCTACAGCGCCAGTTTCTTCAAAGTTGAAACCGAATTTAAGTGTTTTACCGATTTCTGTTCCAGTAGCAGATGAGTTGTTTGTAGAAACTTCTCCACAGGCTGCTAGAAGCGCAGCACTAGCAAAAGCTACAAGCGAAAGTGCAAATTTTTTCTTCATGAATAATCTCCTCTATTTGTTTTTTGCTTTGTTTGCAAATGATATAGTAAGAATATACCGAATTATCTGACAATTGTCAACCCAAAGAAGCCATTTTTTTAAATAATAGCGTTTTCTTGGTTTCTAAATAAACTTCCAACAAAATCCGTATCCAGATTTTGGATCTCGCAAGTCTGGATTTTTTTGATATAGGACTCTTTTGACAGGCTCTCCTTCAGAGAATCTGCCTGATCTTTTGCCACATAAAGCTGCAAATAGCGGTGTTTCTTAGAATGATAAATAATATCTCCAACATGAGCCAACTTCTTTGCATCTCGATTATAGTATAGATGAATAATTAAGCCCATTCGTTCTTCTTTTTTAAACATGACAATCCTCTCTGGTCATTTGTACTCTATTGATTATATCAAAAAAAGCCCACAAATGGGGCATTTTTTCGTAGTTATAATTGAAGACTAGCTAAGATTGTTATTAGCCATGATTTCATCGATGAAACCATATTCCAAGGTTTCTTGGGCACTCATCCAGTAATCACGTTCTGCATCTGCGTGAATTTGCTCAACCGATTTACCAGAATTATCAGCAAGAATTTGCTCCAAGGTCTTACGAGTCTTGAGCAAATGCTCTGCTGCAATGGCCATATCTGTTTGCTGAGTACCGCCACCAGTACCACCCATTGGCTGGTGAATCATATACTCTGCATTTGGAAGCATGAAACGTTTGCCCTTAGCACCGCTAGAAGCAATGATGGTTCCCATGCTGGCTGCCATTCCCATGACGATCGTCTGCACATCAGACTTAATAAAGTTCATGGTATCTACAATCGCCAATCCCGCTGACACAGAGCCACCCGGAGTATTGACATAAAGATAGATGTCCTTGGTGCTGTCTTGTGCATCTAGGAAAAGTAGCTGCGCAATAACAGAATTAGCCATATTGTCCTCAACAGGACCTGTCAGCATGATAATACGGTCTTTTAAAAGGCGTGAGTAAATGTCATAAGAACGCTCACCACGGCTGGTTTGTTCAATAACTACAGGAATCATGAATATTTTCTCCTTCATTCGATCTATTCATTATTATATCTTTTTGGTCAAAAAAGGTCAAATATTTGCTTTATCTGTCGGATGACAGAGAACAAAGCTGAGATTATCTTTGGTTTGGAAAGCACAAATCCACGGGATTGGCTGGACTTTCCTATTACAGACTAGAATTTCTATTTTGTACCAAAGAGGCGGTCACCAGCATCTCCGAGACCTGGAACGATGTAGCCGTGCTCATTAAGATGATCATCAAGTGCAGCCGTGAAAATATCTACATCAGGATGAGCATCCTGCAAGGCTTTGACACCTTCTGGAGCAGACACCAAGCAGACAAATGTAATATTGCTTGCGCCACGTTTCTTCAGAGAATCCACAGCCAAGATAGCAGAACCACCCGTAGCCAACATTGGATCGACAACAAAGATTTGACGTTGGTCAATGTCTTCAGGTAATTTTACCAAGTATTCAACCGGCTTCAAGGTTTCTTCATCACGGTACATTCCAATATGGCCAACTTTAGCGGCAGGAACCAAGCTCAAAAGACCATCCACCATACCGATACCAGCCCGCAGGATTGGGACAATAGCCAATTTTTTCCCTGCAATCTGCTTTTGAACTGTTTTCGTAATTGGTGTTTCAATTTCTACATCTTCAAGTGGTAAATCGCGCAAAACTTCGTATCCCATCAGCATTGCGATTTCATCTACTAATTCACGAAAAGCTTTAGTAGAGGTATCTGTACGACGCAAGATAGACAATTTATGCTGAATGAGCGGATGAGCGATAACTTCAAGTTTTCCCATGATTGGATTTCCTTCTTTCAATTTATTCTTCTTATTATATCAGAAAAGAAGAAAAAAGGCTTGCAACAAGCAAACCTTTTCATCAATTTTGGTTCTCTTTTTTTATAGAAAAGTCTGATTAAACTTTAAACTTTGTCACATTTTCTTAGATAGACTATTTTATACCAAACCTTCTAAGAGGCCTCTCATAAAGTTCTCAGAATTAAACTCACCGATATCGTCAATTTTCTCACCAAAACCAATCAGCTTCACTGGGATATCCAATTCCTGACGAATGGCAAGAACAACACCACCGCGCGCTGTTCCATCAATCTTAGTCAGGACAATACCTGTCACAGGCGTAATTTTTGAAAATTCTTTGGCCTGAACCAGTGCATTTTGACCCGTAGAGGCATCCAAGGCCAGGAAAGTTTCGTGTGGCGCTGCTGGATCTACCCGCTTGATAATGCGACCGATTTTTTCCAGCTCTGCCATGAGATTGTCCTTATTTTGCAAGCGACCAGCTGTATCAATCATGAGAATATCGACATTTTCAGCCTTGGCTCTTTCTAAACCGTCAAAGACGACACTGGCTGGATCGCTCTTTTCTGGGCCAGTCACAACAGGCACATCGACTCGGCGACCCCACTCAGCCAGCTGGGCAACTGCTCCAGCTCGGAAGGTGTCTGCTGCCACCAGCATCACTTTTTTACCTTCTTGCTTGTATTTATAGGCCAATTTACCGATTGAGGTCGTCTTCCCTACTCCATTTACACCGACGAAGAGCATAACTGTTAGACCATTTTGAAAATTGATTTTCTCATTGAAACGGCCGTCTTTCTCATAGATATCAACCAATTTTTCAATGATTAGTTGGCGCAAGGCTTCTGGTTTCTTAGCATTTTCTAGACGTGCTTCATAGCGCAAGTCCTCAGTTAGGTTGGAAGCTACCTGTACACCGACATCACTGGTAATCAGCAGTTCTTCCAGGTCTTCAAAGAAATCTTCGTCAACTGAGCGGAAATTAGCAAAGAAGGCATTGAGACGAGCACCAAAGCCAGTCCGCGTCTTTTTGAGACTGCGGTCATACTTGTCTTGAACACTCTCTTCTTGGTATTCAGTAGAATTCTCAGATGTTTCTGCGGGAGTCCCATTCTCTACTTGAGCCAGCTCTTCCGTCGACTCTTCATCATGCTCGGTCGAGTCTACTTGTGAAGAAGTGCCTGCTTCCTGCTCACTAGATACTTCTTGCTCTGGTTCGTGGTTGATTTGCTCTCTTGCTGCAGCTAAACGCTCCTGCAATTCTTGGTAATAATCTCTGCTTTCAGTCGCTACTTCTGATTCGCTACTGCTTTCCAGAGCTTGATTTGCTGAAGTTTCAGACTGCTCTTCTGCCTCAGCCAAAACTTGTTCAGGACTTTCCTGATCTTCAAGCATTGGTTCAGATAAGTCAGCTTGTTGAGCAGTTGGGACAAATTCCTGCTCAGAAGTTGCTGAATCTGAGGACTCTATTTTCTCTTCTGACACAGATTCTACTATCGAAGTTTCCGCTGTTTCTTCATTAGAAGCAGCAAGGGGCTGGAAGTCTGTCTCAGATGGAACTTCAATCTCTGTAGTCTGATAACTCTCCTCTGCCTGTTCCTCTATCTGGGGCTTTTCTTCAAGTTCCTCTTTTTTACGTCCAAAAAGACGGTCAAATAATCCCATTCTTTAGTTCTCCTTCAATACATATTTCCGAATGGCCCAAGCAACTGCATCTTCATCATTGGTCATCGGAGTGACAACTTCTGCGACTTCCTTGACTTTTGGCACAGCATTTTGCATGGCAACTCCTAGCCCAGCCCAAGCAATCATTGACAGATCATTGGCTTCGTCACCGCAGGCCATAACTTGGCTTTTATCAATTCCCAAGTGGGCAATCAGTTTCTCCAAACCAGTCGCCTTGTGGACATTTTTCGGTGACCATTCCAGCAACATTTCCCGTGATTTGAAAATTTCATACTGGTCAAAAAGTTCTGGCGAAATGTGAGGAATGGCTGCGTCCAGCGGTTCCTGAGCAAAGGCTGTGACGCACTTATTGTAGGTAATCTGGCTAGAAAGGTCTTCAAAAGCAATGGATTCAAAGTTCAAAGCCGGATTAAACTCCGCATAGAGCGATGCCTGGTCTGATTGAATCTGATAAACCAAGCCACCATCAATCGCATCCAGAGGCAGCCCTAATTTTTCAGTTTCTTCATAAATTCTAGCTACATCATCGTAGGCAAAAACTGTTTTATCCAAAATTTCGCCTGTATTGCGCTGAACCAGACCACCATTAAAGGTAATGGTGTATTCATCTACCTGACCATCAGTGCCCAGCTCATGCAGGAAAAATTCCATAGCCTTAAGCGGACGCCCTGTGGTCAATACAACTTTGACACCTTGCTGCTGAGCCGCTTTGAGCGCTGCCAGATTCCCTTGAGAAATCTTTTTATCCGTAGTCAAAAGCGTCCCGTCCAAGTCCAAAGCGATCAATTTAATATCAGCCATTATAAGCCCTCCATGTAGGTCATAACAGATTGGGCCGCATGGTGGCCAATCACTTCTTTCGCAACTGCCAAAATTTCCGGCCGTGCATTTTCTGGTGCAATCGGGTGCCCCACCACCTGCATCATATGCAGGTCATTGAGGTTATCGCCAAAAGCCATGACCTGGTCCATTTCTAGGCCTAGCTTCTTAGCTAGCTCGACAAGAGCCACGCCTTTATCCACATAGTCCAGCACGATATCAATCGACTTATAGCCTGTTGTCATCGCCTTGACACCTGCGACATTTTCATTGACCCAGGCTTCGCCGTCGGCCACTGTTTCTTCGCTGAAATTGGTCGTGAATTTAAAAATCTCGTCTGTAATCTCACTAAAATCAGCAACTTTTTGGATATTTTCATTATAATTAGCGCTGAAAGAGAGATAAGTCGGATCTACTGTCTCTAGCACATAACAGCCTTTTTTCCCTGTCAGAAGCAACTCATTGATATTGACAAAAGGCGACTCCTTAAGCTTGTCAAATACCTTTAGATAAAATTCTCTTGGCATGGTTGCTTCGTATAGATCTTTTCCTTGAAACTCTACTAGGCTACCATTTTCTGCGATAAAGATAATATCATCCCGAACTTCATGAAAGAGCTTCTCAAGAGAGAGAATCCCTCGACCACTGGCAACAGCAAAGTAGATGCCCTTTTCTCTAAACTGAGCTAGCAGGTGCTTGAGCCGCTCCATATCAAACTGACCCTTGTCATCTAAAAAAGTCCCGTCCATATCTGTGGCAATGAGTCTTATCATACAATTATCTCCTTTTTTGAATTAGGGGTGTGCAAAGGGCATTTAGGGTATGCATCTTTTAAGGATTTAGGCAACCCCCATCATTTCTCATCTCTGTTAATCCTTTATATTATATCATAAAACTAACACTTCATTCCACAGATGAAAAACAGTCAGATCATATTTCTATGACCTGACCGTTTTTGATATTGTTTATACTATATCTATTTACTTTTTTATTTTATAAAATAACATCACATAAACTTTTTATATATTTAGTTATCCTAAATTCAATTTATGTTTTGCTATTTGGCAAATACGTTCTGGCGAAGCGTGGTCTACAAACTGACTTAGCAGTCTTCGAGTCGCCAGCTTCCAAGGTGTTGGTTTGCCTGGCGAATGGCTTTGATTTCGGCGTGCAGCGTGGCGTCTTGTTCCTTTTCACGTAAGTTATGACCACGCCCAATAATTTCACCATTCAAGACCACGACAGCCCCGATTGGCACTTCCGCTTGGTCATAGGCTTTCTGCGCTTCCTTCAACGCTTCCCTCATAAAGAATTCTTTTTCATGAAGTTCCATGTTCTTACTGATAGACGCGCTTCGTCACGACTAGACTATGCGGTCTCTCAAACTCCTTATCTAAGTAATCTTGGTACGTTCCTGGTGAAATAAATCCTCGGGCGCTTAAAATATCGGTGCCTGCTGTCCCGACAATCGTATCGGCTAGCAATACACAGTTGGTACTCATCACAAAATACGTCTTGAATTTTGAAGAGGTAAATTTATACAAGAGTGCATCTGCTTCTTGTTTGAGCTTGTAGGCATACATTGGTTCTTCTTTGTCGATTCCAGGATGCTTAGGTTTCACCATTTTCGGTGGATCCCAAGGCACTGTCAGCGACATCAATTTGGCGATTTCCTTATCGATGGCCGCGAGTTGTTCTGGAGACAAGGCAAGACCATATCCCAGTAGGGTCTTATGATTTTCGCGTTTACAAAATTCGATGTATTTTTCACGGTCGGCACTGAAAAGTACCCCGTCCCCCATCGTTCCAAAGAGGCGCTCCGAATTCGTATCGTAGTTTCCGAATGAAATAATGCGGCCCTTATAACACAGGTCGACATGCCCGATGGCTCCAAACCCGTCTTTTGTGACATGAATAAACATCTCTAAGTTTGGTTCTGCATTTTCTTTGGCACGGTCGTAAATTTCTGAAGCCGTTTCGCCTTCTCCAAGTTCCAACGCATCATTAATTTTTTGTAAGGTTACTCGAGGAATCAGTGCAGCAAATACAAGCGGCATCCCACGACGCAAGCGTCTGCGAAGGACTTTCTTTCCAACTTCGGCCTCGAAGAACCAGCCGTCCCGAATATTGCTAATCCCATACCCGATAAAATAGAGCGAAAGGAAGAACATTTGCAAATTGCCGTCGCCCCCAAGAGAAATTAAAGTGGCTACCCCGACAACTGAAAGCCAAATGGTATCAAAGAGCAAGCGAAATCGCGGGCGAATATCATCTTTGACATAAATATAGTATGTCACACCACTAATTCCCGCCTTCATCACTTCATTGAGTCCCATCAAGATGCTTACAATCGCAATCGGCAATGACAGGAAGAATTGATTTCCTGCTAAAAATCCGTAAAGGGAAAATTTCCCTATATTCAGCCATAACGGGTCTTTAGATGCCGCTTTACTAAACCAACGGAATAAGAAATTCCATAGTTCACGGGCCCATAAGAATGTTAAAAACAGACGTAACATCAATTCTGGGAAGCTTGGTCCGAATATAAGGAGCAATATCCCAGCAACAAGGAACGCAATCCCTTCAAAGAGGAGCTTTTTCCCCGTAATCCCTAAGTCGCTAATTTTCTTCATCAATAATACCTCCTACAGCTACCACTGGAGCAGCTTGTTCATGTTTCTCCATCCATTCTTTCACGAGACGGTAAATCACGGCAAAGATTGGTGTGAAGAAAATCATTCCTACTAAACCAAAGAGATTTCCACCGATTAACGTAGTAGCAAGGGTTAGAGCCGTTGGCAACCCTACGGAACTGCCGACAACCCTAGGATAGACGACATTGCCTTCCACTGTTTGAACGACCATAAAGACGACAACCGAAATGAGTGCTTGAATTGGGCTTTCTGTAAAGATGAAGAGCATTACGATTCCGCACGCCATAAACGGCCCGATATTCGGAATGAACGAGAATACTCCGGCCAGCACCCCAACAAGTCCTGCATATGGCAACCCTACAAGAGAGTATGCGGCAAAAATCATAACCCCAACAATTCCCGCCTCGATGATTTGACTCATCAAGAAACGGTCATACGTATCCACGATGACTTCCCCGACATAAGAATGTGCTCAATTTTGTCTTTTAGCAACACCACATTGAGAATGCGAAGCGTTAAACGTGCGAGTATTTCCTTACTTACGAGAATATTAATCATGAAGAAAATCCCCATAATCACAGAGAACACATTTGAGAAGAGCCTATAATATTCGTTGTAAATCCGCCAAGGAATGTAATGACAGACGATATACGCTTTTGTATTATCTATAACCTAGTTTATTTCCATCAACATACCTGTGCCTTCAAATTATTTTTTATTTATTATCCTCATTATACCAAGAATTCTCACAATTTACTATAACTCCTACTTTCTATTGACGAAAGAAATGTTATTATGCAGTTATACTGCCTCAAGATGATTGACTTTCGAAACATGCAATTTAACGTTTAACAAATCAAGGGTGTCTCCATAGAATCAAAGTATTTCTGATACCCATTTCCTTCTATCTATAGACAGTAAAAAGCCTTGAAACAACTTATTCAAAGGCTTTCTTAGTATTCTATTGTATCAATTACCTTATTCCGATTTCTGTTGCTACTAATTTTATACTCATACTATAAACTTTCTAAATCTTTTAACTTGACCGACACAATCTTGGAAACTCCTGACTCCTGCATGGTTACTCCATAGATGGAATCTGCCGCAGACATGGTTCCCTTACGGTGGGTCACAACGATAAACTGGCTTTCTTTGTCAAAGCGATTGAGATAATCCCCAAAGCGCTTGACATTGGCCTCATCCAGAGCTGCCTCAACTTCATCCAAGATAACAAACGGAATGGTCTTGACGCGGATGATGGAGAAGAGAAGGGCTAAGGCTGACAGGGCTTTTTCTCCACCACTCATAAGATTGAGAGATTGGATTTTCTTGCCCGGAGGCTGAACCGAAATCTCTACCCCAGCTGTCAGCAGGTCGCCTTCTGTCAAGATCAGGTCAGCTGAACCGCCGCCAAACATCTGGCTAAAGGTCAGCTTGAAGCTTTCACGAATGGCTTCAAAGGTTGTTTGGAAACGTTCCTTGACTTCGTCATTCATCTCTTCAATGGTTTCCAAGAGAAGATTTTTGGCTGAGAGGACATCGTCCCGCTGACTTTTGAGGAAATTCAGTCGGTTGCTGACTTCTTCAAATTGTTCTACTGCTTCCAGATTGACCGGTCCCAAAGCACGAATAGCCTTTTCTAAGTCTTTGACTTGGGCTTCTGCAGCTGCAAGATTTTCCAAAGAACGCGCTCTTTGATCAGCCTCTTCAAAGCTGATCTGGTAATTATCCGTCAGATTAGTCAGCAGACGACGCAAGGCATCTGAAAATTTCTCTTTTTCAGCCTCTGCCTTGGCCTGACGGCGAATCAGACTTTCGTTTTGCTGACGGGCTTGATCTAAGTTCCCTAGAATATCCTCAGACTGGCCCTCTAAGTCGTCCAGCTCAAATTTGAGTCGGATGAGGATCTGATCTAAGTCTGTCTTTTTCTCTTGGGCAGTCTTGAGCTGCTCTTCCAAGACGGAAATATCCACCTTTTGACTGACAGCTTCTTCCTTTTGCTCTATCAAAAGTTGCAAAGTAGCGACTTCCTTGTCCAGAGCAGCCTTCTCCTCTAGCAAACGCGACAAATCATTCTTCTCAAAGCGCTGGCTAGAAGTCAGCTCCGTGCTCTTCAATTTCAGTTCTGACAAGTTAGCCGATAGCTGATCGAAGCGATCCTGAACAGCGTTTTTATTCGACTTGACTTGCTCGATTTCAGCAGTAATAGCTGTTTTTGCGGCCTCAATAGCCGACAACCGCTCTTCCATTTTTTTCTTTTCAGCCAGTCCTCCAGTCTCAGACTGACTAGCCAAGTCCTGCTCCTGCAGTTGCTCCAGCTGGCTGAGTTCTGCAACCCGTTCCGCAATCTGTTCGTAGGCCAGCTTGACCCTTTGCTCCGTCAAGCGAGCTTGCTCACCCTCAGACTTGATAGCTTCCAAGGCTTGCTTAGCCTCTGAGAGCTGAGATTGCAAGCTTTCGACTTGCCGCTCCTGAGCTTTCAGCTTCTGGGACTGCTGCTCCATTTCTCCAAGCAGGCTGTCCAGTTCAGGCTTGATAAAGATTGTGTTATTATTACGATTGGCTCCTCCGGCATAAGAACCGCCTGTTCGCAGTTCCGTGCCGTCCAGCGTTACAATTCTGACTTGGTAACGAACCTGACGGGCAGCTGCACGCGCATGCTCAATCGTATCAAAAATAGCGGTTGTTCCCAGCAGGTTTTGGAAAATATTGTCCAAACCTGGCTCATAGGTCACCAGCTCTGAAGCCAAACCTAGGAAGCCCAGGCTGGCCTCAATTCGAGATTGATTTTGCTCGGGGAGTTGACGAGTCTTAATGGTCGTCAGAGGCAGGAAAGTAGCCCGACCAGCCCGATTTTTCTTAAGAAAATCAATGGCTCTGGTCGCTGCAGCCTCATCCTCAACGATGATATGCTGGCTACTTGCCCCCAGCGCAATTTCCAAAGCAGTCTGGTAATGAGGATCGAAGCTCAATTTCTCGCTGACTGCACCGACAATACCACCCAGACGATCAGCCTCCTGCAGGACGCTTTTCACTCCTGCATAAAAATTGCTGTGATTTTTAAGGATGGCTTCTAAACTGGCTGCACGGGCTTTTTTATTTTTCAAATCATCCAGCAGGGCAAACATGCTGGTCTGCTCATTTTGATAAGCAGTCGCCAACTTCTCGACCTGCCCCTGCTGCTCCTGATACTGATCTAGCAAGGCTCTGAGAGCAGCCTGAGCCGCTTCCAATTCTGCCTGTCTAGCCGCTTCTTCTGCCCTACCAGCCTTTAAATCAGCCTGTAGTTTGCTAAACTCTGCCTGTTTGCTGGCAGCTTGACTACGCTCATTCTCCAGACGATTTTCTAGCGAGGTCAAATCGTTGGACAAATCCGCTTCTTCTTGCATGAGCTTGACGTAACGATCCCGCAGGTTTTCAATCAACTGGTCTGGGTCATCTGAAAAGTCCGCCAATTCTGCTTCCAACTGGCTCATGGCCTCTTGATTATCAGTCAACTGGCCTGCTAAATCAGCCAGATGAGCTTCCTTGGAGGAAATATCAGCTGTCAGCTGCTGGCTTTTTTCTCTCAATCCAGCCAAACGTTCTTCATTTTCCAAACGGCTGCTGGCCGCCTGACTAGATTCCAGCTTAGCTAGGTCTATCTGGCGCTCCAAATCACTGATCAAACGCGTCAACTCCAAAAGACTGGCCTGATCGTCAGACAGTTTTTGATTTACTTCCTGACGTTTGACCTTGACCTCTTGGTTTTCACGCTCCAACTCGTCCCGTTTCGTATAATAAGCCGCCAGTTCCTGCTTGATCGCCTCTAAATCAGCTTCTGCCGCCGTCAAATCACTTTTATTCGCCTTAATCTGAGCCACCAAGACATCTAGATAGAGTTCCTGACGCTCATGATCCAGTTCTAAAAAGCGCTTGGCTGTCTCAGCCTGCTTCTCCAGCGGCTTGACTTGACTATCCAGCTCGTAGATAATATCTTCCAAGCGATCCAGATTGTCTTGAGTCTGCGCTAGCTTGCTTTCTGTTTCCTTGCGACGAGTCTTATATTTGAGTACACCGGCTGCTTCCTCAAAGATAGCCCGGCGCTCTTCTGGTTTGCTGTTAAAGATTTCCTCGACCTTCCCTTGGGAAATGATGGAAAAGGAGTCTCGACCTAGCCCTGTATCCATGAAAAGATCATGAACATCGCGGAGACGGACCTTTTTGCCGTCAATCTTGTACTCGCTATCACCACTGCGGTAGATATGGCGCTCGACACGAATTTCCTTACCTGCTTGCTTGATAAACTGGTCCTGATTATCCAGAACCACAACAACCGAAGCATAGTTGAGGGGCTTGCGATTCTCCGTCCCTGCAAAAATGACATCGGGCATCTTACCGCCCCGCAGACTCTTAACACTCGACTCACCCAGAGCCCAGCGCAGGCTCTCTGTAATGTTGGACTTGCCTGAGCCATTGGGACCAACAACAGCAGTCACCCCTTGGTCAAAAACTACCTTGGTCTTATCTGCAAATGACTTGAAGCCTTGAATTTCAATTTCCTTTAAAAACATTAGTGACTTTCCTTTTCAAATGCATCCTTGGCAGCTTCCTGCTCAGCCAATTTTTTAGAACGGCCCTGTCCCTGACCCGCTTTCTGACCATTGATCAACACAGCCACAGCAAAGTTCTTAGCATGGGCTGGCCCTGTCTCATCTGTAACCTGATAGACAATCTCCACATCCCCATTAACCTGCAGGAGTTCCTGCAACTTGGTCTTATAGTCAGTCACCTGCTCAAAGTCACCCGCCTCCACCTTGGGAATCATGACTTGATAAATAAAGTCCTTGACAGTCTCCACATCCTTATCCAAAAGGAGGGCACCCAAAAAGGCCTCAAATAAGTCACCCAGAATAGTATCGCGATTGCGACCTCCTGACTTTTCCTCACCGCGCCCCAGCTTGATAAACTGGTCAAACTGACAGTCCCGTGCAAAGCCAGCCAAACTTTCCTCTCGGACAATCATGGAGCGTAGTTTTGACAAATCTCCTTCTGGTTTTTGGGGGTATTTTTTATATAAATACTCAGAAATAATCAGCTGCAGAACAGCGTCTCCTAAAAATTCCAGGCGTTCATTGTGTGAAATTTTTAAGAGGCGGTGCTCATTGGCATAGCTGGTGTGAGTAAAAGCGGTCTCTAGCAGACTACTGTCTTCAAACACCAGCCCAAACTGCTCCAGCAGTGCATCTTTTAATTGTTCCATAGTTTCTTTTTCATGCTAGGCCAAGGCAGAGCATGAATCCAATCCATCCTTTCTAAAATGACGTTCTTTGTGAACTATCTACCATTATACCAAAAAACAAGTGCCAACGCACTTGTTTACTTGTCTTCTTAGCGTAATTCCCGGTCTATTCCTTATCTGGGATGACCTTGAAAAGGTAATAGGTAATAAAGATTGTCAGGGCGAACAAGAAAATTTTCACCCAAATAATGGGCGCGAAGGTAATAGAAATTCCCATCAAGATATAGATGGACACGATAATCTTTTTCTTTCGCTCTTTGGCAATCGAACCCGTCTCCCGAAAATCTGCGACATAGATTTGATACATTTTGGTGTGATAAAGCCAATTCTCAATCCGCTTGGAGCTGCGTGAAAAGCAAGCGATGGACAAGAGAAGAAATGGTGTCGTCGGCAGGAGAGGAAGAAAAATCCCCAAAACTCCTAAAGCCAAAGATAGGCAGGCAATCACAAAATAAATCAGGCGCATTTGGTTTCCTCACGTACGTTTTCATGCTCATTCTTTAGCTTCCTTTCTAGTATAAAAAACAAGCTAAAAAATATAAAACTAGTTTCCCATAAAAAATAATTCTTGTCAATCCTAAAAAAGAGGCTGGGACAGAAGTCCTAGCCTCTCAATTGTCTTTGGATTGTCGAGCAAGACGCAGCGGTTGAGTGGGCTCTACTACGCTGATTTCATCAGCTTTTACAGCCCTACTCAACTGTGCGGAGGTGGGACGACGAAATCGAATTCTAACGAATTACCGATTTCTGTCCCACTCTCTTTCTGAGCGACTGATGATTAGATATTTACCAAAGGCGTTGCAGTATCAGGAGAAGTATCAAAGACTTGGAAATCATGCCCCACTGGCAAGTCAGCTTGAGCCAGTTGATTGACCATAGTCATATGAGCCAGCTCCTTGATATTATTTTCCTTGCTCAAATGCCCCAGATAGATGCGCTTGGTGCGATTGCCAAGTGTGCGAATCATGGTTTCCGCACCATCTTCATTGGATAAATGTCCCAAGTCAGATAGGATGCGCTGTTTCAGGCTCCACGGGTAGGCACCGCTCCGGAGAATCTCAATATCATGATTGCTCTCAATCAAATAAGCATCTGCATTCTCAATCACTCCAGCCATACGGTCACTGACATAGCCCGTATCCGTCAGCATAACAAAGCTCTTACCATCCTTCATGAAGCGATAAAACTGGGGAGCAGCTGCATCGTGGCTCACTCCAAAACTTTCGACATCTAAGTCGCCGAAGGTTTTCATCTTACCCATTTCAAAGATATGCTTCTGACTGGCATCCAGCTTGCCCAAGTCCTTTTCCATCGCTCGCCAGGTTGCTTCGTTGGCATAAATATCTAGATTGTATTTACGCGCCAAAACCCCCACACCATGGATGTGATCCTTGTGCTCATGGGTGACCAAAATAGCATCTAAATCTTCTGGTTTGCGGTCAATTTCGCTCAGAAGGCTCGTAATTTTTTTCCCTGATAGACCAGCATCGACAAGTAGGCGTTTTTGGTCTGTTTCCAGATAAAAGCAATTACCACTCGAGCCTGATGCTAGAATACTATATTGAAATCCCTTAGTCATGTTCACTTTCTACATTCTCTTCATTTTCCCAGTCATCTACACGGACAGCATCGTTATCATATGGAAGGACAATGGTAAAGGTAGAGCCTTTGCCATACTCACTCTTAGCCCAGATAAAGCCATGATGCTGCTTGATAATTTCTTTAGCAATAGCCAGACCCAAGCCCGTTCCTCCCTGGGCTCGACTACGGGCCTTATCCACCCGATAGAAACGATCAAAAATCTTTGGCAGATCCTGTTTGGGAATGCCCAGACCTTCATCTGAAATCGAGAGAATCAACTGAACATCTGTTGTTCTCACAGAAACCGTAATCGTCCCACCATCAGGTGAATACTTGATGGCATTGTTCATGATATTATCAATCACCTGGGTCATCTTATCCGTATCAATCTCTACCCAAATCGGCGTAATTGAATAATCCCTGATAATTTCATATTTTTTGGTCTCATCCTGATTTTTTATCTTATCAAAACGGTTGAGGATATAGGTGATAAAGGCTGTAAAATTGGTCAGCTCAACGTCCAGATGACTGGTATTATTATCAATCCGCGATAAGCTAAGCAAGTCCGTCACCATCCGCATCATCCGGTTTGTCTCGGTTAGTGAAACCTTGACAAATTCTGGTGCAACAGGCTCTGACAGAGCGCCATCATCCAAGGCTTCCAGATAGGATTTTACACTGGTTAGAGGCGTCCGCAATTCATGGCTAACATTGGAAACGAAAAGCCGACGCTCCCGTTCTTCCTTGTCCTGCTCCGTTGTATCATGCAGCACTGCTACCAGCCCTGATATAAAGCCTGACTCCCGTCTGATCAAGGCAAATCGAACCCGCAGGCTTACATATTCACCATTTTCATCTTGAGAATCAATGGTCAATTCTGGAACCTTGGTGATCAATTCGCGTAGATCGTACTCATCAGCAATATCCAGCAAATCTAAAATACTGGTATTAAGGACATCATCACGTTTAACACCCAACTGCTTGGTTGCCATGTCATTGATGGTAATAATCTGCCCTCGACGATTGGTCGCAAGCACCCCATCCGTCATATAAGACAAAATACTGGATAGACGCTTGGTTTCTTGCTCCAAATTTTCATGCGTCAGGCGGATGACTTCAGAGAGATCATTGATGGAATTGGTCATGTCCGTGATTTCAGGACTGCCCTGCATATCTAAAACTTCTGAATAATCTCCTGCAATCAATCCTTTGATCTTTTGGTTTAACTGCACCAGCTTTTGAGTATCTCGTCGATTTTCCAGTAGCAAAAGAGCCACGACGATGATAAAGCCGACAACAATCAGTGAAAAGACAAAGTCAGGAGAAAGTACGAATTCTTTTAGCGTTTCAATCATTATTTCTTATGTAATAACCGACACCGCGGCGAGTCAGGATATACTCCGGACGGCTTGGAGTATCTTCGATTTTTTCGCGCAGACGGCGAATGGTTACATCGACTGTCCGCACATCTCCAAAGTAATCATAGCCCCAGACCGTTTCCAGCAAGTGCTCACGCGTCATGACTTGACCAACATGAGTCGCCAAATGGTGCAAGAGCTCAAATTCACGATGGGTTAATTCCAATTCTTTCCCATGTTTTTTCACCACAAAAGCATCTGGAAGAATCTGCAAATCCCCAATAAACAGTTCCTTTGGACTGCTCTCATCTACATGACTATCTGGGATTAGTTCAGAACGGCGCAGCAAGGCCTTGACCCGAGCCAGCAATTCACGATTTGAAAAGGGCTTGGTCACATAGTCATCTGCTCCGATTTCCAGACCGATTACCTTATCAAATTCGCTATCTTTGGCCGAAAGTACAATAATCGGCACATTGCTGGTCTTACGGATGGTCCGAGCAACATCCAGTCCGTCCACTTCTGGCAACATCAAATCCAGAATCAAGATATCCGGTTGCTCTGCTTCAAACATTTCTAGAGCTTCCTTACCATCAAAGGCTGTCAGTACTTCATAGCCTTCCTTAGCCATATTAAACTTTATAATGTCCGAGATTGGTTTCTCGTCATCTACAACTAATATTTTTTTCATTTTTTACCTTCATATCTATACAATTTTTAAGCTTAGACATCTATTATTTTTGTATCTGTCCT
This sequence comes from Streptococcus sp. Marseille-Q8145, assembly GCF_965112035.1. Classification (NCBI taxonomy): domain Bacteria; kingdom Bacillati; phylum Bacillota; class Bacilli; order Lactobacillales; family Streptococcaceae; genus Streptococcus; species Streptococcus sp. Marseille-Q8145. Next base: position 138,349 of record NZ_CBCOPQ010000003.1, on the reverse strand, counting down.
ACCGCTCCATAAGCACTATTATATCAAATTTTCCTTAAAAAATACTATTTTCGCACACTATATTCCAACATTCTTATAGAAATTTCAACTCAACTATCTTTCTCCCAAAAATCTCAGTCAAGGAGGAGGAATCCTCACTAAAATCCTTGATTTTTTTCACTTTTTCTGCAAAAATAGAGGCATAGAAAGAAGGTTGAACTATGACAAAAATCAATCAAATCATCACTTATCTTGAAAATGAAAAGCAGGATGTGGCTGTTATCTCCGATCCTGTAACCATTCATTACCTAACAGGCTTTTACAGCGATCCTCATGAACGCCAAATGTTCCTATTCGTCTACACTGACCATGAGCCACTCCTTTTCGTACCAGCATTGGAAGTTGAGCGTGCTTCTTCCACCGTAGACTTTCAAGTTGTAGGCTATGTCGATTCTGAAAACCCTTGGGAAAAGATCAAGGCTTCCCTACCATCTCAAACCTTCAAGCAAGTAGCGGTCGAGTTTGACAATCTAATTCTAACTAAGTACCACGGCCTGCGCACTGTTTTTAATGGGGCTGAATTTGTCAATCTGACCCCTTACATTAACCGCTTGCGCTTGATCAAGTCGGCTGATGAAATCCAGAAAATGCTAGTAGCCGGCCAATATGCTGACAAGGCTGTCAATATCGGTTTTGACAATATTTCACTAGAAAATACTGAAACAGACATCATCGCTCAAATCGACTTCGCCATCAAGCGCGAAGGCTACGAAATGAGCTTTGAAACTATGGTGCTGACAGGCAATAACGCAGCCAATCCGCACGGCATTCCCGGAGCCAATAAAATCGAAAACAACGCCCTTCTTCTCTTTGACCTTGGCTGCATGGTCAATGGCTATGCCAGTGATATGACACGGACCGTCGCTGTCGGCCAGCCAGATCAGTTCAAAAAGGATATCTACTATCTGACTCTGGAAGCCCAACAAGCTGCACTTGATTTTATCAGACCAGGCGTCACAGCTCATGAAGTAGACCGCGCTGCCCGTGAAGTCATCGAAAAAGCTGGTTATGGCGAATACTTTAACCACCGCCTTGGCCACGGTATTGGCATGGATGTTCACGAATTTCCATCCATCATGGAGGGCAACGACATGGTCATCGAAGAAGGCATGTGCTTCTCTGTCGAGCCCGGCATTTACATCCCTGGCAAGGTCGGCGTCCGCATCGAGGACTGCGGCTATGTTACCAAGAATGGTTTTGAACTCTTCACCGAGACTAGCAAGGACTTGCTGTATTTTGATTAAGAAACTAGAAAAGCACCGAACGGTGCTTTTTTAGTTTATCAATAATTTAAAACAGTTAGCCTCTCAACTCTCCCCCGCCTCTAGTTTCAACAGGAAGGCTTTTTTATCAAGACCGCCGGCATAGCCGGTCAGCTTGCCGTCGCTTCCGACAATCCGGTGACAGGGAATCAGTAGTGAAATAGGATTATGGCCGATGGCACCACCGACTGTTCTAGCCGAGCCAATCTTCCCATACTCAGCCTGCAATTCCCGCAAAATATCTGAATAAGTAGCCGTTTGCCCATAGGGAACCTTCTGCAATACTGTCAGAACCTTGCTTCTGAACTCAGTTACTTGAGGTGCCAATGGAATTTCATCTATTGCGGGATTTTCCCCCTTAAAATAAGCGTCGAGCCAAGCAGAGACGCGTCGGCTGACTTCTGTCTCCCCCTGTTGCGCTTGCTCCAGATCATAGCCTGCCCCAAAATATTTCTGATTCTCCAGCCAAAGCCCCAACAAGGCATTTGCGTCTGTCAAGATGAGAATCCGGCCAATCGGCGATGTATAATAAGTCTTGTACATATTTTTTCTTTCTTTTAGCTTCTTGATAAGCCTTATTATACCACTCTTGTCTTAACTTTTGCCACAATCCCATCTGGGTCTGTGACTTCTAGCTCTTGGGAGCTAATCCATCGGACTGGCGCCTGCAAGTCCAGAGCATTTTCATAAATAGCTACTAGGTCTTCTTTTCCTTCTACTTGCGCCTCAAAATAGGCTAGTCCTAGTTGCTTAGGTTGGCGATGATTCAAGTGAGAACCACCCCATTCATTAACCGCTAAATGATGATGATAGTTTCCGGATGCCAGCCAGCTAGCAGAAGGTACAGAAAATTTGTCCTCCAAGCCTAGAAGCTTTTGGTAAAAATGACTGGCTGCTCTGCTATTTGTCACAGATAGGTGGACATGGCCCATACGAGTGCCTGCAGCAATACTAAAGGGTTGGACTTCCTGACCTAATTCATAGATTTCTTGAGCCGCAAGTGCTTCCGTCACTCCGATAATGCGGCCATCTTCTCGAATATCCCAATCAGCCTGAGGTTTGTCCCGATAAAGCTCAATGCCATTGCCTTCTGGATCCTCCAGATAAATGGCTTCACTATAACCATGGTCCGCCCCTCCAACCATAGGAACTTTATTTTCGGATAAATGCTTCAGGATATCTGCTAAAGCTTGACGGCTGGGAAGCAAAAGCGCCAGATGATAAAGACCGTAAGCCGACTTAACTGACTGCCGGTCACTGGTCGCTAAAAGCCGCACCAACACTTGTTCGTCCCTGCCCAAAGCCACCTGTCCGTCCTGCTCTTCCAAAAGTTCCAGCCCTAAAACGCGCTGATAAAAATCCTTTTGTCTTGCTAAATCGGCCACATAAAGTGCCACCTCTCCTAGATAAATCTTGCTTTGATATTCAAAAGTCATGTTTTTTCTCCTCTCTTTAATTTTAAAGTTCAGCAGTTCGTCTGCTCCATCTTTTTTTATTTCTCCAAAACAGAAATACGTTTCTTGATGTGGTTTTCCACATCTCCATTTGCTCCGAAAGATTATTCAGATTGTAATTGTTTTTATTACATCTATTAGTATAGCAGGTTTTAATGTAATGTCAACAATTACATCTTGCAAAATTCTTAACAAAAAACAATCTGCTCACTAGGAAACAGATTGTTCTTTAATTTCTTTTTCGGTTGCTGCGACGACTTCGTCAAGGCTGGTCTGAGCCAATTCAGCTTCCATGGCTGCTTGAATAGCTGCCAAGCGGTCATCTAAGACATTGTGAATGTTCTTACCGATAGGACAGTCTGGATTGGGCTTGTCATGAAAGCTAAAGAGCTGGCCGCTCTTGCCAAGACATTCAACCGCACTATAGACGTCCAACAGACTAATATCTTTCAAATCTTTGGCAATCTCTGCTCCGCCAGTCCCACGAGCAACTGTAATCATCCCGGCATTCTTGAGCTGGGACAGGGTCTTGCGAATAATAACTGGATTGACACCGACACTGCCAGCAAGGATATCACTTGTCAGTTTTCGTTTTTTTCCCTCCAAAGCCAGGACAATCAGCATATGAGTGGCAATGGTGAAACGACTAGAAATCTGCATCTCTTCTCCTCCCTCATCATTTTCTCTCACTATTATATCCCAAAAAGGGTGTAACTTCAAGAGTTACGACTAGACTTTAAGAAAGCTGCAATCTCATCTGCATAGCCTTCCCGCTCACTGATTTCCCGCAGCAGGTCGTGGTTATGGGTATGGTGGATACCATTGACCAAACTCTCCCGATAAATCTCATAGTAAGGCAAGTGGAGCTCCCGAGCCAATCGTAGCTCCTGCTCCACATCGTAAGCCACACGACGCATATCAATATTTTTCAGACCAGTCTCATCTATCTCTAAAATGGCATACTGGGCTCGCAAGTCCTGACGCAAAGTCGAATCTAGAAAGAATGGCTGACCAATAGAGCCGGGATTGATAATCAACTGCCCCTTAGTCCCGTAGCGGAGAAACTGCTGGTGAATATGACCATAAACAGCGACAGCGCAGTCGTTTCCCTCAAAAAGTCGGTCGAAATCGCTCTGCTCGCCAATATGAATCAGCTCCCGTCCCCAATTCTTATCGGGCAGATGGTGGCTGACCGCAATCTTCAATCCCTCTACTTCTGTCAAGACCTGCAGAGGAAGTTCTTGCATGCGGTCAATCTCTTCAGGACGGATTTCCTCTAGGACAAAATGGCAGAGCCGGGTCAGGTAGAGATGGCTGGGACGATCCAAATCCAGCTTTTGGTGCAGGGCATGCCAGAGACTGTCTTCCCAATTTCCTCTGACCTGAAGGCTGATGGACAGCTGCTCCATCCTATCTAAGATATTTCTGCGACCGGTTCCTGGCAGGAGCAAGTCTCCCAAAAACCAATAGTCTGTCACCTGCTGGCTTTCCGCATCCGCCAGTACTGCTTCCAAAGCTGTGCTATTCCCATGCACATCGGATAATAAGGCAATTTTTCGTGTCATCGTATGTCTTTCTCTTTCTTTACAAGGAATATTATATCAAAGTTCAAAAAAACTTCCACCCATCAAGTGAGCGAAAGCTTTGAAATGTTTTTATAAATTAATCAACAGATTTGAGTGCTTCCAGCATATCCACCCGTCTGAGGCGGTAGTTGACAAAGAAGCCAAGCAAGGTCAGAATAAGAGTCACTGCCGTTAGAGGAAGCAGATAGACTGAAGGGCTTACTTGAGGGTTTAAGCTGATAATGCTAGGCGCAACCTTCTCAATCAAAAAACGATGCAGGAGGAAACCGCCTAGAAGCCCAACTGCCATCCCAATCACTGAAAGAATAATGGTCTCTCGATAGATATAAAGAGTCACTTCCTTATTATGAAAGCCCAAAACCTTGATGGTAGATAGCTCGCGAATCCGCTCAGCTACATTGATATTGGTCAGATTGTAGAGAATGACGACTGCTAAAAGAATGGAAATCAGCACTAAAATCATCATCGTATTATTAAGAGAATTAGCTAAAACATTGAACTGCTTCACCATGCTTGCATTTTGGGAAACACTCTTGACAGACTTGAGGCTCATGAATTCATTGGCCTTATCGACAATATTTTTGCTGGAAGAGTCCTTGAGTCGCACTAGATAAGCATTTTTCTCAGGCTTTTTCCCGTAAATTTTCTGGTAGTCAGTCGCCTTCATAAAGGCAAAATGGCCAAAATGATTCTCATTGACTGCTGCGATCTTGACAGGCTTGCCACCCAGCTCTATACTGCCACCGGAGCTAACTCCAGCTATGCGGGCTAATTTATCCGAAACAACCACACCGTCCTTGAGAGTCAGCTTTTGCTGGTTGTCAGGACTTTCCATAGAAATAAAAGGTTCAAAATTTTCTTTGTCTGTAACCATTAAAGTGACTGACTCTGTCTCTTTTTTTCCTTTGTATTTCTCCGTCAAGGTTTCACTGTGGATCTCCTGATAATCAGTAATCGAGCCATCTGCCAACATCTTTTTCAGCTTGTCTTGCTCAGCTTGATTTTCTCCAGGATTGGCAGCGACAATCAAGTCGTATCGCAGAATCTCCTCAAACTGACGTTTGGGAATACCACCAATAGAAGACTGAAGTCCTAGGCCGGCAAAGAGCAGGGCAACCGAACCCGCCACACCAAAGATAGTCATAAACATCCGCTGCTTATAGCGAAAGATATTGCGAGCTGTGACCTTCTGAGTAAAGCTAAGACGTCGCCAGATAAAGGGCAGTCTTTCCAAGAAAATCTTGGAGCCCTTGACCGGTGGCTTGGGCAAAAGTAAGTGAGCTGCTTCCTCTATCAGCTCCCGTCTCGCCACCAAATAGGCAGGGAGAACGCTGGAAAGAAGGGAAAGCCCAAGGGCCAGTAAACTATAGGAAGCATAAAAATATACATGCGGGGCAGAAAGCACCATCCCTCTGGTAATAATAGAAGAAATCACCCCCGACAAGAAATAATGTCCCAGCAGAATCCCCATGAGGGTACCTAGACTCCCCGCCACCAAACCGTAAAGAGCAAACTTGCGAATGATATCGCGGCTATGATAGCCTAGAGCTTTGAAGACGCCTGCATTTGTTCGCTCCTCATCGACAAAGCGAGTCATGGTGGTAAAGGTCACCATAGCTGCCACCAAATAGAGCACCACCGGGAAGATATTACCAATCGACGCAATACTATTCATGGAGTTTTTATACATATGATAGCCATTCCCACCTGGCAGGGACTTGCGGTCATAACTATGATAGGCCGGCTCTTTCAAACGACTCAGGTCTGCCTTAGCGTCAGCTAGCTTTTCCTTGCTAGCCGATAAGTCTTTCTCTGCCTGTGCTAACTCTGCTTTTTTCTGATTGAGCTGGGACTCAGCTTCCTGAATCTGTTGCTGGCTCTGGCTGAGCTGTGCAGGAGGGAGGATAGAAGCGGCTTGGGCTGCTTCTAGCTGGGGTTTTTGCTGGTCCAGCTGATTCTGAGCCTGCTCTAATTGTTTTTTCCCTTGGGCCAGTTCGCTCTCAGCCTGAGCAATCTTATCTTGCCCCTTCTGAATGGTGCTTTTGGCATCTGCCTTTAATCGCTTAAAGCGAGCCGCTCCGTTATCTTCCAGGCTCTTGTCCAAAGCAGTCTGGTGCTGCTCCAAATGCTCCTGATAACTTTCAGAGAAGGGAGCCAGCTTTTCTAAATCATGATAGCGCAGGCGGGCAATACTGTAAACATCTGTATCAAAGGTCTTGGGGCTGACTACAGCATAGGCAGATAAAGCCCCGCTGCCACTAGTCGCATTGCCCAGATTTCTATCAGACCAGAGCTCTGCCGAGTTGACAAATCCCACGATCTTATAGGTCTTGTTTTTCAGAACTGACCGACTGCCTGCTTTCTCGGTCAGATCAATCTCCTGACCGAGTTTATATTTCTTGGACCAAAAGCTAGCCAGAGCAATTTCTTGCTCTTTCTTGGGAAGACGACCGGAGGTCACTTGAAAGTTTGAAATATCCTTGGTATCTGAGAATACTCGGAGAGCCTCTTCGTCTACGGTGACATCTGTCAGATAGCCAAATTCGATATCCGCTCCTTTGATATCTGCCAGCTCTTTCTGATCCTCCGCATCCAATCCATAATCCGCCATAACGGCCAAGTCCATGGTTCGCTGCTCTTTCAAGTAATCTGTTGCTGCTCTGCGCATATTGGGTGGAGCGACCTTGAGTCCCACGAGAGCTAAAGAGCCTAGCATCATAAGGATTAAAATAGATAGGAAACGGCCTTTAGAGCTAGTGAAGGAGCGCAGAATATCTTTCCAATAAATCTTTCTCTTCATATCAATACTCCAATGTACTTATATCCTGTGGTTGATCATTGACTGTGATACTCTTGACTCTCGCGTCGTGCATGCGGATAACCCGATCAGCAATGGGAGCCAAGGCAGCATTGTGGGTCACGATAATCACCGTTGCCCCTTGATTGCGGGACATATCCTGTAAGATTTGCAGCACTTGCTTACCAGTATTGTAGTCCAGAGCCCCTGTCGGCTCATCGCAGAGCAAAATCTTGGGATTTTTGGCCACCGCCCGAGCGATAGACACTCGCTGCTGCTCCCCGCCTGATAGCTGGGCTGGAAAATTATTGAGGCGATTTTCCAATCCCACTGCGGTCAGAGCCGCTACTGGATCTTGAGCATCCTTGACAATTTCAGAAGCCAATTCAACATTTTCCTTGGCCGTCAGGTTGGGCACCAAATTGTAAAACTGAAAGACGAAACCCACATCATTACGACGATAGTCTGTCAGCTGATGGGAATTGTAGTCAGCAATATTCTGGCCGTCTATCAGAATGTCTCCCTCATCATTGGTATCCATACCTCCGAGGATATTGAGAACCGTAGACTTGCCTGCACCAGAGGCACCTAGGATAATGACCAGTTCCCCCTTTTCAATCTCAAAAGAAATATCATGATTGGCAACAATCTCCGTGTCACCTACCTGATAACGTTTAAAACTATGTTTCATTTCAATGTAAGCCATATCGTCTCTCTCCTTTTCAAAGCTCGTTTCCTTAAATCAACAAAGTGTTGATTCTAAATCACAGATATTATATAATGAGCTTAGACAAAAAGCAATAATCAAAAATCAACAAAGTGTTGATTTAAGCAAAAAGGAAGAAAAATGGTCCAAAAACGGAAAACTAGTACCAAGGAAGACATCAAAGAAGCCTTGATTCAGCTACTGTCAGAGGAAAGGTTTGATACTATCTCCATCAGCAAGCTCTGCAAACGAGCAGGGATTAATCGCGGCACCTTCTACCTCCACTACCAAGATAAGTATCAGATGATTGATAGCCTCAAAAGCGACATCATTTCTCAACTTTATAGTTATAGTCTTTTTGAAGAAGAAGGCGAATATTCCAAACAGTTCATGATAGCCAAATTTCATATACTGCGTGCTAATGAACGTCTAATCAATGCCCTGACCAGAAGCCATTATATTGACTTTCGCGGAGCTATTCGAGAGTTCATAACCAGTATCATTCTGAGTGATAAGCAAGAAGCTGCTACCCAGCGTTTTCTAGAGGAGAACTTTCATATCCCACAGAAATACGCCTTGGAAATCTTCCTATCCAGTGTTGAGGGGATTATTTCTCTTTGGATAGCCGGTGGAGCTCAGGAAGAGCCTGAAGAAATTACTCAAATGATCCTAGCTACCTACAATTATGATTATTGGAAATCATGACCAGCGCTCCATTTTTATAGCTGAAAACTCAAAAAGGCGCAGAGTAATCTGTGCCTTTTCTTAAAACATTTCTGGTGAGCAAATGGCTTTTTAAGGATGCCCACTTAGATAAAGGCAACAAAATCTGTCCTATTTCACCATGTCTGGATCGTAATCATAAAATCCTGTATCGAGGAAACGATTCTTCGGATGCAATTTGTGAAGCAGCTCATCTAGCAAGAAAGCTTGGTCATGGCTAAATTCACCTTTTTCAATCAGATCTCTTGCCTGAACAAAGAGCTTAGCAATCTCAACAAAATTCTGACCAGGAGTATAGAGACCTTCCAACTTCCAATGAGTAAATCCGTGGTCAACCAATTCTGTTAACTTGGTCATCAAGTCCAAGTCATTATTGGCAAAAATGTGAGTCCCATGCTTGTCCTCAAAGATTGAATAATGGCTCTGAGGATCGCTCGGTTCCGCAAGAAAGAGATCTCTCTCTCTTGATTTCGCATCATCGATGTGTGTAAAGTTATAATAATTTTGCAAAAGTGGACGTTTAGAGTGGTGGATAACGCTCGCACCATAAACTAAGACTTCTGCTGGAATCTCAAGAATTTCTGGCATTTTAAAGAGTTCTGCCGATGGAATTTCTCGCGCCAAAACAGCTTCCGATACCCCAGCATTCTTGCCCCAAAAATTAATCTGACGGCTACTAGTAACCATAGTTGAAGCATCATAAATCGTTTTCAACTTATAACCATCCCGCTGCAAGACGTAGAATACACCTGCATCCCCAACAGTGATATAGTCCACTTCAATCTCCTGAAGAAAATCCAAATAAGGCTTGATCTGGTCCATCATGTCCTGATGCATCAAAGCATTGACGGCAACGGTCATTTCTTTTCCTGCCTGATGAACCAGCTGAGATATACGATTTAATTCGTCGTAAGTGAAATTATGCGGTAAACGAAGACCGTATTTTTCCTCACCGACATAAATACGACCTACTCCTGCTTCCAATAAGGCTTGAACTTGTTCTATACTTTCAGCTGTTGCTGTTATGATTATCTTTTTCATGTCATTATTATACCAAAAAAATAGGATTTATGATTTCTTAATTCGATTTTATTCGTTTTGTAACTATCTTGTAATATATCTAATCATAGAAACATGATAGAATGATAAGGTACTACTAGGAGAGAGACAATGGCTGTAAGAGATTTTAAACAGTTTGAATCAGCGCCCCTGCATGATTCGACAGAACAAACTAAGGAAATATCCTATCAAGAATACCTGCCCCAAGCAGAATCAGCATCACAATTACGTGAGCTATTTTTCTTTATAAATATCGCTTTATTCTGTATTTTAACAGTCTTTTTTAGCTTTATCTTCTTATCTGCAAAGATAAGTACCTTCCTATCCTTTACACTTGCTGTAGTCCTGAGTCTCATGGTTATTCAAGGATACCGCACTGTTCGGAGAAAGAAACACCGTTAATTCACGAATTAAATCAAACGAGATCAAGAGATCTTGTTTTTTTCTTTTCTTTACCAAGCGTAATTTGGCTCCTGACAAGCACACATAGCTGCCAATAATTCTTCTGGAGTCACCTTTTTCAGCCCTCCATAGACTGGATCCTGAACGGTGTAGGACGGATCAATGTAATAAACTGCAAGGATTTCACCGCCGTCTGCTGATAATTCATAGCCCGTACCCACAACATTGTGTTCACCCTTGTGCCCTGGGTAGATGGAGGCATTATCAATCGTATAGTAGAGCGGATAGCCATCATCAATATTCTTGCGCAGGCGCTCCTTAAAGAGTCGCATATCTTCAGAATGCAGGGCGCTACTAGTCACTGTAGCAAGATGATAACCCGCTTGACCTGCCGGCACTTCCGCATAACCAAATAAATATTGATTTAAAACACGGATTGCATTGACATTATGGGTGCCGAAAGTCTCATCGGTGCCCATCGCTCGTGCCAATTCTTCCTGACTAGCCTGAACGCCCCTGTAAGCTAGAATCATACTGACAGAGGTCGGTGCACAAGTATTCCAAGCTCGCTGGATCTGCATAGGAACTTCCAGGCGTTTTCGGATTGGAGAAGGCGTTTCTTTACTAGAAGGCTGTGTCTCCTCCTCTCTGACCTTTTCACCGGTCTGACTAGAGCTTTCCGACTCCGCAGAAGTCGAACTCTGACTAGGGCTAGATTGATTTGCACTAGATTGACTACTGCTAGTTGTTTTCGAGTGGGCTTGACTCGTGCTCGAAGCCTTAGAAGAAGAGTCAGAGCTTCCAGACTGAGGGGACTCTGAAGCTTTCTGCCGAGAACAAGCGAGTAAGCAGCAGCCCAGACCTAGCAAGGCAAGTACTTTTAAATCTTTCATACCAACACCCCCTTTTATTTATATGATAACGCTTTCTTTTCTGAAAATCAAGATAGGCTAGCAAATGCTAGCCTAATTTTTATTTTTCAAGTTCTTCTGTTTCTAAATCAATGATGATTTCTTCTGAAGGGGCTTTTTCTCCTTCTTCCACCACGATATCAGAAATTTCTTCTTCAAGAATTTCCTCTTCTTTTTCAAACTTTTCTTTGATTTCTTGGAATTTGTCCTGTGAATAGTCTACTACTGACTTGGTCGTATCCTTAACAGACTCCAATACCGTTTCTGCTGTGATTTCACCATTTTCAACCTTTTCCTTGGTTTGGTTGATGGCCTTGACAGCTTGATCTGAAAAGTCCTTTACTGATTGGACAACGGCTTCGTGAGTCTTATCTGGATCTTCACGATAATCAACAACAAAGTCTTGAACTTTTTCAGTGATTTCTTTGCCTTTTTTACTAGTTAGAAAGTACGCTGCAGCTGCACCAGACACAGCACCTAATAAAAGTGATGAAATTTTTCCCATAGTAAACCTACTTTCTTATTTTTTGAATAATTTTGTAAACAAACGAAGGGCCGTTAGACCTGCTGTTGTTTTGGCTGTCGTGCTTCCTGCTGCGACTGCTTTCTTTCCTAAAACACGCGCCTGATCATTTAAATCAGATACTGATTCGGATAGGTCTGCCACCGCATTGAAAAGCGGATCAATCGTTGCTACTTTGTGGTTGATATCATCTGTCAACACATTGACTTTGGCAATCAAATCATTGGTTTGATGCAGGGTGACATTGACATCAGAAGTCAATACTTTGATCGTATTTTCGGTCTCATCCAGCATTTTTGCAGCCTTATCACCGAGAGTTTTGACGGTGAGGGTCATGTAAACTAGAAAGACAATCAAAGCGACAGCAACTAAAGTATAAGCAATTTCAAGCATAATATTCTCCTCTCATTCTTGATAATAGGGGGCTTGTTTTTTTCTTTGGTAAATCATAATGCCGATGCCGAGTAAAATCAGAGCTGCAGACAGCCACTGAGATACACGCACACCCAAGAACATGAGACTGTCGGTCCGCATACCCTCGATAATCATCCGGCCAAAACCGTACCAAATCAGGTAAAAGGCTGCCAATTCTCCCTGACGGAAGAATTTAGGGCGGCGTCGTAAAATCAGCAGTAGGGCAAAGCCAAGTAAATTCCAAAGGGATTCGTACAAAAAGGTTGGCTGGCGATAAGCACCATCTATGTACATATTGTTGCGGATGAAGGACGGCAGATAATTAAGATTTTTGACCACCGCTCCATAGGCTTCTTGGTTAAAGAAATTGCCCCAACGGCCAATGCTTTGAGCAATCAAGACGCTAGGCGCTGCAATATCCAAGAAATCAACAGGATTGATCAGCCTTCTCTGTGAAAAGAAATAGAGGACAAGGGCACCGGTGATCAAACCACCGTAAATGGCTAAACCACCATTCCAAATCTGAAAAATCTCAATCAGAGAGTGCTTGCCATAATAAGACCATTCAAAAATCACATAGTAGAGCCGCGCTCCAAGGATGGCCAATGGAAAGGCAATCAGAATGAAATCAAGAATATCATCTGGAATCATCTTTTTGCGTGGCGCTTCCTTCATAGCTAAGTAAACGGCTAAAATCAAGCCAGTAACAATGCAGATGGCATACCAACGAATACTAAAGGGACCGACTGAAAAAGCTACTGGATCAAGCATCTTTCACCTCATTCTGACTAATCAGATTAGTCAGTCGTTCTTCAAAAATCTTAGTGGCATCAAAGCCCATTTCCTTAGCCCGATAGTTCATGGCTGCGGCTTCGATCACCACAGAGATATTGCGTCCTGTCTTAACTGGGATGCGGATCCGAGGAATTCTGACACCAGAAACTTCCAGTTCTTCTGCATTATTGCCCAGACGGTCAAAGGTCTTATTGGTATCATAATTTTCCAGATAGACGGCAATCTGTACCTGTGAAGAATCCTTGACCGCACTAGCTCCGTAAAGACTCATTACATCGATAATACCGACACCACGAATTTCCAAGAGATGACGAAGAATCTCAGCAGGCTCTCCCCAGAGAGTCATTTCATCCTTGGCAAAGATATCAACCCGGTCATCCGCCACTAACCGATGGCCACGCTTGACTAACTCAAGACCAGTTTCACTTTTACCAATACCACTGTCCCCTTGAATTAGCACTCCCATTCCGTAGATGTCCATCAATACGCCATGAACACTGGTTCTGACCGCCAAACGTGAATCAAGGAAACTAGAAATTTCCCCTGATAGACGGCTGGTTGACGTGCGGCTGGTGAGAATCGCGATTTGCTTTTCTTCAGCTGCTCGCCGCATTTCTTCAGGAATCTCCAAATTGCGCGCCACAATGACAACTGGCGTTTCTGGCTGAAACATTTTCAGAAGGACTTGATGACGGTTGTGGGACGTCATCTTCATCAGATAAGACCACTCCTTCATCCCAATCAGCTGAATCCGTTCTGGCGTATAGTAGTCAAAATAACCGGTCATTTCAAGGCCCGGCCGCGAAATATCCGATGTCGAAATCTCCTTTTCTAAGAGGTCATCACTGCCGTAAACGATGCGTAAACGGACTTTTTCAATCAAATCTTTGACCTTTACAGACATTCCCTGCTCCCTTCAAATTTATCTTTCTCTATTATAGCAAATTTTTACCCTAAAAGAGTTTTTAAGATTGGAAATTAAGCAGGATTTTTCCCTAGATGCTTGTAAAAATATATGCCAGCCAGCAAAAAGGCCAGTAAAAATAACTAGCCAATCCATTTTTTAAGAATTCTTTTTTGATTTTGAAAGCAAGGATGGCTCTCGATAAAGGCTGGTATTTCTCTTAGAGGCAACCAGACATGGGCATCAGTTTCGCCTACCTGATAGCGGACTTGACTCTTATCCCCAGACACCACCGCTTCATAGAAATCAAAGTGGCACTGGTCTTCGACAGAGCACACCTGCTCTAACAGTCTGATACTGTCGGGAACCAGGCCTGTTTCTTCTTCCAATTCACGCAAGGCGGCTGTCTGACTATCCTCTCCTGCCAATACACTACCTCCCGCTCCAAACTCATAGTAGCCAGGATAGAGACTTTTATTTGCTGACCGCCGCATAAAGAGAATATCGCCATCCTGATGGCGAACCAAGATATTGACACAGAGATGAAACTGCCCTTCAGGAATCTTTTCTCCTCGAACCAGGAGATGGGGGAGCTGTTTTCGATTCGAGTCATAAGCATTCCAAACTTCTGTCATATTTCCTCCTTGGATAAATAAGTCATTTCAAGTAGAATTTGCAATATTTAATCTACTTCACCTTCATAAATAGCTTTCTTCTTATAGTTGTAAAAATTAAGTAAATGAGCCAGAGAGTAAACGATTGTATTTGAAACTAACATACCAAAAATAGAAAATAGGCTGTTAGGAAGAGAGCTTATAATTCTTTGGAAACCTCCAATAAAACCCCAAAATATGAGAGTCAGAACTGGCAGAAATAAGATAGACAAAAGTCCTACTAAAAGCTTTGAACTTTGCACTGGAGATAAGACCTTAAGGAAAAAGAAGAAATTCCATAGACCAAAGGGAAAAGCTGCTGTACCAATGATTATAACAATCAAACTATTATACCCTCCTACTAATATAGCAGCTGTAAAAACAAGGAACATATGTAGGATCAAACTAATAATTAAATAGAGGAAAAATTTCAAAATATATAATGGTAAAGAAAATTGTTTCATTTAAATCTCTTTCTAATCTTTAAAGCGACCAGTTGAACCAGCCTTTTCTATTTTTTTGGATATATGAAGCTAGGCAAATCTCAAGTCTATGTAGCATAAACTATATAAAATAACTACGAATACCGTCCTTCAAAATAACAATCTGGGATAGGAACACTTAAAGTATCGATTTGAATGTTAGAAGCCTGATGGAAAATATCTCCTGGAACTTCTATCTTTCTTCTACATCCAGCAAAAATTCGGGCATACTCCCGAATTTTATATTTGTTATTTTACCAAAACCAGCCGTCATCGTCATTGATTGGCTCGGCATCTTTCATTTTACGAGGGCCGGTTCCATACATTTCCGCTTCCACGTCTTCCTTATAAGGCATCACGACAGCCAGCAAAATATAAATCAAAATGCCTAAGCCAAAATTGGAAACTGTAAAGATGATGAATAAAAAGCGTAACAAGCCAAGATCAAAGTTAAATTTATCGGCCAGTCCCGACAAAACCCCAGAAATTACTCGGTTTCTTCTTAATTTATAAAACTTAGTTTTCATGATGATGACCTCAACTCTCATTCTTTCCTTCATTTTATCATAGCGGGAGAACAAAAAAATCAGCCCGAAGGCTGATTCTGCATCTATTCGTTTTTTGGTTCGCTTAGCTTCCGTTTATCTCCTCTTTTAGGAAGGACAGTTTTCCTCTACAACGACCGCAACGATATTTTTGAAGATTGACTCTGCGTCTACGACGGATAAGTGTTCCGCAGCTTAAGCATTCATAAATGAGAAAGGTTTGCGAGTTTGACAAGGATGGAGCATAGCGCAGACCGTCAACTTGCTTAAGGAGGTCTTTAAAATCTCTATCTCCATGGCGGTAGCCCTTGCCCTGATAATAGAGATGATAGTGGACTAGCTCATGACGGACAATTTTTCGAAAAGTTTCAAGCCCAAAAGTTTCATAAATTTTCGGATTGAAATCTAGATGTCCGTCTTTGGGAAAGAAGCGTCCGCCAGTCGTACGAAGTTGCTTGTTCCAATAAGCTTGATGGTGGAATTCCCAGCCAAAATCTTCCAACGAAACTTGCTTAACGTAGTTAGTTAGGTTCATTTGGCGCTATCAGAGAGAGATTGACTTTCTCCCGCTCCACATCTAGCTTATCCACCCAGACAGTAACCAAATCGCCAACAGACAGGACTTGGCTTGGGTGTTTGATAAAGTTTTTACTTATTTTAGAAATATGGATAAGACCGTCTTCGTGGATACCGATATCCACAAAGGCTCCGAAATCGACGACATTACGTACAACGCCCTCCAGCTTTTGACCGATGCGCAGGTCCTTGATATCCAAGACATCCTGCCGCAGAACTGGCGCGTCAAAGGAATCACGTAAATCCCGGCCAGGCTTGAGCAAATCGGCAATAATATCTTTGAGGGTTTCTTCTCCCAAGCCCAGCTCTGCAGCCAAACTAGCAACCTGAACAGCTTTTAATTTGGCTTGGGCTTCCTCGTCCAAACTGCTGATTCCCAGACGCTTAAAGAGCTCCTCCACCGCCTTATAAGACTCTGGGTGAACGCCCGTATTGTCCAGCAGATTATCACTTTCAGGAATTCGCAGGAAGCCTGCTGCCTGTTCAAAGGCTTTTGCACCCAGACGCGGCACTTTCTTGATGGCCTCGCGAGACCGAATCAAACCTTCTGTTTCCCGATACTTGACAATATTTTCTGAAATAGTCTTATTGAGACCAGCTACATGGGCCAGCAGGGCAGGACTGGCGGTGTTGATATTGACTCCGACTTGGTTAACCACGGTATCCACGACAAAGTCCAGACTTTCAGACAGTTTTTTCTGGCTGACATCATGCTGGTACTGACCAACTCCGATAGACTTAGGATCAATCTTGACCAATTCTGCCAAAGGATCCTGCAGACGGCGGGCAATGGAAATAGCTGAGCGCTTTTCAACGGTCAAATCTGGAAACTCATGTCGAGCCAGTTCACTAGCAGAGTAGACAGATGCTCCGCTCTCATTGACGATAACATAGCTGACATTTGGATGAGATTTCAAAACTTCTGCTACAAAGGCTTCGCTTTCTCGGCTGGCTGTTCCATTTCCGATGGCAATGATTTCCACGCCAAACCGCTCAATCAGCTCTGATAACTCCTTCTTAGAAGCTTCAATCTGAGCTGGCTTTGCTGGTGGAACGGGATAAATAACATGAGTCGTCAGCATCTTGCCTGTCGCATCCACAACAGCCAGCTTAGCTCCTGTCCGAAAGGCTGGGTCAAAGCCCAGTACTACACGACCTTTGAGAGGGGCAATCAGGAGGAGATTGCGGAGGTTCTCTGAGAAGAGCTGAATCGCTCCATCTTCAGCCACCTCAGTCAGCTCAGTCCGAATACGACGCTCCATGGCTGGAATGATTTTCTTTTTGACCGCTTGCTGGATAGCTTCGATAATATAGGTATTTTTCACCTTGAAACGCACTTCAAAGAAGCGCAGGATTTTCTCAAGATTGTGCTCAAAACCAACCTTGAGAATACCTAGCTTCTCACCACGGTTAAGGGCCAGTGTTCGGTAGCCTTGCATAGTCGCAACTTTTTCAGAAAAATCATAATAAATCTGGAAGACCTGCTTTTCATCCAAGTCGCCGTCTTTGAGACTGGATACGATAGAAGAATTGGACTGCATTTCATGGTAGGTCCAAGCCCGCAGCTTAGTATCTTCATAAATCGCCTCGGTCAGAATATCCACCGCTCCAGCTAGAGCAGCTTCTGCTGTTGGAAAGGCTTCACTAGTCAGTTTCTCAGCTTCTTCCTTCAGATTAGCCGCATCTTGTAAGATTAAGCGGGCCAAAGGAAAGAGACCTGCTTCACGCGCAATGGTAGCCTTGGTACGGCGTTTCTCCTTATAAGGCAGATAAAGTTCTTCCACATCAGCCAGCTTTTCAGCAGCCTCAATCTCAGAGCGCAGCGCATCCGTTAGTTTGCCCTGCTCTTCAATTTTAGCTAAGACCGTTGCTTTACGCTCTGCCAAAGCAGTCATGCTTTTATCTAAGTCAATGATTGCCTTAATCTCGACCTCATCCAGATTTCCCGTCATTTCCTTACGGTAACGAGCAATAAAAGGAATGGTATTCCCTTCAGCGGTCAGTTCTAAGACCTGTGATACTTGGCTTTCTTTAAGGCCCAATTGCTGGGCAATTTTTTCAATATTTAAATTTTCCATAACGCTTCTATTATATCATAATATGAAGCTGAAAAATCTATAAAGACTAGTTTAATCCATCTTTTTCTTGTTAAGATGAGTCCACTGTCTCTAATCCATCATGGCTGAAAATATCATTTTTTTTCGTTTGGTAGTATAATAGAATTATTATTTTAGAAATGAGGTGGCCCTATGGCTGTGAAATTTACCAAAACAGACGATTTAGACAAGATGTTCGAGGAGTTTGCCACTCTGCCCAAGCTTGAAAAAGTAGAATTTCCAGATGACAAAAAGAAAAAAGAAGCGCAAGGCAAGGCTAAAAAAGCATGAGCTTCTTTTCTAACCTTCCTTCCAGCGTCTTACAGGCTGGTGCCATCTTTCTCTCCATCATCATTGAGGCCCTGCCCTTTGTCCTGATCGGAAGTATTATTTCCGGCTTTATCGAGGTGTATGTCACGCCAGACAAGGTTTATCGTTTCCTGCCCAAGAACAAATGGGCTCGGATTTTCTTTGGAAGCTTGATCGGCGTCGTCTTTCCTTCCTGTGAGTGCGGCATTGTTCCTATAATTAACCGCTTCTTAGAAAAGAAAGTGCCCAGCTACACTGCTGTGCCTTTTCTGGTAACGGCTCCAGTCATCAACCCCATCGTGCTCTTTGCGACTTACTCAGCCTTTGGAAATTCCTTTCGGATGGCTCTGCTTCGTGCCTTAGGTTCTATGGTCGTGGCTATTCTTTTAGGGATTTTTCTGGGCTTCTTTGCAGACAGCAATATCCAAAAAGAAAATCGCAAGGCTGTTCATGAGCATGACTTTTCACATCTCAGCAAGGGACAAAAACTTTTTCAGGTCTTTGTGCAGGCCATTGACGAATTTTTCGATACAGGCCGCTATTTGGTCTTTGGCTGTCTCTTCGCCAGCGTAGTACAAGTCTATGTGCCAACCAGAATCCTGACCTCTATCAGCTCGACACCAGCTGTTGCTATTCTTCTGCTCATGCTGCTGTCCTTCCTGCTCTCACTTTGTAGCGAAGCTGATGCTTTCATCGGGAGCTCCTTGATTGCTAGCTTCGGCTTATCACCTGTCTTAGCTTTCTTAGTCATTGGGCCTATGCTAGATGTCAAGAATCTGCTGATGATGAAAAACTACTTTAAGACACGCTTTATCTGGCAATTTATCAGCTTGGTTACCGTCGTCGTCTTTCTTTACTCTTGGCTTGTGGGGGTAGTGCTATGATTCGATTTCTAATCTTAGTCGGCTACTTTGAGATTACCATGTATCTGCAGCTGACGGGCAAGCTCAACCAATACATCAATCTCCACTATTCCTATCTGGCCTATTTATCCATGATTCTGTCCTTTATCTTGGCAGTCGTGCAGCTGATCATCTGGATGAAGAAGATGGAGGTTCATAGTCATTTGACCTCTCGCTGGGCCAAGTTAGGCAGTGTGATGCTCCTTGTCATTCCGCTTTTTGTGGGAATTTTCTTTCCAACTGTCACCTTGGATTCGACAACCGTTTCTGCTAAAGGTTTTCATTTCCCGCTGGCTGAGGGAAATTCAACTGCTATTCAGCAGGACGAAGGCACAACCAGCCAATACCTGAAGCCAGACACCAGCACCTACTTTACCAAAGGGGCTTACGAAAAAGAAATGCGGGCAGCCGCCAAGAAATATGTCAAGCAAGATACCATTCAGGTCACAACTGAGAACTACATGGAGGTCATGGAGGTCATCTATGATTATCCCGACGAGTTTGTAGGCAAAACGCTGGAATTCACCGGCTTTGTCTACAACGACCCTAGCGACCATAAGAGTCAATTTCTCTTTCGCTTCGGCATTATCCATTGTATCGCCGACTCAGGTGTCTATGGCCTCTTGACGACTGGAAATACCCAGCGTTTCGAGAATAATACCTGGATTCATGCCAAGGGAAAACTTGCCATGCACTACCATAAAAGTCTGGGACAAAGCCTGCCAACTCTAGAAGTTGAAAGCTTTGATAAGATAGAAAAACCGGACAATCCTTACGTCTATCGAGTCTTTTAGAGCCAAACACCTATGAAATTCCATTTTCATGGGTGTTTCTTTTCTATGCCATTCTCTACCCTTTACTCAGTTGCTCTGACCGAATTTTATAAATTAGAAGAGACTTGATGAAGCTCGCTCTCTAATTTTTTCTCTCTTATCTTGGAAAATCATGCTACAATAATACTATCTCATTTGAAAAGGAGCTCTTTTTATGAATCAAGAAAAAGTAAGGAAGCGAGATTTGCTTTCTATTCTAGCTGTAGCCTTAATCACCTTTGCTGGAATTCTTTCAGAGACCAGTATGAATGTGACCTTTCCCCACCTGAGTCAGGTCTTTGGCCTGAGCCTAGGGGTACTACAATGGATTACCACTGGCTATCTACTGGCTGCCGCTATCACCATAACTTTAGGCGCAACTCTGTCCCACAACTGGACGGAACGCCGTATCCTCTTTACCTCGCTTTCCATCTTTACCCTTGGGAATCTGCTTTCTATGATTGCCCCAGACTTTACTTTCCTTATGCTGGGACGGATCCTTCAGGGCGGAGCGACTGGGATTACCATACCACTTATGTTTAATCTCATCGTGGAGCGGGTCCCTCGGCAGAAAATCGGCTTTTATATGGGGCTAAGCGGCTTAGTCATCAGCATAGCACCAGCCATCGGCCCGACCTACGGAGGCTTCATGATTGGCTCCTTCGACTGGCACATGATCTACAGCTTTATCATGCCCGTTCCCATTCTCTCTTTTTTACTGGCTTATGTTAACTTGGAAAATTCGGCAGGAAAAAGCAAGCGGCCCTTTGATGTGCTGGGCTTTCTATCGCTCGCAACGGCTCTTTCATTTTCTCTGATGACCATTTCCAGTTTGGAAGGGGGCGATAATGTCAATTGGCTTTATCTAGCTATTTTCCTCCTTTCCTTTGCCGTTTTCATCTGGCGGAGTTTGACTGTTCAAGATCCGTTTCTGGACATCCGTATCTTCAAAGAACCAACGATTTTCTTTGGAATTCTACCCTTTTTAATTTTCCAATTCTCCAACCTATCCAGCAATTTTCTCATTCCCAACTTTCTCGTACTGGTCAAGAATGTCTCTACTGCCCAAGCTGGATTTTCCCTTCTTCCCGGAACTATGATCGGGGCTTTCATGTCGCCTTTTCTGGGAAAATTATACGATAGCAAAGGCCCAAAACTGTCTCTGCTTGGCGGCAATAGCCTAGTCTTTCTGGTCATGATTGTCTTTAGCTTCTTTACAAGCTGGCTCAATCTGCCTTTAATCTTAGGATTTTATATCCTCTTTACTCTAGGGCGCAACATGGCCTTCAACAATACTATGGCTTTATCCGCTTCTCAAGTCAGCAGAGAAAAGACAGCGGATGTGACTGCCCTCTTTCAACTAGCGCAAACCTTTGCTGGTGCCTTGGGAACGGCAATTGCAGCCGTCCTGCTCAACCAAGCACCCGATACGACAAGCGGCGTCCACAATGTCTTTAGCCTACTGCTCCTTCTCGTGCTAGGCAACTTTATTTTCTACTATTTCCTATTTCGAGCGATTCATCAGAAGAAAGAAGCATAAATTTCTATCCCGACTTTCCCTCGGGATATTTTCTTTGGTCAAATCCAGATTTTTCAAATACAATTTTTCTGAAAATTGTGATAAAATAGAGACAATCACATTTAGATAGGTAATAAATATCATGTCTTCAAAAGTTATTATTACAATTTTCGGTGCCAGCGGAGACTTGGCTCAAAGAAAACTTTATCCTTCCCTCTTTCGACTTTATAAATCTGGCAATCTTTCGAAACATTTTGCCGTTATCGGAACTGCCCGCAGACCTTGGAGCAAGGAATATTTCGAGTCGGTCGTTGTCGAGTCAATCTCAGACCTAGCCGATAGTGCTGAGCAAGCTCAAGAGTTCGCCAGCCACTTTTATTATCAAAGCCATGACGTGCAAGATACCGAGCATTATATCGAATTGCGCAAGTTGCAAAACAAGCTTAACGAGCAATACCAGGCAGAAAATAATAAACTCTTCTTCCTTTCTATGGCGCCACAATTTTTCGGAACCATTGCTAAGCATCTCAAGTCTGAGCAAATCGTTGATGGAAAAGGATTTGAACGCCTGATTGTCGAAAAACCTTTTGGGACAGATTTGGCAACTGCCAGCAAGCTCAACGAAGATCTACTGGCTACCTTTGACGAAGAACAGATTTTCCGCATTGACCACTATCTGGGCAAGGAAATGATTCAAAAGATTTTTGCCATCCGCTTTGCTAATTTGCTGTTTGAAAATGTCTGGAACCGCCAATACATTGATAATGTACAGATTACCTTTGCTGAAAAGTTGGGCGTTGAAGAACGCGGTGGCTACTATGATCAATCCGGTGCCCTCCGTGATATGGTGCAAAACCACACCTTGCAGCTCCTCTCCTTATTGGCCATGGATAAGCCAAAAAGCTTTACCAAAGACGATATCCGAGCAGAAAAGGCCAAGGTATTTGAGCGCCTCGTTCAGCCAAGCGAAGAAGATTTGAAACGTTTCTTCATTCGCGGCCAGTACAAGTCTGGCAAAATCAACGGTCGAAAATATATTTCTTACCGTAGTGAGCCCAATGTCAATCCTGAGTCTACTACTGAGACCTTTGCCTCTGGTGCTTTCTTCATTGATAGCGACCGCTTCCGTGACGTTCCTTTCTTCTTCCGAACAGGGAAGCGCCTCACCAAAAAAGGCACCCATGTCAATATCGTCTTCAAGCAAATGGACTCTATCTTTGGTGAGCCTCTCAAACCAAATGTCCTAACCATCTATATCCAGCCAACTGAGGGGATTTCACTTAGCCTTAATGGCAAGGAAGTTGGAGAACTCTTTGATCTAGCTCCGATCTCATTGGATTATCGGACAGATGCCACAGCTTCAGGAGCCTCTCCAGACCCTTATGAAAAACTAATTTTTGATGTCCTCAATAACGACTCAACTAATTTCAGCCATTGGGACGAAGTAAAAGCCAGCTGGGAGCTCATCGATCGCATCGAAGAACTCTGGAGCCAAAATCAAGTGCCACTCCATGAATATCCTGTCGGATCTATGGGACCAGAAGCTTCCTTCGAGCTACTCGCCCAATTTGGAGCAAGCTGGCAATGGCAACCTGATAAAGAATAATACATGCAAAAAAGATTGGAAAATTTTCCAATCTTTTTTTAACTCTTAACACTCCGCTAGCCTTTCTATTACAGCCATTCCTTGTAACGCTTGATATAAAGGCCTTTCACAAGGGTTACGCTAACCATATAAAGCACGATAATCAAGAAAAGGCAAAGGAAATAGGTGCCATTCAGCGGAGCTGTCTTCAGAACTGACGCAAAGAGGCTATATGGCAAGGAAGTGACAAAGAGCGCTGCCGCCATGGTCGTCACAATGACAGACAAAGCGGGACGACTTTGCACAAAAGGCAATTTAGGTGAGCGTAGCATGTAGATGACCATGGTCTGGGTCCACATAGACTCAATAAACCAGCCTGTTTGGAAAAGAGTGATAAAGGTCACTGCCTGTTCAGTACCAGCTTGATAGCTGCCTCCTGTGATCATAGGCACGATAATAAAGTAGAGCACTAGATAGGTCAAAACATCAAAAACGGATGAGATTGGTCCAATCCAAGCCATAAAACGGGTAATGGAACTGGCTGACCAAATATGAGGCTTCTTGAGAAATTCACTATCTACATTATCAAATGGCAGAGCGATACAGGACAAGTCATAAACCAGATTGAGGACAATCAGATGAACTGGTGCCATAGGAAGAAATGGTAAAAAGATACTGGCAAAGAGGAGAGAAAAGATATTCCCAAAATTGGAACTGACCGTCATCTTGATATACTTGGTCATGTTGGCATAGACCTTGCGACCTTCTACCAGCCCTTTCTCCAGAACCATAAGGTCCTTATCCAGCAAAATGACATCTGCCGTTTCCTTAGCAATATCGACAGCTGTATCAACAGAAATACCCACATCTGCTACTTTCATAGAAGGCGCATCGTTGATACCATCACCCATGTAGCCAACCTTGTGGCCATTGGCCTTGAGTTGGAGGATAATCCGAGCTTTTTGGTCAGGGGAGAGCTTGGCAAAGACTGTTGTGTTCTCCACCGCCTGGCTCAATTCCTCATTAGATAAAGCATCTATCTCTACACCTAGCAAGATATTGTCTACATCTAACCCAACCTTTTCACAGACTGCTTGAGTTACCTTATCATTATCGCCCGTCAAAATCTTAGTGGCAACACCGTATTCGGTCAGAGTTTCAATAGCTGGAGCCGCAGATGACTTAGGTGGATCTAGAAAAGCTAGATAGCCCGTCAAGATCATATCGGACTCATCCTTCACTTCATACTCATAATCTTCTTCTAAGTCTGACTTGTAGCTAACACCAAGCACGCGCAACCCCTGCTCATTAAGTTGAGCCACTTCCGCAAGGATTTCCTGACGGATCTCCTCAGTCAGTTCTGTAATATGATTTTTGTATTCTACATAGCTAGAGATGGCCAGCATTTCCTCCAAGGCCCCCTTGGTCACCATGCTGATAACATCCTCATCATCCTTGACGATGACGCTCATGCGACGACGCTCAAAGTCAAAGGGCAGTTCATCAATTTTCTTAAAGGTTTGGTCTAAGTTACGAACAATCTCATGCTTTTCTGCTTCTTTCTCCGTCCGATTGATAATAGCCCGATCCATGAGATTTTTAAGGCCTGTTTGATAATAGGAATTGAGAAAGGCCCGACGGAGTACTGCCAAGTCCAAATCACCATGAATATCCAGCGGGTATTCCAAGACAATCTCGTCTTGGGTTAGTGTGCCCGTCTTATCCGTACAAAGGATATCGATAGCTCCTAGGTCCTGAATAGCGTTCAGCTTTTTAATCACGACCTTTTCCTGAGCCATGATAATGGAACCTTTAGCCAAGCTCGCCGTGATAATCATAGGCAGCATTTCTGGGGTCAGGCCGACTCCAACGCTGAGGGCAAAGACACCTGCTTCCAACCAGTCACCGTCTGTCAGACCGTTGATAAAGAATACGACTGGCACCATGACCAGCATCAGACGAATCAAGAGCCAGGAAATGCTATTCATCTCGCGCTCAAAGGAGGTCGGCTCATCATAGGTATTAAGCGTCTGCTCAATGGCTCCCATCATGGTCTCATCACCAACCACCAGCACCAGAGCCGTAGCTCTCCCGGAAATAACGTTGGTTCCCATAAAGGCCAGCGACTCTGTTTCTAAAAGGCTATCGAGATTTTGACCATCCGCCTTGGTCAAACAGATCTTTTCTACTGCATCACTTTCCCCTGTCAGGCCGGACTGCTGAACAAAGAAATCACGTGAGTCCAGCAGCAGCACATCTGCAGGAATCATGTCTCCGGCACTAAGTTTGATGATATCTCCTACAACAAGCTCATCAATGGGCAGTTCCTGCTCTGCTCCTTCTCGAATGACTGTAGCTGTATTGACAATCAGTCGAGACAGATTGCTAGCAGCGCGGTCGCTCCGCAATTCCTGAATAAAACGGATGCCGCCGGAAATCAGCACCAGAACAACAATGATGATGGAAGTCGTCGGATCTTCCTCACCAGGCTTAGCTAGCCAAACATTAGTCACTAAAGACACGAGGGCAATCACCAATAAGATGACTGTAAAGGGGTTAATGATGGACTCGTAAATCTTCTTGAAAATAGAGTCTTCCTGACCCTTTGTGATGACATTTTCACCATAGAGGTCACGATTTTCTTCGACCTGCTCTTCTGTCAGGCCCCGAAAGGAACTCTTGTAAAATGCCAGGGTTTCTTTTACAGGAAGCTGCAATGCAGCAACTAATCTTTCTTTTACTGTTTTCATTGGTTTCTCCTTTATGTATGATTGATAATTTTCATACACAGGGACCAATCACTTTATGAGGACAGAACGACACAAATCAGCGATTGGCTGTGTATGTGCGGTTCCGGATGATCGTCAATTTGCATCGTACTTCTCCTTTCTTAGTTTATAAAAGCAGTTAATAATCCCAAGATGCCTGCAAGACATCAAAAGTGGCATTCATCTTCTGTGTCCATTCTTGCAAGTCAGGAAAATTTTCTTTCAAAGAAAATCCAATGACTTCTTCACGTAAATTCCACCAATCTACAAGAGCAACTATTTGGATTGTTGCAATATTTAAAGAGAGCCCTTGCTCAGTAGCCAACTTCTCTAATAAGGCCAAACTCCGGACATTTCTCTCTTCAATTTGCTGATGTCTGTCTTTCCACCAATGGTCTTTTTCATGAAAAATTTTTTCCGCAACCATCGGCATTGTGTTTTCCAAAATTCCTTCAGCAACGGACAGTATGTTTAAAACGTGCCACTTCTCTATCCCATTAGGAAAAAGCGGAGTTTCCTGACCTAGCTCGTCTAAATATTGGGAAATTAAATCACTACCATACAACCATTCTCCATTGGAAGCTTGAAAAGCAGGAATTCTACCCAAAGGATTATCTTGATTGTGCGGTGAATTTTTGTCGAAAGCCACCTGAACTTTCTGAATATCCACTTGCTCCTCTAAATGATGGTGTAAAATTGTAGCATAGACTTTACGCGCAAAAGGACTGGTACTAGAATACCATAATTTCATTACTATTCCTCCTTCTTTTTCTTAAGAGGCAGGCAATCAACTATTTGTACTCTTGAAATATTTTTAGCAAAAAGAAGACCCTGCCAATTTCTCGACAGGGTTGTTTGCATGTCAGGTTGTTCGCTTCATTGTTTTAAACATAGATAAAACAAGCATTCACCGTTCAAGCTTTAACTCCATAAGGCGATGAAATGAGCTTAGTCTTGACCTTTGCGATCAGGACTGTTGACCAACGAGTAGTGTCTCCACTGCTTTGCGGTAGTCATCCGTATCCTTATGGTAGCCTCACCTACCGATTGACACTACTACTATACTCCTCTTTAGAAAGATTGTCAATAAAGAGAGCTATTTTTATTTTATTTTGGTAAAACTTCCGCAATCCGTCGACAAATCTCTTTGATCATAGTCTTCGGCGCAGCTGTATTGAGACGAGCATGTCCTTTGCCTTCTTGGCCAAAATCACTTCCCCGATTCAGGACAACCTTAGCCTCTTCTCGAAGCAAGTGGAAGAGCTGATCATCTGTCAGTCCATAATCTGAAAAGTCCAGCCAAACCAGATAAGTCCCTTGGGGCTTCATGACCCGCAGACGTGGCGCTTCCTTAGCAAAATAATCGACTACAAAATCGATATTTTCCTCTAAGACAACCTTGAGCTCAGCCAACCAAGCTTTGCCATGACGGTAGGCAGCTTCCGTCGCTAAAAATCCAAGACCCGAAATTTCATGCTGGTTATTGGCCAGTTGGCGCTTTTGAAACTTTTGTCGCAAGCTAGGATTCTCAATCACTGCATAGGAATTTTTAGTTCCAGCAATATTAAAAGTTTTAGTCGCACTGGCTAGAATCAGGCTAAAGTCCTTGAAGTCAGGCGAGACCGTATTGAAAGACTGGTGTTTATGGCCAAACAGCGTCAAATCTTGGTGAATTTCATCTGAGACCACGAGAACACCGTACTTTTGGCAGAGACGACCAATTTTCTCTAACACTTCCCGTTCCCAAACTCGACCGCCAGGATTATGCGGATTGCACAGCACGTAAATCTTAACTTCATTGTCTACGATGTCCTGCTCCAGTTGCTTAAAGTCAATCTGAAAAAGACCGTCCTGTTCTATCAAGGAATTAGTAATCAACCGACGATTATTTAGCTTGACACTGCGAGCAAAAGGCGGGTAAACAGGAGTATTGATCAGAACGGCATCGCCTTCTTCGGTAAAGGCTTGGATAGCCGTCGAAATAGCAGGGACAACCCCCTCGATAAAGACCAAGGCTTCCTTGTCAAATGTGTAGCCATGCTCATCCCGCTCCCAAGTTAGAACAGCATTGATCAACTCTTCACTAGCATAGGTATAGCCATAGACTAACTGATCAGCGTAATCATGCACTATTTGCTTGATTTCAGGCAAGACTTCAAAATCCATGTCCGCAATCCAGGCTGGCAGGACTTGGCTGTCTTTCTCCGCCTCTTTCCATTTATAAGTATGCTGACCAATCCGATTGGGCGCTGTTTCAAAGTTATAACTTCCCATATTAGTCCTCCAAGGCTGCTCGTAAATCGTCTACCAAATCTCGACTATCTTCGATCCCAATCGACAGACGCAGCAAATCATCAGTCAAGCCATAAGAATGGCGCACTTCAACTGGAATGTCTGCGTGAGTCTGGGTCGTCGGATAGGTAATCAAACTCTCTACTCCACCTAAACTTTCTGCAAAGGTAAAGACTTTCAGGCTATTTAAGAGATGAGGAATCTTCCCTTCGTCCACAACTTTAAAGGAAATCATACCACCCTTACCTGGATAGAGAACTTCTTTTACCGCAGGAGATGACTTCAGAAATGCGACTACTTCTTGTGCATTCTGAGTAGAGCGCTCCATGCGAAGAGCCAAGGTCTTGAGACCACGCAAAAGCAGATAGCTGTCAAATGGAGATAGGACTGCTCCAGTTGTATTGAGATTATAGAAAAGCTTGTCATAGATGGCAGTATCATTGGTCATGATAGCTCCAGCCAAGACATCATTGTGTCCGCCCAGATACTTAGTCGCAGAGTGCAAGACAAGGTCAGCTCCATCCTCCAGCGGTCTTTGGTAAATCGGACTGTAGAAGGTATTGTCCACAATGACAGCTGCTCCTCGCTCATGAGCCGCTTGGGAAATGCGGGCAATGTCAAACTCTACCATAAGAGGATTGGTCGGTGTCTCGATATAGACAATATCTATATCCTCTGTTAGCTTGTTCAGGAGTTCTTCTTCCGTATTAGCATAGGTAAAGCTAAAGCGTCCTTCCGCTTCGACCTGAGCAAACCAGCGGAAAGAGCCGCCATAGAGATCCCGAACAGCCAAAACCTTGCTACCAACTGGAAAGGCACTAAAGGCCAGCACAATAGCCGACATACCAGAGCTAGTCGCTAGAGCATAATTTGCACTTTCGATAGCAGCTAGAGTCTCTTCCAAGCTAGCCCGTGTAGGATTTTTGGTTCGAGTATAGTCATATCCTGTGGACTGGCCAAACTCTGGATGCTGGTAAGTCGTTGAAAAATGCAGGGGTGTTGTTAAGGCACCCGTTGTTGTGTCTGCTTTCACTCCCGCTTGAGCCAACAAGGTATTTAATTTCCGTTCTCTCTCCATTTAACCGTTCCTCTTTTTTTAAATATTCTACCTCTCTATTGTAACATCTTAAGAAAATCATGAGCTTTTTTCTTTTCAAGAGCTAGCTATAGTCTGAAACTATAATGTTAATGTTTTAGAAAAACAAAGCTAAAAATTAAAAAGCCTAGTGGCTTTTTAATAGATATGAAAGCGTCTATTTAGGATTTCGACTCTATCTTATAATTCTTCTTATAGGTATGATATTCGTCATAAGTCTCTAAAGAGGGAATGTTATTCACGTCAGACTGATACTCATCAACATGCTCATGGTATTCTTCCTTAGCAACAAATGGGTTGTTTATATAAACTTTGATATGGGTATCTGAGCTACTACGTAATAGACCAGAGGAAATAACCTGATTGGTTACAATGGTATAACTGTCTTGTCCATGTTCAAAGTAAGTTATACGATGGTGTTCTGAGACTAGTAAAAGAGCTATAGTTAAAACAAAACTTGCTATAATCCCAGTTAAAGTTAATATTAAGTTAATAAAAAACATCCAACCTCTATTTTCCTTCCTCAGTAGTAAAAACCAAACCGGAAGAACAAAAATACAAACGAAACAAAGTATATAATCTAAGAAATAGAGTCTAATAAAAGTAAAGCCCCAGAGAATAAAACTACCGTATGCAAAAATACTCCTCTTTCCTCCTTTTACATAATAAAGAACGAGGACAGACTCTATCAATAGAGGAATCAGAATATAAGAAAGCATACTTTGGACAAAAACTAGTATGTATAAAAGCATTATTTCCTCCTAGAAATAACTCTTATTTCTATTTTATTGAAAGACAAAACTAAATAAAACAGCCTTTTGTATGATATTTTTTTATAGCAAAACAAGAGTTACCAGACAACTCTTGTTAAATTTATCTAATTCCAAAGCGTTGGCGTAAACTATCTGCCTTTTGTCCGATAAAACGGTCTATGAGCCGAACTTTGAGAGACAGTACGATATAGACGAGCATTCCGACTCCTCCAACAGCAGCGACATAGATAAAGCTGTACATCCGATTAGTTGGCTGGAAGATAAAGCTTAGTAGATACTCGACAAGCAGAACCAAGATCACCATGGCAATTGTGAGAATCATACTCAACAGCAGGCGCTTCAAGAGGTTCTTAGGATTCAAACCAACAACCTTGCGAATTTCTCTAAACATGAAGAAGATTGGCAGTAAAAGGCCGACAGTCGTTGAAATCAAGGGACCATAAGCATGGAAGAGATTGATCATCGGCACCTGCAGACTGAGCTTGACAAGAACCCCATAAAAGAAGTAGAGAATGGCTTTCTTGTTTTGGAACAGAGCTTGAATCATCGGAGCCAGAACTGTATAGGTGCTGAGAATGATCGTCTGCAGCATAGCGCAGATGAAGAGCCCCAGTGCTAGACTATCTGGCTTACCATAGAAAACGGTATAGAGAGGACTAGCCACCAGAACTGCTCCCACTGTTGACGGAAAGATAAAGAAGAGCAACATGCTAAGATTATCTTGCACTAGGCGAGCAGCTGAGCGAAAGTCACCCTTGACATAATTTTCGGTCAAGAGAGGAATCCCGACACCACCGATAGAAGTTGCAACCGCAATTAAAATCATGGTGATTTTATTTGGATTAGCTGAGAAGTAGGCAAATTGCACTAGGAGCTCTGATTTCGTATAATCGCTAATCTGGGTCATGATATTGATAAAGGTCGCCTGGTCAATAATCTGGAAAAGCTGAATGGCAGAGCCTGTAATGATGAAGGGTATGGCTTCTCGTATCGTATCCCAGAGGAGAGAACGGCCACTAATTCCCGCAGATTTTTTGGGCTTTCTCAGGATAGAGCGCAGCATTCCCGTTTTTGCTAGATAGAAAAGTAAAACGAGCATACTTGCCAGCATCCCGACAAAGGCGGCAAAGGTAGACTGGGTCACAGCTTCAACATAGTCACCTGAACCGATTTTCATAATGAAATAAGCCGTCAGTAGCATCCAGATAACCCGAATCACCTGCTCCGAAATCTGGCTGATGGCATACGGTTTCAGATTGTTAAAACCTTGGAAAAAACCCCGAATGACACTCATAGACGGGAAAATGAGCACAGCCCAAGACAAACTCTGCATGACTGGAATCAAGTCAGCCCCGCCACCAGACATTGAGGCAAAAACCGGTGCCATCAAGTACATGATGACTGCAAAGATCAATCCCAATACCAGCATGAACTTGAGGAACTCTCGAATGAGAGCAAAGCTGTGTTCCTCCTTGTCAATGGTATTATACTTGGCAACCTGCTTGGCCACAGCTACCGGCACTCCTGCTGTGGAAACCAAAAGGAACCAAGCATAGATATTGTACCCCATGGTAAAGAGACCATTGGCCTCTGCTCCGTGCTGGCCCATCCAGATATACCAAGGAATGATATAGACAGCCCCAAGAAGGCGGCTGATAAAATTACTAGCAGTCAGCCAGGCAGTGCCTCTTAGCATTTGTTGCTGCTGGCTTGTTGTTTCTTGGCTCATAGAAAACCTCTTCTATTTATTCTTCTTTTATTATAAACTTTTCCTTGCCTCTTGTAAAACATAGCCTTTCGGTTTACAATAGAGATATGATAAAAATTGAAACTATACTAGATATTTTAAAAAAAGACCAGAATTTTCGTGAAATCATCGCTGATGGACGCTACCATTTCAACTATCAGGGCTTAACCTTTGACAAGATTAGCTATGATAGTCGCAAAGCAGATAGCAAAACTCTCTTTTTTGTCAAGGGCGAGCATTTCAAGCGGGAATTTTTAGAGAAGGCTGTAGCAGCTGGACTAGGGTTTTACCTGAGTGAAACTGACTTCGAAGTCGGAATTCCAGTACTCTTGGTCAATGATATTAAACAAGCCATGAGCCTCATTGCTATGGAATTTTACGGTCACCCAGAGCAAAAACTCAAACTTCTGGCCTTCACTGGTACCAAGGGTAAGACCACATCGGCTTATTTCGCTTATAATATTTTAAAACAAAGCCACAAACCAGCCCTGCTTTCTACTATGAATACCACTCTGGACGGCGAAACTTTCTTTAAGTCAGCCCTGACCACTCCTGAAAGCTTAGACCTATTTGAGATGATGTCTCAAGCTGTAGCCAATGGTCGTACCCATCTCATCATGGAAGTCTCCAGCCAAGCCTATCTTAAAAAGCGAGTCTACGGCCTGACCTTTGATGTAGGTGTCTTCCTCAATATCAGCCCTGACCATATCGGCCCGATTGAGCATCCGACTTTTGAAGACTACTTCTACCACAAGCGACTCTTGATGGACAATAGCCGAGCTGTTGTCGTCAATAGTGGCATGGATCATTTTCAAGTTTTGGCTGAGCAAGTGGCTAGCTACGACCACGACTTCTATGGAGCAGACTCCGCCAATAGTATTCAAGAATCGCAAGCCTTCTCCTTTAAAGCGCAAGGAAAGTTGGCTGGTTCCTACGATATCCAGCTGATTGGTCGCTTCAATCAAGAAAATGCCATTGCTACTGGTCTAGCCTGCCTACGACTTGGAGCTTCATTGGAAGATATTCAAGCTGGTATTGCCCAGACACGAGTGCCGGGCCGCATGGAGGTCTTGACCCAGTCAAACGGTGCCAAGGTCTTCGTAGACTATGCCCACAACGGCGACAGTTTGGCTAAGTTGCTGTCCGTCGTTCAAGAGCATCAAAAAGGGCAGACCGTTCTTGTACTAGGAGCTACTGGCAATAAGGGAGAAAGTCGACGTAAGGACTTTGGCCTCCTACTCAATCAGCATCCTGAAATCAAAGTCATTTTAACCGCAGATGATCCAAATCGTGAAGATCCGATTGCTATCGCAAAAGAAATTGCTAGCTACATTTCCTTTGAGGTGGATATGATTGCTGACCGCGAAGAAGCTATCAAAAAAGCCCTCAGCCTAACCAATGCTAAAGGCGATGCAGTCATTCTAGCTGGCAAGGGAGCGGATGCCTACCAAATCATCAATGACCAAAAGGTCCCTTATCCCGGTGATTATGCACTGGCAGAAAAATACATATAAAAAAGGACTTTCGAGTCCTTTTTATTATCCATTCCACATCACTAAGACGTAGAGCAAGCTACTACCTACCATATCCGCAAAGGCATGTGCCAAAAAGAAAGGCAACAAGTTTTTAACCTTGTATTTATAAAAGAAATAATAGAACAGACCGAAGACCACGCCAATCAGAAAAGCAGAGACTAGCCCCTGATAGGTATGGACAGAAAAGCGAACCAGCGTTGAAAAGCCTAAAACCCACCATTTGCTTTCTTCTTTCACCGATGTGAGCAAGCCTAAGAAAAAGAATTCCTCATAGACACCATTGAATAGAGAATAAAGAATGACGACAGGTCCTAGCGCAGCTAGTTTGCGAAAAACTTCGACAAAGGTCCAGTCGATATGCTGCAAGATTTCTAAGTCAAAATAATTATAGGAACCGACTAAAGCTGCTATCACATCAGAAGTCAGACCAACAACCGCAAAAATCAAGGGCGCCCAAAGAATAGACCAAGACAAGCGTAGTTTCAGCTGTTTGAAATCATAATGACGAATTCCCAAATAGAGCAGAGCCAACACCAGCAGGAAAACTTGCAATTTCAAATTGCTCAGCAAGGCAAAATTTTCATCCTCTGGCCTAGGCACGATTGCTTGTCCTACAGAGCTGGACATCGTAAGCCAATTTATTGTTGAGGAGTAAATAAATTGACCAAACATAATAATTGCTAAAATCAACATATCGAACCATCTAAGGTTCTCCAGTGGTTGCTCGGGATAGATTTTTTTCAACATTGTCATTCATATTCCTTTCCCAAATTCTATATACTACTATAGCACAGAATATGGCAAAATAACAGGTGGGTCTGTCTAATTTTTCCCTCATTCTAAAAACTATCAGTCCAATTGGAACATTAGGCGTTCCTTGTCAAAGCTAGCCTGCAACTCATACTTACCAGCTTCATTCTGACGAATGTAACCTAGAATCACCAGACTATCGACAAAAATGTCTCGGCGCTTCTGCAGGAGCTCATCCTTTCGGACATACTTGAGGAGGAAAGTCGTCATATACTTGAGGGCATACTCTGGATTCACATCTCCCAAGATAGCGTAAAGGGGCTTCTGCTCCTCAGACAGCGGATACTGTCGCTGCATTTTATAAAAATAATTGGACAAGGTCAGTTTATCTCTCTGAAAATCGGTCTTTTCCAGCAGAATAGCCGCATTAGTCTGATTAGCAAGCTGAGTCTCAAAGCGCAAATTCAACAATTCCTGATAAAACGGACTATCATCTCGGATAAAAACTTCCTGATCCAAAGTTAGACTTTCTAGATTCTCCAAAAGCGGGACTTGCTGATAATAGCGCTTATTTTCCCGCCGAATATAGCCCGCCTTGATACATTCTTCTATGAAGCGATCTAGATTGGGAAAGCCCGCAAATTCACGTTTGATTTCTCTTAAAATCACATCATTATGCTGATCCAGATAAGTGATTAGTTTCTCAAATAAAGGCTGTCGCGTCAGCCGAGTCGGATTGATAATTTTAATCATGGAGCTCTCCTTTATAAATGAGCTTGGCTGACTGAGCCAACTGACTGGGATTGGTTCCAGGCTGCCCTACGGGTACTGCTAAGCCCAAGTCCTCATAATAAGCCTGCCAAAACGCAGAAACCACATTTTCACCATCAGCAAACTGCATGGGAATGGTCTCAAAAATTGGCAAAATCTGAGCAATATATTCCGAACAGTAAAAGCCCTCGCTCTCAGGATAGAAACTAGCATTATAGGACTTGCCCAGATAGGATTTGGCTTCTTTGAAGGCGGCAGAGGCATCTATCTCTGGATAAGCAAAGACATGATGCATGTCCCCTTCCTCCAAAAGCTGGCTCAAGGGCTGATGGGCCACTCCCTTTTCCAGCGTTGCATGGTAAATCTCACCATCAAAAAAGATACCCACATGGCTATAGGAGCCCGTTGCTGTCCGAATCGCTGCTGCCATCTCGGATTGACCGACTGTGAACAGCAGGTCACCATTTTGTAAATCTTGAATCTTCATTTCTCTCGTCTATCAAAAAAGGAGCCGAAACTCCTTTACATGTGCGGAAAACCAGTGTTTCCTATTTTGAGCTGCCACTCAGGAAATTAAGCGTTAAAGCTTGCAGTCAACTGAGGCACGACTTGTTTCTTACGTGAAACGGCACCAGCCAAGAAGGCATGGTTATTTTCAAGTTTGAAGTTGAAAGCTGCTTCTACCTTGTCCATGTTTGCGCCAATTGCAAGGATTTCTGAGTTTGAATTAACAATGTCTGTAATCATCAAAACAAAGTCAGAATAGCCATTTGCTGCAATAGCCGCTTGCATTGCTGCCTCGATTTCTGCTTGACGTTCCAAAACTTCAGCAATATCAACAGTGTTGACTTGGGCTACACGAACATTGTTTCCGTTGAGTTCAAAAGTCTTAGCATCAATGTCAATCAATTCTTCTGCAGACTTGCTGGCTAAGTTTGTACCAGCCTTCAGCATAGCGAGACCGTATTCTTCCAAGTTCACACTTGCTAACTCAGCCAACTCAGGAGCAATATCCTTATCACTTGGGTGTGTCGTTGGAGATTTCAAGAGAAGTGTATCTGAAATCAAACCAGATAACATCAAACCAGCAAGCTCTTTAGGAACTGCCACACCGTGTTCTTTAAACATACGATAAACGATAGAAGACGCTGACCCAACAGGTTCCAAACGCATGTAAAGTGGGCTTGCAGTTTCAAAATTAGCTACACGGTGGTGATCCACAACGCCATAAACTTCCACTTCAGCAATATCTGAAACAGATTGTTGGAATTCGTTGTGGTCAGTCAAGATAACTTGCTCTGCACCTTCTGCTTTAGCAGATGTGATCACGCACGGTGCTTCTACACCAAAATAGTTCAATACAAAGGCTGTTTCTTCATTTGGAGTCCCAAGAGCTACTGCTTCTGTATCCAAACCGTAAGCTGTTTTTGCAAGATAAGCAAAGGCTACAGATGACCCAATGGCATCTGAGTCTGGATTTTGGTGACCAAATACTAGAATCTTAGACATGATAATACCTCTTTGTTTTTAATAATATTTATTCCACTTATTTTACCACAATTATAGGTATTTCACAAAAGGAGAAGGATATTTTCTTGAGAAAAATTGTAGCTTTGCAATAGAGGTCTGAGCTGAACCTTCAAAATAATCATCCAACCTTAACCGTCGATACAAGTATCATCTCTGATGAAAGTCCCCAGAAGAAATACTTGCCTTATCATTTTTATTTCCTATGAAAGGAATTTTTTCCTAAAAAACAGCCCTATCATAAGATAGGACTGAAAAATTTATCAAGTTAGCGATAGAGGCGGTTGTCACCACTATTTAAGTGACTGTCTCTTCTCCCGTTTAGCCAAGAGAGGCAAGATGACACCTAAACTAATCAAGACAATCGGTGTCAAGATATTTGTCATCAGAGAGAAGCGCCAACCAGCTGGATCAACTGCATAATCTACTTTGGGAACCATACCTAAAATACAAGCAAAAGCTGTGAAAAGGAAGCACCAAGCTCCGATGATAAAGCCAAATTTTGGATTTTTAGTAAGTTTGTATTCCGCATCCTTGTATTTCTTCCAAGCTTTATTGAGCAACATATAAGCCACGAATACCCAAAGATAACGCATCGGCATAACGATGGAGTTGAGATTAGTCATCCATTTAACCAGACCATCAATTTCTTTGATTCCAAAGATTGGTAGGACAATCAAGAAGCTTACCAAAATCCCTGTCAGGATATAACCGTTAATCAGCACACCTTTTGATGTCCGCTTACGCAGCCAGCTTGGAACAAATTCCTCATCGGCATTATTGAGCAAGATTTGCAGAGGCGCATCAATTGAGAAGGCCAAGGCTGCAATCTGTCCGACCATATTAGTCAGGG
Organism: Streptococcus sp. Marseille-Q8145; assembly: GCF_965112035.1. Classification (NCBI taxonomy): domain Bacteria; kingdom Bacillati; phylum Bacillota; class Bacilli; order Lactobacillales; family Streptococcaceae; genus Streptococcus; species Streptococcus sp. Marseille-Q8145. Next base: position 101,183 of record NZ_CBCOPQ010000003.1, on the reverse strand, counting down.
CATAGATAACGACCAGTACATTACCTACACCCCAGTAGTTACCCAGCATTTGGAAGGCTTGATAAGCACCGTTACGCATCAAATCTTCAGGAATATTGCTACCGTCAAAGAGCATACCCATGGCTAGAGAGCCTAGAATAGCAGATGCACCAACCATGATAGCCATGATAATCATGCCCTTTGGAAATTCCTTGGCTGGATTGCGAGTTTGGTTAACGTAAGGCGAAATTTTCTCAGCCCCACCGACCGCAAAGACCAAAAGTGAGATAGTCGTAAAGTATGAAAAATCAAAATTAGGAATGTAAGTGCTGAGCTTGTCCATATTAGCCGTTGCAAACTGCATATCCGGCTTGATAAAAGGCGCACCAACCGCTAATAGAACAAAAAGGAAGGACATAATCAGCATCGCACTTCCAGCTAGACCGCCAATGACCTTGAGCGTGGATAGACCCTTGGTAGACAAGTAGAGAAAGGCACCGAAAATCAGCAAACTAAGAATAACAATCCAGTGAATATCAAGACTGCTCAAAAAATCGCCATTTCCTTGGATAGCCCATCCTAAAGGAATCAGAACTCCCTGTGGCTTTTGAGCCAAGTAGGGAATATGCACCACCCAGTAAGTCCAAGCCGCGAAATAAGCCAAGCGCTTGGTAGAAGTCTTCTCCACCCAGTCGCTGACACCACCTCCGCTCTCCTTAAAAGTCGAGCCTAACTGTCCCACGATGAGGGCATAGGGAATAAAGTAAATGGCCAGGATAAGAATCCAAGAAACAACGACCGAAATCCCTTGTTGGGAGTAGTTGTTGACCACATTTCCCAGACCCCAAACCATATTAAAGGCAATCAGGGACACCATCAGCCAAGTCAGCTGGTTCTGATCTTTTTTCATCATTCATCTCCTTTGAATATAAAATAAATAGCTCCGTAAAATTATACCATATTTTTATATTTTTGTAACCGTCTTCAGCATATTTTGTCCAAAAAAAGAGCTACCCATAGGTAGCTCAAGTTCAATTCTTAAAGTGAGTTCACGTCAACCTTGATACCAACACCTTGAGTAGTTGTGATCGTCAAGTTTGTTACGTAAGTTCCTTTAGCTGTAGCTGGTTTCGCTTTTTGGATTGTTTCGTTGAACGCTTTGAAGTTTTCAACCAATTTTTCAGCTTCAAATGATACTTTACCGATGATTGCTTGAACGTTACCTGCACGGTCAGCACGGTAAGTGATCTTACCACCTTTAGACTCTTCAACTGCTTTAGCAACATCCATTGTTACAGTACCAGTTTTAGGGTTTGGCATCAAGTTACGTGGTCCAAGGACACGTCCAAGACGTCCAACAAGAGCCATCATGTCAGGTGTAGCGATAACTACGTCGAAGTCCAACCAACCGTCGTTGATTTTCGCAACAAGGTCATCTTCACCAACAAAGTCTGCACCAGCAGCTTTTGCCTCTTCAGCTTTTGCACCACGTGCGAAAACAAGAACGCGTGAAGTTTTACCAGTACCGTTTGGCAATACCATTGCGCCACGGATTTGTTGGTCAGCTTTTTTAACGTCGATATTCAAGTTGTAAGCAACTTCTACAGTTGCGTCAAATTTTGCAAAGTTAGTTTCTTTTGCAAGTGCTACAGCTTCTTCTACACTGTATGCTTTTGTGCTGTCGATTTTCTCAAGAGCAGCACGAAGTTGTTTGCTTTTTTTAGCCATTTTCTATTCTCCTTGTAAGTGGTTCAATCGATTTTCATCTCCCACGTCACTCCTCGAAATGATGAAGTCTTGCGGGTTATATTGGGGGTGTTATTGATTAGTCAACAACAGTGAATCCCATAGAACGAGCAGTACCTTCGATCATACGCATTGCAGACTCAATGTTTGCTGCGTTCAAATCTGGCATCTTAGTTTCTGCAATTTCTTGTACTTGTGCACGAGTAACTGTAGCAACTTTCGTTTTGTTAGGTGTACCTGATCCTTTTTCAACACCTGCAGCTTTTTTCAAAAGAACAGCAGCTGGTGGTGTTTTTGTAACGAAAGTAAATGATTTGTCTTCGTATACTGAGATAACAACTGGAATGATCATACCAGCTTGGTCAGCTGTACGAGCGTTGAACTCTTTTGTGAATCCCATGATGTTGATACCCGCTTGACCAAGCGCAGGACCAACCGGTGGAGCTGGAGTAGCTTTACCAGCAGGGATTTGCAATTTTACAAGTTTTTCGACTTTTTTAGCCATTTTTAAATCCTCCTTTGTGGTTTTGGCGGTAATTAGAGATTTTTACCTCCCACAAGTATGCTTTTTGCATACTTTTCTATTATACACTAATCTTTTCAAAATGCAAGAAAAAATTCTCGTCTTTTCTCATTTTTATGGTAAAATGGTTGTATGATATTATTAAAAATTGCTTCTGTATTATTTATCTTTTTAACACTTATCTTATCGATTATCGCGGTGAAGGTCTTCAAGCTAAGAAAATTTGGCTTGAATTTTGCAGATTTGGCTTTCCCTTTTTTTGCCATGGAGTTTTATATCATTTCAGACAAGGCCTTCTACCACAGTCTTTTGCCTCACCTATTATTCGTCTTGTCTGGCCTAGCTATTGCCATCACAGCCTATTTTCTCAGAAAAAAACGGACTTTCTACTATCCCAAGTTCTTTAAATTCTTCTGGCGGGCTGGTTTTATCTTGACCTTCTTTATGTACCTAGCCATGGTCATCGCCCTCTTTTTATAAATACAAAACACAACCCATCGGTTATGAGATAGCCGATGGGTTTTTCATATGCGGAATCTACAAGTCGTTCTTTTGCCGTGAAAGAAGGACCTCCCGATGCTCCTAGTCTTATTCGTGAATCTCTAGAGGTAGGCCATCGGGATCAAAGAAGAAAGCCATCTTACGGCCGTCAAAGTCATCACAGCGCAGCTCGGTATGGGGAATCTTCAATCGGTCAAATTCCTCTAGTGTTTCTTCAACATTCGCCACCCGGAAAGCCAGATGCCGCAGGCCAGTATGCTCTGGAGCAGGCAGGGCTGGCCGCTTGGGAGCTTCTTCCTTGATAAAAATTTCCAGCGTCAGATTACCCTTGCGGACATTAAAGAGAATGTCCTGCTTGTCGGGTCGATGGTGCTCATCCAGCATGTCAAAGCCCAGCTTTTCCACATAAAAATCCTTAGTCTTGTCATAATCATGGCCAATAATCGCAATATGGTGAATGCTATCTAGTTTCATAACTTTTTTCCTTTCATTCTTCAGTAGAGAAAATCTGCCGGCTAACTGCTGGCAGATTTGCATTACAAGATATTATTCTTGTTAACCAACTGCTCGGGAAAATGTTTAATTCGTCTGCAAAACCTTTCTCGGCTTGGTTCCTTCGGCTGGTCCGATAACGCCTGCCGCTTCCAGTTCTTCCATAAGACGGGTGGCGCGGTTAAAGCCGACCGAGAGTCGCCGCTGGATCATCGAAGCGCTGGCTTTCTGAGTCTCGATAACCAAGGCCTTGGCTTCCTCAAAGAGGGGATCGCCTTCATCATCGCCTCTGCCAGTATCCAAATCACTTTCAGATACTTCGCCTGGATCAAAACTATCGTCATAATCAGCTTCTGCTTGATTCTTGACAAAGGCTACGATTCGCTCCACATCTTCATCCGAGATAAAGGAGCCCTGCAAACGGACTGGGTGGTTTTCATCAATCGGCTTAAAGAGCATATCTCCTCGTCCCAAGAGCTTTTCTGCTCCATTTTCGTCTAGAATGGTCCGACTGTCTGTCCCACTGGAGACTGCAAAAGCAATTCGAGACGGCACATTGGCCTTAATCAGACCCGAGATAACATCTACAGATGGCCGCTGGGTAGCCAGAATCATGTGAATCCCAGCCGCACGCGCTTTTTGTCCCAGACGTATAATAGCGTCTTCCACTTCCTTGCTGGCCACCATCATGAGGTCAGCCAGCTCGTCCACGATGACGACGATTAAAGGCAGGGGAACCTGCTTGTACTCCGATTGGGCATTGTACTCAGCGACCTTAGCATTATAACCAGCAATATTACGAGCACCGACCTTGGAAAAGAGTTCATAGCGGTTTTCCATCTCATCCACGACCTTCTGCAATGCACGACTAGCCTTGCGAGGGTTGGTCACAACGGGGATAAGCAAGTGGGGAATGTCATTATAAACAGATAGCTCCACCATCTTAGGATCCACCATCATAAACTTGACTTCATCCGGTCTGGCTTTCATGAGAATGCTGGCGATAATGCCGTTGACGGCCACAGATTTACCAGAGCCAGTAGAGCCCGCCACCAAGAGATGGGGCATCTTAGCCAAGTCAAAGGAACGGACAGAGCCATTAACAGCTTTTCCTAGAGGGATTTCTAAGAGCTTGCTAGCATCTGTCTTGGACTGCTCCCAGAGTTCTCGGAAGGTCACGGTCGCAATTTCAGAGTTAGGTACCTCAATCCCGACCAGGGATTTTCCAGGAATGGGTGCCTCGATCCGCACATCCTTAGCAGCTAGGGCCAGAGCCAGATCGTCCGCCAGATTGGAGATCCGATTGACCCTAACACCGACAGCTGGCTTGACTTCGTACTTGGTGACAGAAGGCCCGATTTCAGCCCGCTCGACAGTAACCTTAATCCCAAAACTAGCAAATGTTTCTTCCAAAATTTTGATATTCTCTCGGACAATCCTCTTTTCCTTGGACTGGTTTTTGGGCTTGTCAGGCGCAAAGAGATTGATAGTCGGTAGTTTATAGTCTAGATTTTCTTTAGCTGTAAAATCCACTTCTACATCCGTATCTGCCTCTGCTTCTTCTATTTCCTCTTCGCGGTCAAAGTCCAGGGGCTCATGAGGATCATACTCTCCCGATTCAGCATATTCCGCCTCATCAAAGTCCATAGGCGAGTAAGACAAGTCCTCACCATCTAAAATCTCCCCCGTTTCAGGATCCACTTCAGTCTCTGCCTGCTCTACCTCAATGGCTTGCATAGCTACCTGTGCAGCTTTCTCCTCCTGCTCAAGAAAACGAAGCTGACGTTTTTCTTCCTCTTTTTCTCTCCAGTTTTGGAAAGCCATGCTAAATTTCTCGGCAAGATCGTAAAGCGACCATGGACTCATGAGCAAGACTCCCAGCAAAATCAGGAGCAGACCAATGAAATAAGAGCCGATATTTGAAAAAAGAAAAGAAATCGGAGCATAAAGAGCCGCCCCAATCAACCCGCCACCAGCAAATGAGGTCACTTTAAAGGCCATCAAATCTGTCAAGACTCGCGTAAGCGTCGTGGATAAAACCTGTCCTTTCAAATGCAAAACATGAACAAAATAGGCTTGAAAAATTAAGCTGAGTCCTAAGAAAAAGCTGATAAAGCCTGAAATCTTCCCTTCATGTTTATGCAGCCACTTAAAGAAAAAGAGATAAAACAAGGCAGCTAGAATCGCCACATAAGCCAGACTCCCTACTAAAATCCGAATTAAGTTATAAATGGTGACGCCAAAAGCCCCCAGCTTCAAAGCAGCAAACAACAAAGCGATAGCCAAAACAAAGGTGACTATCATCCGTCGAATCGCTTTTTGTCTTTCTAATTCCGCTTTTGTCGGCCGTCTCGTAGTTCGACTGTTTTTTGTATTTTTCTTATTTGCCATAAATTTCATTATACCATATTTTAAGATCTTCTAAACAGAAAACTAGCTGCCTTTTGCAACTAGTTTCTGCCTTATTCTTCTGGCAAAATCACCCAGAAAATGAGGTAGGGAAGAAGTCCAATCCCATAAGCAAAAAAGGAAACTCCCCAGATAACACGGATAATGACCGGATCTATATTAAAATACCGAGCTAGCCCGGAGCAAACTCCTGCAATGATTTTATCATCAGCACTTTTTGTTAAACGTCTTGCCATAATCAAACTCCCTTCAACTACATTACAAGTTTTTGTTAGATTAAACGAACGATTCTTATCTTATTCTACCATAATTTTCCCTAAAATAATTTTCGAAGGTTCATCATCGTCCTCAAAATTTCCGATCCTTTCTTCACTCGAGAAAAGTTTCTGGACATACCCTAGTATAAAACTCGAGAACGAACCAACCAAGAGAATGTTAAGGGAAACAGCCATTACAAAATTTGCTCCCCAAGCTCCCAAATAACGTTCCATTTACAAGGATGCGCCCTAATATTTTGTCAGCGCTTATGATGATCTTTCAAAAAACGAAAGACCAGTTCTTTTACCAAGGGGCCTACTAAAAGAACATCTATTAGAAAGACCGTTATAAAACCAGATGAACAAGATAGCTTCCTTAAAATTTATAGGCACAAGTGCTCCATTTCTGAAGTATAACATTCATTCTAGCATATATATTTTTATAGAAAGCGGAAATTTCAAGAAAGTGTTTCTATAGCTCAGATTGGTAATCTTTATCTATTTTTGCTAGACTATTTAGAAGAAAACAGCAGAAAGGAGAAGAGTATGCGAGCAGGTGTGATTGTCTACAATCCTTTCTTAGACAAGATTTTGCTGATTCACCGCTGGAAGAATGGACAAGAGTATTTGGTAATTCCCGGTGGGACTATCGAACTTGGAGAAGGACCTTTAGAAACCGCCTTACGGGAAATGAAAGAAGAAGTCAATCTTAACTTTTCTGCTGACCAGCTGCACACAGCTTTTTCCTTTAACAATCAGGGAGAAGAGGAGTATTATTTTTACACCAGTCTAAGTACGGATGAGACTCCACTCATGCAGGGCGAGGAGCTCGAGCGCAGTGGTCCCCAAAACATTTACCAGCCCGAATGGGTCAGCTTGCAAGAACTTTACAACCACAATTTGCGTCCAGAAAGCCTCAAATCCCTGCTCTTGGAATTTCTGACGCAGGAAAGTTTGAAAAACTAAAGCACTTATAGTAAAATAGCAATAGTTCATAAACTTATGCATAGAAAGGTTATTTATGAAAAAAATCATTCTTTTTAGTCTTTTATCTGCACTTGCTCTGACAGGCTGCTCCACTAAAGAAGATTCTACTACCAAGTCCTCCAGCGCTCCTAAGCAGTCTTCTGCTACCGATACCAGCTCTGAGGCAGCTGAAGTTCAAAAACTCCGTGAACAATACAAGGATGCCATGACCAATGAAAATGCCAACTTCCCACAACTATCTACAGAAGTTGCCGAAGATGAGGCTGAAGTCAAGATTATCACAACACAAGGAGACATTCGCCTCAAGCTGTTTCCTAAATACGCTCCTTTAGCTGTCGAAAATTTTCTGACACATGCAAAGGAAGGCTATTATAACGGGGTGATTTTCCACCGCGTTATCAATGACTTCATGATTCAGACCGGCGATCCTAAAGGAGATGGCACAGGTGGCGAATCCATTTGGAAAGGCAAGAATGAGTCTATTGACTCAGGAAATGGCTTCAAGAATGAATATTCTCCTTACCTCTACAACTTGCGCGGTGCACTAGCCATGGCCAATGCTGGAAAAGACACCAACGGCAGTCAATTTTTCATCAACCAAAGCAAGAAAGATTTATCCAAACAATTACCAACCGACACCTTCCCAGCTAAAATCATTGAAGCTTACAAGAACGGCGGAAATCCAAGCCTTGACGGCGGCTATACCGTCTTTGGTCAAGTCATTGAAGGCATGGACGTGGTAGATAAAATTGCTGCCACAGAAACTGGCGATAAAGATAAACCCAAAACAGATATTAAAATCGAAAAGATTGAAATTATAAAAGAATAGGACCAGAGTCAATTCGAGTTCTAGTCATCTTATGAGTTATGTCTTAGCATCAACAAAAGAAAAAACCAGTCCCAAAAAGAGGACTGGTTTTACTATGCATTTTTCTAATCATCCAGCAGTTCAACTCCACTTTTAAAGTGAGATATGTAGCTTCTAACTTTTGAGAATAAGGTAGATGCTGAGTCTGCAATTAGATTTTACTGGGCATAATTACCACCTGTAAAATGATAATACTCTTCCAGTGTGAGGCCAGATTCGGAAATTTCCTTGGCCTCTTTTCCTACATAGCGTAGATGCCAACTTTCAGGCACATAGCCAGTAGACCCCTCCTTGCCAACAGGATAGCGTACTACAAAACCATATTTATAGGCATTGTCCAAGAGCCACTGACTAGCTCCCGCTTCTTCAACCAGATTGCCGCTACTATCAATCAGATCAAATGCTAAACCAGTTTGGTGCTCGCTATAGCCTGGTCTTGCCGAATAACGATCAGCCGCAGCTAGTCCATCTCGATTCACATAACTTTGATAAAGGCCGACCTGAGTTTGATAGCTACGAAAACCGCTATATTGGTTGCTGATAGGATAACCTTTGGACTGCATATCTGCGATTAACTTAAGTAGTTCTGCTTTAGCAGTCGGATTCTCACCTGGATTGTAGTCAGCTGATAATGGATAGTGTTTATTGGCGATGACTATTTCGTCATATTTCCCTTGAACGCTATAGTAGCTTCCGTTGTAAGAAACATTTTTATCAACAGTTACGTCCTGTTTCTGCTCCTTCTTAGACTCCGCACTATCCGATTCACTCCTTGTATCTTGGCTAGATGACCGATCTTTTTCAGCCTCTTTTTTTTCAACAGATACCTTTGAGCTACTTGCCTGCTTGTTTGTACTACTTTCAGTCTTGTCTTTAGCTGCTGAGCAAGCACTTAAAAGCAAGACTGCCATTGCTAGAAAAATAAGTTTATTATATTTCATTGTATTCCACTAACTTTCTGAAACTTCAATATTGTAGATTGCAAAGGAATTTCCGGTCGGCTTCAAATAGTAAGTTTTATTTTTTCTATTGACACTATTTGGAGTACTATCAATATAGTGAACTGTATAGTCTTCATAAGTCGTCACAATATAGGAGCCGTTCTCCTCTCTCACTTCACGGATATCCAAAGCTCCTGGATCGTAATAATCAATTTTCGCCTTCTTGACACCACCACCTGTAGTCCATTCAACCATCTCTTTGTATGCTGGACTAGAAGTGTCATAATATTGAGCATAATAATTAGAACGATTAGAGACCGATCTGAAAATAGCCGTGCGATATTCGCTAAGGAAATTAGTGATTTTTGCCTTGTTAGCTTCTACCTTTTTAGCTTCTTCGTCCTTTTCTTTGATCTTATCTGTCACTTCTTTAGGTAAAGATAAAGCAACATCAAGCGTGTCTCCCTTGACAACAATACTTTCCTTGTTGGTTACAAAAGTGTTATCAGCAACAACAAACTTAGCATAAACTTCCAGTTCTTGATGTGGTACAACTTGAATATCTGTTTCCAAGCTACTACCAATTTCCTTGCCATTTACAACAATTTTAAGGTCTGTTGCATTTGAAGCTTCTGCTGGCATAGTAACCTTCAATCGTTTCTTTTCAGACTTAAGATCCAATTTAATTTCATTATTCTTAGCAGTTGCTAAATCAAGCTGGATCTTACTCTCAATTTCTCCGACTTCCGTCTTCCCTTTCAGGGTAAATTCCTGCTTGATAAAATGATATTTGCCAATATTCGTCTCAGCATTCTTACTCAAAGGAAGGCTTTTCTTATCTCCTGCTTTGATGCTCGCATTGTCTAAGTTCGTGTTAACCTTCACCTCTACTGGATAGGCCACTATTTGATATTCCTGAAAAATCCCAAATTTCTTGCTTTTTTCAGTTACACCTAAAAGTTTATTCTGATTGTCATCAATATAGGCTGATTTACCCTTTGACTTAGCAATGTTGTCCAGCTCGGTCTCAATATTGATTTCTTGACTCTCTAAGTGCTCGACCAAAGCCCTCGCGTCTGCACGTGTCCACTTATCTGAGTTAGAAGAGAGCAGATCTGCGATTCCATCATAATCCTTTTTAGTAACCGCTTTTGCAAAATTATCCGTAACAACTTTAACACCTGTCACTGAGCTCAAATAAAGAAAGGCTGCCACCAAAACAGAAAGTAGAATAAGAGGAAAAGCAATCATCACGACCTTCTTCTTCGACCTTCTTTTTTGTATTGGTTTTTGAGGCAATTCCGATTCCAATAATTCAGAGCGAATAGGCAGATTAAGAAAACCTTGATTTCTTGCTTCTAAAAATTCCTCTTTAGTCGGCTTTCTACCAATATTCGTCTCGAAAGCTTGCAGCCAATTCTCCCGTTGCTCTTGGTATTGATCCGATTCTGAAATCTCTTGCTTTTCTTCTTTAGGAGAAGCCTCAACAAATTCTTCTTTGAGAAACTCTAGGGCAGGCTCCTCTTGCCCCAAATTTTCTTCCTGAGTCACCGAGCTTTGCTTCTCTTCAGCTGGCCCATCGTTACTTTGTCCTGCTGAAGCCGCAATAGAAATAATCTTCTTGGGATCAAAGTCAGAACGTTTTCCTTCTAAAAACTCATCTGCGGTTGGCTTTCTACCAATCACTTGCTCAAAAAGCTCAACCCACTTTTCTTTCGTTGTCATAAATCACCTCCAAGAACCTTACATCATCATAAGACTCATCAGCAATGAGAAAGCGATGAAAGTAAAGATAAATGTAATCACACCATTGACAATAATTGCTAGTAAATATTTATAAAAAGGATCCATTGACGTGCTAGATTTTGAATAAATCAAAGCAAAGGTTGCTCCGACCCCAATTAACACTAAGCCGATCCATGCTAGGAAGAGGGAAACAGACATAATCCCAAGTAAGCTAAATAAAGCAGAAAGAGCCACAAAAGGTAAGACAATCGCATAGAGTCTGCCATACCAGTCAAATGCCTTATTAAAGCCAAAGCTTCCATCCTTATAGACCATGCGTTTTACAGCAAAGCCTCCTAAAATAATGGAGAAAAGAACGAGAGCAGCCGCTATCAGTGAGACTAAGAAAAGTCTAAAGTCAAAAGTCGGACCACTATAAAAGCCAAAACTCACCGGAGAAATAATATTATAAAAGTTATAATTCACTACAATAGCTGCAAAGAAAACAGTCAATCCTAGAGAAAGATAGCCATTTAATTTGCTACTTTCAACTTCTGAAGTTGGCGACTTCCAAGCAGAAACAAGCCAAGCCCAGAAACCTTTCATTGTTTTAGAAAATTCACTTGGTTGCGCCGGCTGTTGCTGACTGTAGTAGGCCTGTGGTCCTTGCTGGAAATTCTGCACATTGAACTGGCCTTGCGGATTGTTTTGATAAGCTTGTTGATTGAAGCCTTGCGGACCAGAAGATTGAGGCTGAGCAACAAACTGGTTAGATTGCCCACCATTTGGCTGTTGATAAGGATATCCCTGCTGGGCAAATGATTGTGTTTGATTAGCAAAATGATTTTGGTCAGGCTGTTGCTGAGGAAGCTCTTGATATTGCTGCCCAGTTGGCTGAGCGGACGGTGCTTGCCCATTCTGTTCCTGAAAAGCATTTTGCAGCTGAGCATAGTATTCGCCGTTTGAAGCAACTCCTTGTTCTGGAACAGAGTCTGATATGATTGAGCCAGATTCATTTCCAACTTGGTTCGTACTTGTCACCTCAGAATCAACAAATTCACCAGCCAGCAAAGCTTGAGTAATTTCCGCATCCGTTGCTGAACGGCCATTCACAGCTTCAAAATATTCGAGCCAATCTTGCTTTAACATATAAAAATCTCCCATCAATAAATGATTATCCTAATATTAGTATACAAAAAATCAGGTAAAAATTCAATCAAGGCAATAGGCACGCATAAATAGCAAAAAATATGAAGTAAGCCAAATACTTTAATCAAAAAGTAAAAAGACCAGATCCTATATGGATACTATCTAATTTACGAAAACTTATAAATTATAGAGATATTGTGGAAAAGTAAAAAACCAGAACCCATAAAATATAAAAAACAACAGCATATAGCCGTTGTCTTTTATAAATTAGCATATCGGGAAGACAGGATTCGAACCTGCGACACCTTGGTCCCAAACCAAGTACTCTACCAAGCTGAGCTACTTCCCGATCATAAGTAAAAACGGAGTCATATGACCTCGTCTCCCTTCATGCACCCTAGAGGAGTCGAACCTCTAACCGCCTGATTCGTAGTCAGGTACTCTATCCAGTTGAGCTAAGGGTGCCCTGTCGCATATCCGCTATGCCGAGGACCGGAATCGAACCGGTACGATCGTTACCAATCGCAGGATTTTAAGTCCTGTGCGTCTGCCAGTTCCGCCACCCCGGCCTCAAAGCGAACGACGGGATTCGAACCCGCGACCCCCACCTTGGCAAGGTGGTGTTCTACCACTGAACTACGTTCGCATCTCTATCCAAAAAAAATGCCGGCTACATGACTTGAACACGCGACCCTCTGATTACAAATCAGATGCTCTACCAACTGAGCTAAGCCGGCTCATTTATATTTCTATGCGGGTTAAGGGACTTGAACCCCCACGCCCTAAAGCGCCAGATCCTAAATCTGGTGCGTCTGCCAATTCCGCCAAACCCGCGCTTATGACCCGTACTGGGCTCGAACCAGTGACCCTTTGATTAAAAGTCAAATGCTCTACCAACTGAGCTAACGAGTCTTTCTTCTTGAAACTGTCTAACAATTTCAACGGTCCCGACGGGAATCGAACCCGCGATCTTCGCCGTGACAGGGCGACGTGATAACCGCTACACTACGGGACCTATATGGGAGTTAACGGGATCGAACCGCTGACCCTCTGCTTGTAAGGCAGATGCTCTCCCAGCTGAGCTAAACTCCCAAAAAGGAAGCACTCCGACTTCCTATCCTGCTAAGCGACTACCATATCTCACAGGGGGTAACCCCCAACTACTTCCGGCGTTCTAGGGCTTAACTTCTGTGTTCGGCATGGGTACAGGTGTATCTCCTAGGCTATCGTCACTTAACTAACTGAATTAACTTACAACATCTTGTTGCCTTGTCAACTCAAAATTGAATAACTACTCAAACCTCACAATACTTGCCAAAAGCTGCGCTCAATGAAAATTGGATAAGTCCTCGAGCTATTAGTATTAGTCCGCTACATGTGTCGCCACACTTCCACTCCTAACCTATCTACCTGATCTTCTCTCAGGGCTCTTACTAACTTGCGTTATGGGAAATCTCATCTTGAGGTGGGTTTCACACTTAGATGCTTTCAGCGTTTATCCCTTCCCTACATAGCTACCCAGCGATGCCTCTGGCGAGACAACTGGTACACCAGCGGTAAGTCCACTCTGGTCCTCTCGTACTAGGAGCAGATCCTCTCAAATTTCCTACGCCCGCGACGGATAGGGACCGAACTGTCTCACGACGTTCTGAACCCAGCTCGCGTGCCGCTTTAATGGGCGAACAGCCCAACCCTTGGGACCGACTACAGCCCCAGGATGCGACGAGCCGACATCGAGGTGCCAAACCTCCCCGTCGATGTGAACTCTTGGGGGAGATAAGCCTGTTATCCCCAGGGTAGCTTTTATCCGTTGAGCGATGGCCCTTCCATGCGGAACCACCGGATCACTAAGCCCGACTTTCGTCCCTGCTCGAGTTGTAGCTCTCGCAGTCAAGCTCCCTTATACCTTTACACTCTGCGACTGATTTCCAACCAGTCTGAGGGAACCTTTGGGCGCCTCCGTTACCTTTTAGGAGGCGACCGCCCCAGTCAAACTGCCCGTCAGACACTGTCTCCGATAGGGATCACCTATCCGGGTTAGAGTGGCCATAACACAAGGGTAGTATCCCAACAACGCCTCCATCGAAACTGGCGTCCCGATCTCATAGGCTCCTACCTATCCTGTACATGTGGCACAGACACTCAATATCAAACTGCAGTAAAGCTCCATGGGGTCTTTCCGTCCTGTCGCGGGTAACCTGCATCTTCACAGGTACTAAAATTTCACCGAGTCTCTCGTTGAGACAGTGCCCAAATCATTACGCCTTTCGTGCGGGTCGGAACTTACCCGACAAGGAATTTCGCTACCTTAGGACCGTTATAGTTACGGCCGCCGTTTACTGGGGCTTCAATTCATACCTTCGCGTTACCGCTAAGCACTCCTCTTAACCTTCCAGCACCGGGCAGGCGTCACCCCCTATACATCATCTTACGATTTAGCAGAGAGCTGTGTTTTTGATAAACAGTTGCTTGGGCCTATTCACTGCGGCTGACCTATGTCAGCACCCCTTCTCCCGAAGTTACGGGGTCATTTTGCCGAGTTCCTTAACGAGAGTTCTCTCGCTCACCTGAGGCTACTCGCCTCGACTACCTGTGTCGGTTTGCGGTACGGGTAGAGTATGATACAACGCTAGAAGCTTTTCTTGGCAGTGTGACATCACTCACTCGCTACTAAACTTCGCTCCCCATCACAGCTCAACGTTACAGGTATAAGCATTTGACTCATACCACGCCTCACTGCTTAGACGTACATCCATTCGTACGCACGAGTTAGCCTACTGCGTCCCTCCATCACTTCATACTCTAGTACAGGAATATCAACCTGTTGTCCATCGGATACACCTTTCGGTCTCTCCTTAGGTCCCGACTAACCCAGGGCGGACGAGCCTTCCCCTGGAAACCTTAGTCTTACGGTGGATGGGATTCTCACCCATCTTTCGCTACTCATACCGGCATTCTCACTTCTATGCGTTCCAGCGCTCCTCACGGTACACCTTCGCCACACATAGAACGCTCTCCTACCATACCTATAAAGGTATCCACAGCTTCGGTAAATTGTTTTAGCCCCGGTACATTTTCGGCGCAGGGTCACTCGACTAGTGAGCTATTACGCACTCTTTGAATGAATAGCTGCTTCTAAGCTAACATCCTAGTTGTCTGTGCAACCCCACATCCTTTTCCACTTAACAATTATTTTGGGACCTTAGCTGGTGGTCTGGGCTGTTTCCCTTTCGACTACGGATCTTAGCACTCGCAGTCTGACTGCCGACCATAATTCATTGGCATTCGGAGTTTATCTGAGATTGGTAATCCGGGATGGACCCCTCACCCAAACAGTGCTCTACCTCCAAGAATCTCTATGTCGACGCTAGCCCTAAAGCTATTTCGGAGAGAACCAGCTATCTCCAAGTTCGTTTGGAATTTCTCCGCTACCCACAAGTCATCCAAGCACTTTTCAACGTGCCCTGGTTCGGTCCTCCAGTGCGTTTTACCGCACCTTCAACCTGCTCATGGGTAGGTCACATGGTTTCGGGTCTACATCATGATACTAAGACGCCCTATTCAGACTCGGTTTCCCTACGGCTCCGTCTCTTCAACTTAACCTCGCATCATAACGTAACTCGCCGGTTCATTCTACAAAAGGCACGCTCTCACCCATTAACGGGCTCGAACTTGTTGTAGGCACACGGTTTCAGGTTCTATTTCACTCCCCTTCCGGGGTACTTTTCACCTTTCCCTCACGGTACTGGTTCACTATCGGTCACTAGGGAGTATTTAGGGTTGGGAGATGGTCCTCCCAGATTCCGACGGGATTTCACGTGTCCCGCCGTACTCAGGATTCTGCTAGGTACAGATTCTATTTAAAATACGAGGCTCTTACTCTCTTTGGCTGACCTTCCCATGTCATTCTTCTATAAAATCTGAGTCCACATTGCAGTCCTACAACCCCGAAGAGTAAACTCTTCGGTTTGCCCTCCTGCCGTTTCGCTCGCCGCTACTAAGGCAATCGCTTTTGCTTTCTCTTCCTGCAGCTACTTAGATGTTTCAGTTCACTGCGTCTTCCTCCTCATCTCCTTAACAGAGATGGGTAACAGGTAGTACCTGTTGGGTTCCCCCATTCGGACATCCCCGGATCTGCGCTTACTTACAGCTCCCCGAGGCATTTCGTCGTTTGTCACGTCCTTCATCGGCTCCTAGTGCCAAGGCATCCACCGTGCGCCCTTACTAACTTAACCTTATTTTTGACCTTTCAGTCTTAAACTCATTAATATTCACAGCGTTTCGGTTTATTTTCTTGTTACTATTTGATATAGTTATTCAATTTTCAATGGACAAGTTTAGAATAGTTATCACTATCCTAATGGAGCCTAGCGGGATCGAACCGCTGACCTCCTGCGTGCAAAGCAGGCGCTCTCCCAGCTGAGCTAAGGCCCCACAAGACCTCTCAAAACTAAACATGACGACCAATGGCTTCCGTTTTTCCTTAGAAAGGAGGTGATCCAGCCGCACCTTCCGATACGGCTACCTTGTTACGACTTCACCCCAATCATCTATCCCACCTTAGGCGGCTGGCTCCTAAAAGGTTACCTCACCGACTTCGGGTGTTACAAACTCTCGTGGTGTGACGGGCGGTGTGTACAAGGCCCGGGAACGTATTCACCGCGGCGTGCTGATCCGCGATTACTAGCGATTCCGACTTCATGTAGGCGAGTTGCAGCCTACAATCCGAACTGAGACTGGCTTTAAGAGATTAGCTTGCCGTCACCGACTTGCAACTCGTTGTACCAGCCATTGTAGCACGTGTGTAGCCCAGGTCATAAGGGGCATGATGATTTGACGTCATCCCCACCTTCCTCCGGTTTATTACCGGCAGTCTCGCTAGAGTGCCCAACTAAATGATGGCAACTAACAATAAGGGTTGCGCTCGTTGCGGGACTTAACCCAACATCTCACGACACGAGCTGACGACAACCATGCACCACCTGTCACCGGTGTGCCGAAGCAAAATCCTATCTCTAGGACGGGCACCGGGATGTCAAGACCTGGTAAGGTTCTTCGCGTTGCTTCGAATTAAACCACATGCTCCACCGCTTGTGCGGGCCCCCGTCAATTCCTTTGAGTTTCAACCTTGCGGTCGTACTCCCCAGGCGGAGTGCTTAATGCGTTAGCTGCGGCACTGAGTCCCGGAAAGGACCCAACACCTAGCACTCATCGTTTACGGCGTGGACTACCAGGGTATCTAATCCTGTTTGCTCCCCACGCTTTCGAGCCTCAGCGTCAGTTACAGACCAGAGAGCCGCTTTCGCCACCGGTGTTCCTCCATATATCTACGCATTTCACCGCTACACATGGAATTCCACTCTCCCCTTCTGCACTCAAGTTAAACAGTTTCCAAAGCGTACTATGGTTAAGCCACAGCCTTTAACTTCAGACTTATCTAACCGCCTGCGCTCGCTTTACGCCCAATAAATCCGGACAACGCTCGGGACCTACGTATTACCGCGGCTGCTGGCACGTAGTTAGCCGTCCCTTTCTGGTAAGATACCGTCACAGTGTGAACTTTCCACTCTCACACTCGTTCTTCTCTTACAACAGAGCTTTACGATCCGAAAACCTTCTTCACTCACGCGGCGTTGCTCGGTCAGACTTCCGTCCATTGCCGAAGATTCCCTACTGCTGCCTCCCGTAGGAGTCTGGGCCGTGTCTCAGTCCCAGTGTGGCCGATCACCCTCTCAGGTCGGCTATGTATCGTCGCCTTGGTGAGCCGTTACCCCACCAACTAGCTAATACAACGCAGGTCCATCTGGTAGTGGTGCATTTGCACCTTTCAATTGACTATCATGCAATAGTCAATGTTATGCGGTATTAGCTATCGTTTCCAATAGTTATCCCCCGCTACCAGGCAGGTTACCTACGCGTTACTCACCCGTTCGCAACTCATCCAGAAGAGCAAGCTCCTCCTTCAGCGTTCTACTTGCATGTATTAGGCACGCCGCCAGCGTTCGTCCTGAGCCAGGATCAAACTCTCATTAAAAGTTTGAGTTCTCACTCATTTCTGTCACTGACAGATTTATTGTTTTTTCTTTGTTCAGTACTACAACATTTGTTGTAGCGCCCTGCACATTGGTTCGTCTTGTTCAGTTTTCAAAGGTCTTTATCGCTCTCTCAAGCGACAACTATATCAGTATATCACCTATCCATTACCTTGTCAACACTTTTTTGAAATTTTTTTATCTTTTTTTCAATTTTATTTCCTAACACAATCAATATCACTGATAAATCAATAACTAAAAGGGAAAGGTAACCTCTTCTTCCCTCTCCCTTATTCTCTATATCACCGTGCTGCTAAAGTCTATTAAATATTCCTCTAACTCTCGCAACAGTCTTTTACGCCCCTTAAAACGTTCGCCGCCTAGTAAAAATTTGTATCTAAAGACTCTATCTTAAACATGATCAAAATTGTAAAGTTGAGGATAGTGATCACACTCTGGATTTTTGGGATGGCAAATAGCCCGACCAAAGTAGATCATAGCCTGATGCGCAGCTAGCCAGCGTTCAGGTGGGATAACGTCCATAACACGTTTTTCAACTTCTAAAGGAGTTGCTGACTTTTTGACAATATCGTGGTGTTTACAAATGCGTTCAACATGCGTATCAGCGGCAAAAGCTGGAATACCAAACCCTACACTCATGACCACGTTAGCTGTCTTACGCCCTACCCCAGCTAAACTTTCTAATTCTTCCCGAGTCTGAGGCACCTGTCCATTAAAATCGCTCAAGAGTTGCTGGGCGCATTTTTTTAGAAACTTGGCCTTATTTCGATAAAGTCCTAAACGCGAAATGTGCTTGGCAATATCTGCCTCGGATGCTGCTGCCATAGCTGCTGGAGTAGGATAAGCTAAAAATAGATTCGGTGTAGCTTTATTGACTGCAGCATCTGTCGTTTGAGCGGATAACATGACTGCCACGAGTAGCTCGAAGTGATTTCTAAAATCTAAACTTGGTTTGGCATCGGGAAATAGGGCAATAATCTCCTCGATGACATGGCGTGCTCGTTTTTTTGATAAAACCATCAGTATACAATCTCCTTTGCTTGTTCTATATTATAGCATAAATTGATAAAGAAAAAGCCGAGCGTGCTCGACCTTTCTTAGACTGTTTTTTCAACTTTTAGTATTTTGACGTCATAACTGCCAACTGGTGTTTCTACTGTTGCAATATCACCAGTCTTCTTACCAATCAATGCTTGACCAATTGGACTTTCATTTGAAACTTTTCCAGCAAAAGCATCCGCACCAGCTGAACCAACGATAATGTATACTTCTTCTTCAGTTTCACCGACTTCTTGAATAGTAACAGTTTTACCGATGGCAACTTCATCTTTAGCAACTGAATCGCTATCAACAATCACAGCATAGCGAATTTTAGTCTCTAGACTTGAAATTTGTCCTTCAACGAAAGCTTGCTCATCCTTTGCTGCTTCATATTCACTATTTTCTGATAAATCTCCGTAAGAACGAGCAATTTTAATACGTTCTACTACTTCTGGACGTCGAACCAATTTCAATTCTTCTAATTCTTGTTCTAATTTCTCCTTTTCTACAAGGGTCATAGGATAAGTTTTTTCAGCCATTACTTTATTTTCTCTCTTCTTTCTATTTTTTTGATAAAACAAAATTATGTGGAAAACCACATAATTTAGTTAGAACTTTCACCTGATTGGTTTAATTTGCTATTAACGTGTTCTTCCACATTCTTAGCGTGTTCTTCGTAAGTATTTGCAAAATATACAGCCCCTGTCTCCACATTTGCTACAAAATACAAGTACTCTGTCTTACTTGGATTAATAGTAGCTTCGATAGCAGACAGACTTGGACTATCTACTGGACCAGGCATCAAACCTTGCTTTTTGTACACATTATAAGGCGAGTCAAGATTTGTATCGATTTCAGCATCTTCTTTAAGAGTTGTCTTTTGACCAAGTTTTCCTTGAGCATAAAGAAGCGCAATATTGCTCTGAAGTGGCATAGCTTGGTTCAAACGATTATAAAAGACGCTCGCGATATCTTTGCGATCCTGATCAGTTGATCCCTCTTTTTCAACTAAAGAGGCGAGGGTTAAAACATCATTGACCGTCAGATTCTTAGACTCAATTGTTGAGTAATACTGCGATAGATTTGTATTCATAGCAGCCAACATTTGGTCAATCAGTTCTTCAACCGTGGTTTCTTTTCCATAATCATAAGTAGCCGGGAAAAGATAACCTTCAAGACGATATTTAACACCACTATCCTTGCTCGGCAAAGTTGCTAGAAGCTGCGGATATTTAGCTGCCATTTTTGCAATAAAATCTTCATCTTGAGCTTTATTTAGAAAATCTTCCTTGCTGAATGGTGTTTTAGTATTCTTGTTCGCAGTTTTTGCAGCATTGACAGTAGTTGCTTCGGCAATCTGCTCCAAGGTGTATCCTTCAGGAATTGTTATCTTGCCAAGAACTGGAGGCTGTGGTGTATCTGTTCCACCTTCTTGTAATTGCTTAGCAATCGTGTCTAAGTCCATACTCTTTTGAAGATTATAGTAACCAGATTGGAAATTACCATAACTTCTGATTTTTGAATAAAGATTAAAGACTTGAGCGTTCTTAATCAGGCCCTTCTTTTCTAAAATCTCTCCGATTTGTTTGGTGCTAGAACCGGCAGGAATTTCCACTGTCACATACTCTGTTGATTTGGCATCTACTGGTTTCAGCGCTGAAGAGACATAATTGTATCCTACAAAACCAGTAATACCAAGGCCCAATAGGAAAAGTACCAAGACTGTCATCACGATTCGATTGGCTAGGCCGTTTTTACGTTTTTTCTTTTTACTACTATTGGTACGATCCGCACGAGAACGTTTCTTTCCATGAGCAACATCTCTACGGCTTAGCGTTGGTTCTGCAGTAGAAAAGTCTTTTTTAGCTTCTCTTTCATCTGTAGTGTTTGAATCAGGTAACACTGTTTCTTTTATCTCATCTGCAACTGGTGCTACCTTTTCTTGATAAGCTTCTGAATGAGCCACAGAAGTTTGAACTTCTCCAGACTCTATACTTTCCTTCTTAGCAACATCAGCTTGTCCTGGTCCATCAACATTTGATGGAACTTCCGAAATCGTAGAATTACGAACTATATTTTCTAGCACATCTGCCTGAGTATGAACAGTAGGATCGCTTTTTCCCATTGGCTCTTCTACTTTGATCTTACTAGGTTCTTCCTCTACTGAAGTATCCTTCTCTAGAACCTCATGAGATTTTTCAACAGCAGAAACGAGAGATTCCAAGCTCTCCGCCAATTCCATTTCTTTACCTAAAAGAGGCTGCGCTTCTTCCTGAACTGAGTGATTTTGGGTACCATTGGCTGCTGCCAACTCATTCAAAATCTTCTCTTTAAAACTCAGCGTCTTTTCGTTATCCTGTGAATTTTCAGTCAAAAACTTGATCTCCTTCTTCCATAATCCCTAACATTATATCTTAAAAGTCAGATAAATGCAATCATCTCCGACTTTTAAAACTATATTATTTATGAAAGTTATATCTGGGGATTTTCCCAAACCATATCAAACCATACTTCATCTGCATAAGTTGAGGACGAAGGTCCTTCATTGCCGAAGCCATGCTTCTCATAATAGGCTATCAAATAATCATGACAAGTGAGATTAATACCGTGGCGTTCATCAGCAATCGCAATTTCCTTCATAGTGTCCAACAAGGCTTTTCCTACACCTAAACCCTGTGCTTCTTTAGAAATAGATAGACTAGTCACAGAGATAAATCCGCCAGCCAGATAGCTATAATCTTCAACGTCCTCTGTAAAGGAGATATCTTTTAAATAGCGTTCTGGTCGGACAGGACCTTCTAAATAGCCCAAAATCTTGCCATTTTTTTCTGCGACCAAAAAAGTTGAGGAAATCTTTTCAATGTGTTTCGCCAGTATTTCACGACTAATAGCCTCTTCTGGACTAAAATTTTCCAATTCGATGGCATAAATGGCATCTAAGTCAGCCATTTGAGCTTGACGGATAATCATTCTTTCTCCTTAAAATCAGGATTTTTCCATACCATATTTGACCAGATAGTCCCACCGTGAGTTGAGTCAGAAATCCCTTCGTGGACGAAACCATTCATCTCATAATAAGGTATCGGCTCATCATGACAGGTTAGGCTAATGCCCTCTCGATTTTGCTGAACAGCTATTTCCTTGAGAGCTGCAAGCAATAAGGTTCCGACTCCCTGCCTCTGAAAATCAGGATGGACGGACAGACTTTGGACGGCAATGAAGCCACCTTCTGGAGAATTAGCACCCACCTTGCTAAAGAGGTCATCTGTCAAATATCGCGTTTGAACAGCTGGTCCAACAATATAACCCGCCAGCTGACCATGCAGCTCTGCCAGCAAAAAAGTATCCGGGATGCGTTCAATCCGCTCTTTTAGAACTTCTGCACTGACCGCTTCTGCTGCTGGAAAATTCAGCTGCTCGATTGCAAGAATTTCCTCCCAGTCGCTCAATTCAGCCTGTCTGATTCGAATCGGTGCTTCCATCCAGGCGCCTCCTACTGAACGTTGCTGGTCAGATTGGACAAGAGACGTTCAAAGGAATACTCATAGGTCTGGATGTCACCAGCTCCCATAAAGACGTAAACCGCATTATCGTGATCAAGAAGCGGAGAAACATTGTCCACATCAATAACCTTGGCACGCTTCACAATCTTTTCAGCCAAATCTTCGACTTTGACATCGCCCTTATCCACCTCACGCGCAGATCCGTAAATCTGGGCTAAATAGACTGAGTCAGCCTGATTGAGGGCTTCTGCAAATTCGTCCAAGAGAGCAATAGTCCGAGTGAAGGTGTGCGGCTGGAAGATGGCCACGATTTCCTTGCTTGGATACTTCTGACGAGCTGCATCCAGAGTCGCGATAATTTCCGTTGGATGATGGGCAAAGTCATCAATAATGACTGTGTCGTTGACAATCTTTTCTGTAAAGCGGCGCTTGACCCCACTAAAGGTCTTGAGATGTTCCCTTACTAGATTCAAGTCAATACCTGCAATGTAGAGGAGACCGATGACCGCTGTTGCATTCATAATGTTGTGACGGCCAAAGCTTGGAATCTGGAACTCACCCAGCTCTTGCCCACGGAAAGAAACTTTAAATCCTGAACCACTGGTAGAGCGCAAGAGGTCGTGAGCAACAAAGTCGTTGCCTTCTTCCTTGAAACCATAGTAGTAAATCGGTGCATTTGAAGTAATGCGGCGTAGTTGCTCGTCTTCTCCATAAACGAAGAGCCCTTTTGTAATCTGCTTGGCGTAATCATTGAAAGCATTAAAGACATCTTCCAAGCTTGTGAAATAATCCGGATGATCGAAGTCAATATTGGTGATGATCGAATATTCCGGATGATAAGGCATAAAATGACGTTCGTACTCGTCTGATTCAAAGACAAAATACTTGGCATTAGCAGAACCGCGACCTGTACCATCCCCAATTAGATAGCTAGTATCTGTGATATTAGACAGAACATGAGAAAGAATGCCCGTTGTAGAAGTTTTCCCGTGGGCACCAGCCACTCCTAAGCTGACAAAGTCACGCATAAAGCTACCCAAAAACTCATGGTAGCGCTTGTAGCTAATACCATTGGCATCTGCATAGGCAATTTCCACATTGTTATCTGGACGGAAGGCATTACCGGCAATAATTTCAAAATCTGACTGGAGATTTTTCTCATCGAAAGGCAAAATGGGAATCCCAGCCTGCTCCAGACCACGCTGAGTGAAATAATATTTATCAACATCGCTTCCTTGAACCTTATGGCCCATCTGATGCAACATCAAAGCCAAAGCGCTCATACCTGAGCCCTTAATTCCGATAAAATGATAGGTTTTCGTCATGATTACTCCTTAAATCTTAAACAACTGAAGCCTTATTACCCTTGGGCATCTGAACTCAACTTGGTGATGTCCAATTCCTGTGCCTTTTTATGCTTATTGTGTTTTTCTCGCTTCTTGCCCTTGTTATAGACTTGGCTGGTTTTGAGAAAATCGTAGTTATTCTTTTTCTTTTTTTCTGGATTCGTTGGTACTTCTATGAGAGGTTGAGACTGAACATCTGCTAATATGTAGCTATCTTGCTTTAGCTTATCACTGAACTTCGTTAACCCACCCGGATTTTCCTTTTGGAAAGGGGCTGTTGGTTTAACTGGATTCCCCTCAAAAGGAGGTGCCACCTTCCGACTACGAACCTTATTTGGGAGCTTGCTCGTCAAATAAGCAGCCGAACGTTTTTTCCTCAGATCAGCCCGAGCTTCCTCTCGTGCTTGCTCAGCATAGCGAATAGCTGGATCTTTCTTATCAATTGGCTTTTTAAAGTCCGTAACTGGAGCTTGCTTCTTTCTAGCTTTACTTACAGTTTGACTAGGAGCAGCAGGACTTTCTGGCTTAGCAATCGGCATCCATTCTAAATAATTACGGTCCTGATAGTCCCCTTTAATGTTGCTAATCAGATCCAACTCATCGTACAAATTCATGTGTGGCATTTCTGTCAACATGATTTCGTCATCAGCAATTATAGGAAATTTAGTATTTGTCATAGCATGTCCTTTCAACTCTTCATTATTATAAACTATTCAAACTATTTTTCAAGCGATTCAGATGAAATTCCAAGAATTTCTCGAATTTCTTCCATCGAAAGACTGGAGCGAGACTCAGCGCCATCCAGAATTGTTGAAACCAGATTTCGTTTAGTATCCTGTAATTCCTGAATTTTTTCTTCAATAGTTCCCCGTGTAATCATACGATAAACTTTTACATTCCGTTCCTGCCCAATACGATGAGCCCGACCAATAGCTTGGGCTTCTACTGCAGGATTCCACCAAAGATCCACTAAAATAACAGTATTTGCACCAGTTAGATTGAGACCGACACCACCAGCTTTAAGAGAAATCAGAAAGGCTGATCTTTCTCCTTGATTAAAGGCTTTGGTCATCTCCTGACGTTCTTTTGCTGGAGTTGAGCCTGTGATTTTGAAGGACTCCATTCCCATCTGGCTCAGTTCCTGCTCGATAATATCCAGCATGCCACGGAATTGTGAAAATATCAGAACACGATGTTCACCGTCTTGGATCTGCTCTAACAGCTCCCGCAAACTTTCCAGCTTGCCACTTTCTCCATCGTAATCCTCCATGAATAACTTGGGAGTATCACAAATTTGACGGAGTCGCATAAGACCTGATAAAATTTCAATTTTGCTACGATTGATTTCTTCCTCCGTTGCATGGAGAATTCGCTCCTGCATTTGCTTGAGCAGTGCTAGATAAATCGTTTTCTGGCTGTCTGCAAGTTCATTACGGTAAGAGACTTCAATCAAATCAGGAAGCTCCTGCAAGACTTCTTCTTTCTTACGCCTCATGACAAAGGGTTTGATATAGCGCGCAACCGTTTCTGCCGGCATCTTCAAAAAAGCTTTCTTGCTCGGTAATAAGCCCGGAAGGACAATCTGGAAAATAGACCAAAGCTCGCCGAGATGATTTTCAATCGGTGTACCAGACAAGGCATAAGTCCGTTCCACCTCAAATGCTCTCAGATATTGAGCAATCTTGCTCTGATCATTCTTCATGACCTGTGCTTCGTCCAATATCAAATAGTCAAAATGAAGTCCTTTATACTCTTCAACATCTTGTCTAAAGGAAGCATAGCTGGTAATGGTAATCTGATGGTCTTCTGCAATCACAGCATCTCGAGCATTTTTCAGTCCATAGACAACGGCCACATCTAAGTCTGGAGCAAATTTGGTAAACTCATCACTCCAGTTGTAAATTAGACTCGACGGCGCCAAAATCAAAACTTTCTTAGACTTGGTCAAATGAGCAGTCAAGAAAGAAATGGTCTGAATGGTCTTTCCCAAGCCCATGTCATCGGCTAGAATACCGCCAAATCCATATTTATTCAGCATGGATAACCATTTCACTCCTGTCTCCTGATAATCTCGAAGCTCGGCCTGAACTTTCAGCTTAGGCAGAGGAAAATCCTCAGGATGGGTCAAATCATAAGCCAGCTGGCGAAAATCCTCCGACAAGTCAACTCTTTCCTGATCTTTGAACAATTCAGAGAGTTGGTAGGCAGCCAAGCTATACGTTTGGATAACCCCATTTTTAGAATGTTTGCTTCTCAATTGTTGCAAGGTCTGGCTGATTCGCTTACTATTCTCATCAAAAATCACAACTTGACCCGTCTTGCTGATAAAGTAATCCTTTTGGCTCATCAGCGAATCTAGGACATCATCTACCTCAGACTGGTCGATACCAGTAAAATCAAAGCCAATATCTAAGAGCCCACCATTCATACTGATGGAAACCTTCGGAGGTGCTGTTTGTAATAGACTCTGCAGCTCATCTGACAAGTAGACATTGCCTAGTGCTCTGAAGCGTGGAATCAAGACAGAGAAGAAACGGTAAATTTCTTCGGGTCGTAAAGGCGGACGCTGGCTGATAAAATCATCTGCAAAACCTGCCTCCAGCATTGCTTTAAAAACTTGCTGTTCCCGCTCAAAATTGCTGGCAAAAGGTAGGTTTCTCAGCTCTTCACGACTGGTGACAGTCTGACTACCATAATCAAAGACAAGATCCAGCAATACTTGCTTGTCAGCCTCCAAATTAAAATCGAAATCCACGGTAAAATCATGAATGAACAGTCGCTCAGGTGCTGTCACACGGCCAATTTTTTTAAACTCAAGCAGACTCACTGCCAGTTTGGACTGCTCAGACACATCAAACTGCAGGCGCTTGACGCGCTCTTGCTCAATCGGCAATTCCTGTAATGCCTTGATTAACTTGGTCTGCTCAGTCGTCAGCTGATAGAAGGTCTGATTATGAAAAAGAAATTGACCTCCATAGAGCAGCTTATAATTCTTTTCAGATATCAGCAGCTCAAAAAAGTTTTCACGCTCTTGCACCTCAAACTGATAAATCCCCGCTTCTTCATGCAAGTCTTGGAAAAATACCTCAGCATAATCATAAAAGCTATATTCCAAACGAAACGAAGTGAGATTCATCAAGCGAGTCACGCCTTCCTCAAAAAGACTGGCTGGAAAATAAAGGTGCCGCCCAGCATTGGGAAAGACCAACGAAGAGTCCTGCCCCTTATAATCCGTCACCAAGCCTCGTAAAAATTCTAATAGGTCTTGACTAGCTTCATCAAAATTCTCCATTCGAATAGGCTCATAGTAGTTCTTACCGATTTGATAATGCCCACCCTTATTCAAGGTTCTCAAAAAGGACAAAATATCACGCACTACATAAGAGCGCTCATCCGGCAACCGGCTAATCCGCAGACTCCATAAAAATTGTCCTGTGTAAGTATCTTCCTGTCCAGTCGCTGATAGCTCATAACGGATTTGCTGATTGGATTTATCTAGCAAAATCTTATCCAAAAAAAGGCTACCAAAAGAAACCAATTTCTGGGCTTCCTGACTAGAAGACTCTTTGTCTGTCATCTTCGCCAGCAGATCTTTACCCACCGAATCATTTTTCAAAAAATATTCCAAGGCAGCCAGATGGGCACAGTACTTCTTCTTTTGAAAAAAATCACAGGAGCAGAAAACTGCATCATCATCTAGACTATAACGTAGATTGTACTGATCCACGCGCGTGTATAAAAAGGAATCCTTAACTTCAAGAATTTCGACTTTTTTGCTGTCACAGAGGGCAATTCCTTCCGTTCGAATTTTACCAGGAATTAATTTAGCCATACCTACCACCTAACATTTATCCCTTTATTATACCATAGGACAGCTATAAAAATAAAATAGAATTTCTTTATTCGTAAACATTCTTTGAAGTAGAATGAGCGAGAGCTTTCTCTACAACAGAAAGCCGTCCATTGGACGGCTCTTTTACATTATTTTACTTCTAACAAACCGATATCTCCATCTTCACGACGATAGATAACATTCGTTGTACTATCTTCAACATCTGTATAGATGAAGAAGTCATGTCCCAACAAATCCATTTGCAAAATAGCTTCATCTAGATCCATTGGTTTCAAGTCAATATGCTTAGAACGTACTACTTTTGAAGATGCTGCATCAGCTTCTTCTACTAAAGCATCAGTGAACAACTGGCTAGTTGCAACCTTGTTCCGGTTTTTCTTTTCAATCTTTGTCTTATTCTTACGAATCTGACGTTCAATCTTATCGATAACTAGGTCGATAGACCCGTACATATCTTGCGAAACATCTTCTGCCCGAAGGGTAATAGAACCAAGAGGAATCGTTACTTCGACTTTCGCCGTCTTCTCCCGGTACACTTTCAAATTTACCCGTGCATCAAGTTCTTGCTCTGCTTGGAAATACTTCTCAATCTTCTCAAGTTTAGAAACTACGTAGTCACGGAGAGCATCAGTTACTTCTAGGTTTTCACCACGGATACTATATTTAAGCATATAAGTACCTTCTTTCTAAACATAAATGTTTTATTTACAATATCATTATAACGCTTTCATTTCTTTTTTGCAAATATTTTCTTACCTTGCGAGTGAAAATGTCAAAACTTCTTTCACACCTGCTTCCAGCAATAATTCTCGAGCCAATTGTAAGGTTTTTCCAGTCGTATACACATCGTCTATCAGAAGAATTTTTTCTGGCATACGGACATCTTTTACCAATGTGAAACATTGCTGACTGTTTAATCGTTCTTCGCGATTTTTACTGGATTGGGCAAGCGCATCCTGCTTTTCAAGCAAATGTTTATAAGGCAAACCAGCAGCTTGCAAGAAGCCTTCTACCTGATTAAAACCTCGATTTTGGTATTTTTCAGGGCTGACTGGAATAGGAACCAGAGTATATTTTTTGAAGTTTCTGAGGCTTTTTTTGAGAACTTCTGCAAAAACAAATCTTAGAAGATAATCCCCTTGAAACTTGTATTTGCTGAAGAAATCCTTCATCAAATCATTATAAAGAAAGCAAGCCTGATGCTGCACCAAGTAACCTTGCGCTTCCCAGGTTTGACAATCCGAGCAAATTTCCGTTTCTTCCTCCTTCCAGCAACGTGGGCAATGGATAGAGGAAATCGCTTCAAATCCTGCTCGACAATGTTTACAAATTGTATTTTGCTCTTTTTGTAATAAAATCAAGGAAGAAAAGGTCCTATTTTCTTCGACTACTTGGCTGCATAACAGGCAATTTCTCATAGGCCGGCCTCCTTGTTCATCAGTTTGATTTCACGAATCGCTTTTTCTATTGAACGTGTAGTGCCGTCGTGAAAAAAGAATAAATCTCCCGTCGGTCGCTCCATGCTACGTCCCACTCGACCAGAAATCTGCACCAAGGCGCTACGGCTAAAGAGACGATGGTTGGCCTCTAGAACAAAGACATCTACACAGGGAAAGGTCACACCACGCTCTAAGATGGTCGTTGTGATCAAAATGGTAATTTCTCGCTTGCGAAACTCTTCAACGATTTCTAAACGATTTTCAGTTGTCGAAGCCACAAAGCCAACTCTTTCCCCTGGAAAAACCTTCTCCAAAACTTGTGCAAATTCCTGACCTCTTTTGATTTCCGAGGCAAAGATTAGCAAAGGAAAGCCTGTTTTTCTCTGTCTCTCGATATACTTCTTCAATTTAGGCGGTAGTTTCTTTTTCGCTAGATATTTTTGAAAATCTGCCAACCAAACTTTTTGGGGTACTATCAAAGGATTGCCATGGAAGCGACGAGGAAGACTAAGGCGTTTTAATTCTCCTTTTTGGACTTTTTTATCCAACTCATCCGTCGAAGTGGCAGTTAAGAAGATAATGGTTCCCTCCTCCTTGACCGACTGCTCCACAGCATGATAGAGCACAGGATTGTCCACATAAGGAAAAGCATCTACCTCGTCCACAATCAGCAAATCAAAGGCTTGATAAAATTTAAGAAGCTGATGGGTAGTAGCAATGACCAAGGGACTGCGAAAATATGGCTCGGATTCCCCATGCAAAAGTGAAATAGGGCAGGCAAAATCCAGCTTGAGCCGGCGATAAAGCTCCAAACAGACATCAATCCGAGGGCTGGCTAGGCAAACGGCACCTCCGCGATCAATCACTTCTGCAATCACCTGATAAATCATTTCCGTTTTGCCCGCCCCCGTCACTGCATGGACTAGGCTATTCTGCTTTTGAGCAACTGACTCTAACAGTCCCTGAGAAACTTTTTCTTGAAAGGTCGTTAATTGTCCCTGCCACTTGAGTACCTGATTTTCTGGAAAATCTTCCTGTGGAAAATAGTAGAGTTCTTGATCACTCCGAACTCGCCCCAAAATCACGCATCCCCTACAATAGTAGGCATTGACAGGTAGCTGGTAGTTCTCCTTGTCCACTTGAGAACCACAGCGGCCGCAAAACAACTTCTTCCTTTCCTCTCGCATACTGGGCAGCTGCTGAGCCTGCATACGCAGTTCGGGACTGAGCTGATCTTCTGTAAATATTCTACCTAGGCAATCTTTTCTTTCTAACATACTTTTTTATTCGTAAAACTTTTGGAAAAATCTATTTTTTTGTGTACAATAAAACTATGGAATATAGAACAATTAGACAAGACGGCCAAGCCCAGGAAGAAATTAAAAAATCTCGTTTCATTTGCCACGCCAAGCGCGTTTACTCAGAAGAGGAAGCTCGGGATTTTATTGCTGCCATCAAAAAAGAGCACTACAAGGCCACTCATAATTGCTCTGCTTTTATTGTCGGAGAGAAAAGTGAGATCAAACGAACCAGTGATGACGGCGAGCCCAGCGGTACAGCGGGCGTCCCTATGCTCGGTGTCATGGAAAATCACCAGCTGACCAATGTCTGCTTTGTGGTCACGCGCTATTTTGGTGGGATTAAGCTAGGAGCTGGTGGGCTCATTCGGGCTTATGCAGGCAGCGTTGCCTTGGCAATCAAAGAAATTGGTCTCATTGAAATTAAGGAACAGGCGGGCTTGCGCCTTAAAATGTCTTACAGCCAGTACCAAAATTTCGATAACTTTTTGAAAGCCGAAGATCTGATCGAATTTGATACAGAGTTCACAGATCTAGTTGCCACAACCATCTATATTGACAAACAAGAGAAAGAAACGCTAGAGCAGAAATTAATCGAGTTTTTCAATGGCAAAATCCAAATTGATGATCAAGGTTTGCGCGAGGTTGAAATTCCTTTAACAGTTGAATAATCTTAACAGTAGGCCTAGTGATAAAGAATTTTTATCGTGGTCATAGCTTTTTTATATTTTACAAAGTGCCACTTTCAGCTTATACTAGTCTCATTAAAGTATTGAGGTAGAAAAAATGGCAAACATTTATCAAAACATCACAGAATTAGTTGGAAGAACGCCAATTGTTAAACTTAATAATATCGTTCCTGAAGGAGCCGCTGAAGTTTATGTCAAGTTAGAAGCCTTCAACCCTGGCTCTTCTGTCAAAGACCGGATTGCTCTCAGTATGATTGAGGCCGCTGAACGCGATGGCCTTATCAAGCCTGGCGATACTATCGTGGAAGCAACCAGCGGAAATACTGGCATTGGCCTTTCATGGGTTGGAGCAGCTAAAGGCTACAAGGTTGTCATTGTCATGCCAGAAACCATGAGTGTGGAGCGCCGCAAGATTATTCAAGCCTATGGAGCGGAGCTAGTTTTGACTCCGGGTAGCGAAGGAATGAAAGGGGCTATTGCCAAGGCAGAAGAAATTGCCCAAGAGCGAAATGGCTGGTTGCCACTGCAGTTCAACAATCCGGCTAATCCAGAGGTTCACGAACGAACAACAGGAGCAGAAGTTATCGCTGCTTTCGGTGAAACTGGACTGGACGCTTTTGTCGGTGGTGTCGGAACTGGTGGGACTATCTCTGGTGTCTCTCATGCTCTTAAAAAAGCGAATCCAAATGTCCAAATCTATGCGGTTGAAGCAGACGAATCTGCTATCCTTTCTGGTGAGAAACCAGGTCCTCACAAAATCCAAGGACTTTCAGCTGGATTCATTCCAGAAACCTTGGATACAGCAGCCTATGATGGTATTGTCCGCGTGACTTCTGATCAAGCGCTAGAATTAGGACGCTACATTGGCGGTCAGGAAGGTTTCCTAGTCGGAATTTCATCTGCTGCGGCTATTTTTGCAGCCATTGAAGTCGCTAAAAAACTAGGAGCTGGCAAGAAAGTCCTTGCCCTAGCACCTGATAATGGTGAACGTTACCTATCTACCGCTCTCTACGAATTTGACGCTTAATCCTGAAAAGAGTTAACAAAATTCCTACCCGTTTGGGTAGGAATTTTTTACTCTTTTTGTTCTTTCAGAAAAGCTTTGGCTTCCCTTATCCAGATTGGCAATTGCCTACCTAAAGGTGCAAATCCAATTTTGCAACGATCGTTTGAAAAGCGATGCCGTCTCGGCAAACGATGTTTTTCTTCCTCTAAAGTCCGCATGGACAGGCTGGCCTTACCAGAAAACTCATCATAATCCACCACCTGCACAAGAACCTGATCCCCGATTTTCAAAATATCATGAATATTGTCAATATAGCCCGTCCGAATCTCAGAAATATGAATGAGGCCGATCAGACCGCTTTCTAGTTCAACAAAGGCACCGTAGGGCTGAATCCCTGTAATTTTACCCTTTAACTTATCTCCGATTTTCATTAGTCTATAACCTCAATCGTCTCAATGACAACATCCTCAAGCGGTTTATCCATTGAAGCTGTCTCAACCGCTGCGATTTTATCCAAAACTTCATAAGATGGCTCATCCACCAGTTGACCAAATATAGTATGTCGGCGGTCCAAATGTGGTGTCCCGCCCTTGCTAGCATAAACTTCAGCGATCGGCTTCGGCCATCCTCCCCGAGTCAATTCCTTGGTTGAATAAGGAAGACTACTATTTTGGACAATAAAGAACTGACTGCCATTGGTATTCGGTCCAGCATTCGCCATGGAAAGAGCCCCACGAATGTTATAAAGTTCCGGTGAAAACTCATCTTCAAAGCGTTCGCCGTAGATAGACTCTCCGCCCATACCAGTACCTGTCGGATCGCCACCTTGAATCATAAAATCTTTGATAACTCGGTGGAAGATTACTCCGTTATAGTAGCCATCCTTTGATAAGGCGATGAAGTTAGCAACTGTTTTGGGTGCTTGGTCTGGTAAGAGTTGAATCTTCAGTTCACCATGATTTGTCTTGATCTTTGCAACTGGGCCTTGAACCTCATCAAGATGGAGCTGTGGGAAGGTCAATTCTTTCTCCACCATGCCCAATTGCTCTAAGGCGTCAAAGATGCCGTCTTCTTCGACCGTTTTTGTGACGAAATCAGCTTTTTTCTTTAGCTCTTCATCGGAAACTCCCATAGCAATGCTGAGTCCTGCATAGTCAAACAACTCTAAATCATTAAGTCCATCACCAAAAACTAAAACATTTTCTGGTTTGAAGCCTAGGTGCTCCACTACCTTGGCAACGCCAGCTGCCTTTGAACCTTCTTTCGGTACGACATCCGATGAATGCTCATGCCAACGCACCATACGGAGAGATTTGGCCAAATCTTCTGGCAACTGCAAACTGTCACCTACATCCTCAAAAGTCCACATTTGATAGATTTCATGATCTTGGTAAAAATCAGGATTGACAGCCAGATCTGGATAAATGATATCAATTGCTGACGAAATCATAGGATTACGAACAGACAAAGCCGCTTCGTGACTGCCTACCAAACCGTACTCAATTCCCACTTCCTTGGTCCAAGAAATATAGGATTCCACGCATTCTTGCGGAATGACCGTTTTTGCAATGACTTCGCCCTTTCTATTTTCAACATAAGCCCCATTCAAGGTAACAAAAAAATCAGGATCCAAGTCACGAATTTCTGGAACAACTCCAAAAATGCCACGACCAGAAGCAATTCCTGTCAGAATTCCCTTTTCTCTCAGTTGCTTAAATACAACTTTGATCGATTCTGGGATGAAGCCCGTTTCCTTGACCCGCAAGGTATCATCGATATCAAAGAAAACAATCTTAATCTTTTTCGCCTTATATTTTAATTTTGCCTTCATATCTTCCTCTTTCAATTTAATCTTCTTTATTATATCATTAAAAGTCGTCTTGCGGAACAAGGTGATGCTGAAAAGCATAGACAACTGCCTGGGTCCGATCGCTCACTTCTAGCTTAGACAAAATATTGGACACATGCGTCTTGACCGTTTTCAAGGAAATAAAGAGCTCGTCAGCAATCCGCTGGTTTTCATAGCCCTTGGCTAGAAGCCCCAAAATATCCCGCTCCCGCGCTGTCAAATCCTCGTGAAGCTCTATATGATTCCGATGGTATTCGACCTTCTTGCTGACTTCTGTTTCAATGGCAAATTCACCCTTTGCAACCTTTCTGACGGCATGGAGAATTTCATCCGCACTAGAAGTCTTCAACATATAGCCACGAGCACCCGCATCCAACACCGGATAGATTTTTTCATTGTCTAGATAGGATGTCAAAATCAAAATCTTTGCCTCTGGCCATTCTTTCAAGATAGCCAAGGTAGCATCAATGCCACTCATCTCTGGCATAACAATATCCATCATAATCACATCTGGACGGCTTTCCAAAGCCTTTTCGACACCTTCTCTACCATTGGTAGCCTCTGTCACTTCTTCAATATCGTCCTGTAATTCAAAAAAGCTTTTCAAGCCCAATCTGACCATTTGATGGTCATCCACTAGTAATATTCTCATCCTTTTCCCCTTCTAACAATGGAACACTGATTTCAATAGAAACTCCTTTTTTGGGAGCCGTCAGAATCTTCAAAGTGCCAGCCATATCATGCACTCGATCTTCAATATTTTTCAAACCATAACTCATGTCAGCCAAGCTAGCTGGATCAAAACCGATTCCGTCATCAGAAACCTTGAGTTTGAATCTATTTAGCGTCTGATAGAGATAGATGTCCAGACGACTGGCCTGAGCATGGCGCAAGGTATTATTGATGATTTCTTGGATAATCCTAAAAATATGCTCCTCTATCTGCTTGGGCAGGCTGACCACCTCATGCTTAAACTGGACAGTCAAGTCCGACTTATCTGTCAATTCTTTGATTAAGACATTCATGCCCTCTACCAAGGTCCGATTTTCCAACTCTGTCGGCCGTAAATGTAAAAGCAAGATCCGCAAATCTTTTTGCGCTGTCTCTAGAATGTCTGCAATTCCCTTTAACTGCTGCTGGAGATTGTCTTTATCCAGACGCTCCACGTTTCCAGCGACACCTGAGAGAATCATATTAGCAGCAAATAGCTCCTGACTGACCGTATCATGCAAATCGCGAGCAATCCGCCTGCGTTCTTTTTCAATAATCTTCTCTTCCGCCTGCAAGGCCTGATTCTCAGATTTCTGCAAATTTTCGGTTAAACTATCCAACTTTTCTTTCAAGTGGACGAAAGAATCATCCAATTCTGCCTGCCCGGTTTCTTGTATGCCCCTGCCTTCTAAAATAGCTTTTAAATTCTTTTGAACTTGAGAAAGGGACAGATGCTGAAGAAAGCGCGCAGCAGCGGCCAAGAAAATAGTCAGCGCTAAGCCCAAAACCAGAACAAAAAAGGCAAAGGACTGGAGCAGTTCCAGATTATCCAGCAGCTTTTGCCATTCTAAATTAAAAAGATTAAAAATATAATGAAAGATAATCCCTAAAACGAAGAAGGTATAGAGAAAAATGACCAAATAACTTGTTTTTTTCACTTTCTAACAACCTCCACATTTCCTAAAAAGCTGACCAAGACAATTTTTACAGTTTTGCTGGCGCGCTTATAGTCAGGCGTCGTCAGAGAAATCGTTTCATTGCGCAGCTTGCGTGGTGGATGATTTAAAAAATTCAAATCTCCATACAAAGTGTTAATCTGAAGCTGGATTTCTACATCTAAAGGGATGACAATCTTGGTATCCCCAAAGCCCTTACGAATCACAATCACATTATCATGATTGACCACAATGACATCCTCTAAGTGAATAGTGTCCTTTCCCATCATTCTCAAGAGATTAATATCATGAAACTGGCAATCATCCTTTGAAAAATGCTGTAAATCTCCCAACCAACGATTTTTTTCAGCTCGAACTTCGGTCGCATCTTCAAAGAAAAGGTGGGTCTCTTGATTTTCTTTGTAAAGATAAGGATAGGCCACAATCATGCCGTAAATCAAGGCAAAAAGGACAGCAGCAATAATATAAGGATTGAGCATGACAATGAAAAAGAAGACAATCATAGTCGCGACTAACAGCGAATTGCCTCTCTGCTTGCCGAAATAATAATATAAAAACAAGAGAAAGAGTAGCATGATGAGAACAACACGCGAAAAATCGGCAGCCAGCATGGTAACCAGCGCCATTGATAATAGAATCGCTTCAACAAAGATGAATAATTGAACTTTCCACATAGCTATTCCCTTCCTTACATCTCTATTGTAACAAAATTAAGCAAAAAAACCTCCGTCTAAGGCATGAAATGGAAAGATTATCCTATCTTTAGCAGCAGAACTTCTAGGCTCTAGACTTCTTTGCACTTTTCCTCTAAAAAGCAAAAAATCGCTTCAAATGCTGTTTAAGCAAAACAAACATTTAAAACGATTTTTTAGTTTATTTGTATTGTTCAGACAAGCTTAGAAATGGGCTTGAGCTTCCAAGCCAAAATGGTCACTAACGACTGGACCACGTTGCCCATCAAAAACAACAGCAGATCTTTCAATATTGAAATCTTTACTTGTAAAGATATAATCAATTTTTAGAGCATCTTTGTTTCCTGCCCATCCAGCAATATCGCCTTCAACTGTCGCTGTACCAATTGTTTGGTCAGCCACCTTATGGCTATCCTGGAGAGCAAGTGGACTTTGGATAATGTGTTGATAGCCTTCGTAATCAACGGGATTGTTAAAATCACCCATGAGAACTAGCGGAGTCTCAACTTGCAAGAGTTCAGATTCAAACTTAGCCCACTCTCCTTGGAAACCTTTATCCCACCAAGACAAGTGACAAGAAGCAACCGTGATGAGTTGACCATCAAGCTCTGTTTCTGCCAGTAAGACTTTACGCGTATGGTAGTCACTTGGATCATTGACATCAGATACCAAGAGCTCTCTTGCCTTCAGGGGCTTTCTGGACAGAATTGCAACCCCTTCATTATAAATATCAAATCCAATATGGTTATAAGCCCAAGACCAGTAATAGTCCAGACCTGCCTCAGCTAGCTTTTCAACCAGACGTAGGGCATAGTGGTCCTGGTGAATCGGAATGGCGCCATCTACCGCATAATAAAATGGAGCCTGAACAACCTGTTCAGACTCCACTAATTGATTGACTTCCTGCAGGCAAATGACATCATATTTTTCTTGAAGAATCCGCTCAGCTAGCTGATTTAGCTTGCTTTCTTGCTCTTCTTCCATCCAACTATGAGTATTTAAAGTCAGGAATTTTGCCATGATTTCTCTTTTCTATCTTACAATTCTACTTTAGCCACAACTGTCTTAGCAGCGACTTTACCGAATTTCTCAACTGCTACTGATTTGATTGCTGGAGCATTTGTAAAGACAACGATAGTGGTTGTTTCACGACCCGCTTCTTTAATAGCCGCCAAATCTGCTGTTACCAAAAGATCACCTGCAGCAACTGTTTGTCCTTCTGCTACATGTACTTCAAAAGGTTTGCCTTCAAGGCTAACAGTATCAAGACCGATATGAACAAGCACTTCAAGACCAGCTTCAGTCAAAAGACCAAGAGCATGTTTTGTAGGGAAGACGCTTGTCACTTTACCAGCTACTGGAGAATAGATCTTGCCATTTGCTGGTTCAACTGCAAATCCGTCACCCATCATTTTTTGTGAGAAGACTGGATCTTTAACATCTTCCAACTTAACAACTTCACCATCAGCAACTGTTTCGATTGCTTCTGTCACACCCTTGTAGCTAACTGCTGCAGCTGCAGACTCAGCTTTTTGACTTGGCAAAGTTTCAGGGATCACTTCTCCTGAATCCAACAAGTCTTGAATATCAGATTTAAGAACGTCAGCTTTTGGTCCGTAGATTGCTTGAACGCCTTGACCTTTCATAACCAAGCCCATAGCGCCTTCAGCTTTCCATTCTTCTTCAGAACCAACTTTTGTTGCGTCCTTAACAGTCACACGGAGACGAGTCATACATGCATCAACATCAACGATATTAGCACGGCCACCTAGCAAGTTAATGACATTCACTGCTTGAGAAGAAGCAGCTACTTTTGCACCACCTTGTTCTGATGAAGCAGCTTCTGAACCTTCAGCTGTTTCATAGTTACCGTTACGTCCTGGAGTTGCATAATTGAATTTTTGAATCATGAAGTTCGCAATGAAGTACATGATTACTGCAAAGAGAACTGTTACCCAGATAAAGTTAATGATATCCATACCCAAACCAGCATTGATAGCCATTGGAGTACGAGTCAAGAATTCGATAGACCCGAATGAGTGCACACGAAGGTTAACAATGTCCGCCATAGCAAAGGCAGCACCTTGTACAAATGAGTAAATCAAGTAAAGTGGAGTTGCCACGAACATGAACATGTATTCGATTGGTTCAGTAACCC
The DNA here is from genome assembly GCF_965112035.1 of Streptococcus sp. Marseille-Q8145. Taxonomy (NCBI): domain Bacteria; kingdom Bacillati; phylum Bacillota; class Bacilli; order Lactobacillales; family Streptococcaceae; genus Streptococcus; species Streptococcus sp. Marseille-Q8145. Next base: position 63,012 of record NZ_CBCOPQ010000003.1, on the reverse strand, counting down.
CTGTCAAGAAGGTTGCCAAAGCAGTCGCAATCATCATACCTTTGTATTGATGTTTCTTGTCAGCATCAACATTGCGGTAAATAGCTGCGGCAACACCCATAAGGATACCAAATGAACCGATCATTTGTCCAACTTTGAAACGAGCTGGGTGAACTGTATCAAGCAAGTTTTGGTAAGCAGTAGGATCAGCTGTCTTAGTACCAACCAAGTCATTTACCCAAGCCAACCAGAGTGGATCTTGACCAAATACTTGAGTACCTTTAGCAGCACCAGTCAATACTTCATAAGTACCACCAAGTTGTGTGTAGTTCATTGGGATCGTCAACATGTGGTGCAAACCGAATGGAAGCAAGAGACGTTCTAAAGTACCGTACAAGAACGGTGCCAAGATTGGAGCAGTATCTTGTGAGTTAGCAATCCAAATACCAAAGTTGTTGATACCTGTTTGAACAACTGGCCATACAAATGACAAAACAATTGCTACGATTACTGAACGCAAGATAACAACGAACGGTACAAAACGCTTACCATTGAAGAATGACAAAGCATCTGGCAATTTACGGAAGTTGTAGTATTTGTTATAAGCTGTTGCTCCGACAAAACCAGCGATAATTCCGACGAAAACCCCCATATTCAAAGCAGGAGACTCAAGGACACTGATAAAGTAGTCAGAAACCTTGATGCTTCCTCCTAAGAGAGTGCTAACCACTGCTTTAGAATCTTTCAGCATATCGCTTGATACACCGAACATAACCCCAGTGATACGGTTAATCAAAATGAAGGATAAACCTGCCGCAAAGGCACCACCAGCACGTTCTTTCGCCCAGCTACCTCCAATAGCGAGAGCAAAGAGGATATGCAGGTTTCCGATAATCCCCCAACCAATTTGTTCTAAAACGCCACCAGTAGTCACTAGAAAACCTAGTTCAGGGTTGATCATCGGAATTGACTTACCAATACTGATCATCAAACCTGCTGCGGGCATAACCGCAATAACCACCATCAAAGCTTTACCGAATTTTTGCCAAAATTCAAAGCTAAAAATGTTTTTGAATGAATCTTTCATCATCCAGACCTCCTTATATTTTCACAAACCACCCCTTGATGAAATCGTTTGCATTGAATAATACTATTATACCACTATTTTTAATTTTGTAAAGGCTTTTATAAAAATTATTTTGGAACTTTTTCCTATATTTAGTGGAATAATATATAGAATAAGGTGAAATTTTAGTATGCAAGCGATTGCGTATATTTCCATAAATTTGCTGAAATGACAATAAAAAAGCCGAGAAACATTCAATTCTATGTTTCTACAGCTTCTTTTTTATTTATATTCTTTTTTATAGCGGTCAGCTTCTGCCTGATTAGCCCAGACATAGTGACCAGGCCGGATCTCAACCATGCTAGGTTGATCCACTGAGTAGTCATGCTGCTCTGGATCGTAAACCTTTAAGACCTTTTTGCGCTCCAAAATTGGGTCTGGAATCGGCACAGCAGACAAAAGGGACTGCGTATACGGGTGAATTGGATTATTAAACAGTTCTTCTGTCTCTGCCACCTCAACGATAACCCCTTTATAGATAACAGCGATTCGATCTGAAATAAAGCGAACTACTGATAGGTCGTGGGCGATAAAGAGATAGGTCAAGCCAAGTTCTTTTTGGAATTTTTTCAAAAGATTCAAGACTTGCGCACGGACGGAAACGTCCAAGGCAGAGATTGGCTCATCCGCAATAACGAAATCTGGCTCCATGACTAGGGCACGAGCAATCCCAATCCGCTGACGTTGACCACCAGAAAATTCGTGGGGATAGCGTGTCAAATGCTCAGCTAAAAGACCAACTTCACGAATGATATTCTTAACCTTTTGCTGACGGTCTTCTTCATTTTCAAAAAGATGATAGTTATAAAGACCTTCTGAAATGATATAGTCAACCGTCGCACGCTCATTTAAACTGGCAGCTGGGTCTTGGAAAATCATTTGAATCTTACGGATCAATTCAGCTTCCTCAGCTTTAGATTGCTTCCCGTTGATCTTTTTACCTTCGTATAAGATGTCCCCTGCACTGGTATCGTTCAAGCCGATGATAGCACGGCCGATGGTTGTCTTACCAGAACCAGATTCACCTACTAGGGAAAAAGTTTCTCCTTTATTGATAAAGAAATTTGCATTTTTTACAGCTACAAATTTCTTACTTCCTTCGCCGAAGGAAATTTCTAAATCTTTAATTTCAACTAATTTTTCAGTCATTTCCTTCCTCCTAAGCTTCTAAGTGATTGAAGCCCATTTTTGAACGAATTTTATCATGAAGGTTTTCGATAATAGCTGGCTTCTCAACTCTTGGTGCATCTTCGTGCAAGAGCCAGGTCTTAGCCCAATGCGTATCGGAAACCTGAAAGGCAGGAGGCTTTTCTTCGAAATCAATAGCCATTGCATAGTCCGAACGAAGTGCAAAAGCATCCCCTTTAATGCTAGTATATAGCGACGGTGGTGTACCTGGAATCGAGTAGAGTTCACCATTTGCTTCAGCTAACTGCGGCAAGCTAGACAGCAGGCTCCATGTATATGGATGTTTTGGATCGTAGAAGATTTCCTCAACTGTTCCATATTCAACGATTTCACCAGCATACATAACCGCCACTTTATCAGCAATACTTGCTACAACACCAAGGTCGTGGGTGATAAAGACAGTCGTAAAATGGTATTCTGCCTGCAATGACTTGAGCAAGTCAATGATTTGGGCTTGAATCGTCACATCGAGGGCCGTTGTTGGCTCATCGCAGATCAGAATATCTGGACGACAAGCCAAGGCGATCGCGATAACAATCCGTTGGCGCATCCCACCAGAATATTGGAATGGATACTCTTCAAAACGTTTTTCAGCGTCTGGAATTCCAACTTTAGTCATGTAGTCAATTGCCATTTCTTTGGCTTCTTTACTTGTTTTTCCTTGGTGTTTGATGATAACTTCGGTAATTTGACTTCCGATTGTATTAATCGGATCTAGACTAGTCATCGGATCTTGGAAAATAGTCGCAATTTTAGCACCACGGATGGGTTCCCAGTCTTTGTTGCTCTTTAGAGCAGTCAAATCGGTTCCTCGGTAATCAATCGTTCCTTGAGCTACACGGCCATTTTCTTCCAACATTCCAGTAAATGTTTTTGTCAAAACAGATTTACCAGAGCCAGATTCTCCAACCAGAGCCAGAACCTCACCTTCAACTAGGTCAAGGGAAACGCCTCGAATGGCAGTCAATACTCTGTCACGAACGTCAAATTCCACGACAATATCGCGAGCAGTCAATATTACATTTTTATTTTTTGTCATATTTACTCCTATCTATGTGTCCGTGGATCACTTGCATCGGCTAAGTTTTGACCAACTACGAAGAAGGACAGGGATACCAAGATCAGGGTTGTCAATGGAATCCAGAAAAGGTAAGCGTTGGTTGTTACGTTTTGTGAATAGTCGGAAATCAAGCGTCCCAAACTTGGTACTGTTACAGGAAGACCAAGTCCAAAGAAGGATAGGAAGGCCTCGTAAGAGATAAAGTTTGGAAGCATTTGAGAAGTTGTCGTCACGATAACAGATACCAACTGGGGCATGATATTCTTGGTCACAATCTTATATGTCGGTGTCCCCAAGGTACGCGATGCCAAGTTATACTCCAAATCACGGTAACGCATAATTTGAATACGGATCGTATACGCAATCCCTACCCAGCCAGTGATGGTCATGGCGAAGATCAAGTTCCAGAAACCAGCACCGATAGAGTAAGTCAAGACAATGACAATCAAGAGTGCTGGAATATTTGAAATAACATTGTAGACTTCCATCATAACACGGTCAACCGCTTTGGAAATTCCCCAGATAGCACCAATAATAATTCCGATAATCAGGTTAATGAGTGTTGCGATAATCGAAATCAGAATAGAATTCCGAGCACCAAACCAAACACCGTCAAACAAAGATTTACCATTACTGTCTGTACCAAACCAGTGTTCAGCATTTGGTTTGATATAACGCATACTAAAGTCATTTACCTTGCTGACATCATTGAAATCGAAATTCGAGAACATTGGATAAATGAAACTCATCAAAACGATGGCAATCAGAATCCCTAACATGACCGTCGTTGATTTCTTTTTCAAGAATTGACGCATAACAGAGCGCCAGTATGAATAAGCCGGAGCATCAATCGTTTCAGAGGCAAAATCGTCACGTTTGACAAATTGGAATTTACTTTTATCAATTGTAGCCATTATTTACCTCCTTTAGATGTTAATTTAATACGTGGGTCAAGCATTGTCATCAAGATATCACCAACTAAGAGGGCAAAAATTGAAAGACAGGTGAAAATGAATACAAGACCAACTACCATTGAGTTATTTGATGCCTTAACAGAATCAATCAGCATTTTACCCATACCAGGAAAGGCAAAGACAGTTTCTGTCAGAGTCGCACCGGCAATGACACCAACGATAGAGGCTGGAATACTAGATACCAATGGTACCATGGCATTTTTGAAAATATGTTTGTTAGAAATTTCTTTCTCAGAAAGACCTTTAGCACGGGCAAAGCGGACAAAGTCTTGAGATTGCAAGTCGATCATATAACGACGGATCCAGACAGCTGTCCACGGCGCGCTTAAAAGACCAAGGATAAGAGATGGTAGAACATAAGAACGCCAATCACTTGCTCCCAAAATTGGGAAGGAGTCCGGAAGACCTAGAGTAGAACCAGCCAGACGAACGATGTAGACAAGGGCAATCGTTGGTAGGGACATCATAAAGGTCAAGGCAGCTGTTGAAATACTATCAAACCAAGTATTTTTCAAACGAGCCATATATGATCCAAGTGGGACCGCAATCAAATAAGAAAGAGCTACACCAATCAGACCAATAATAGCTGAACTGGTGATCATTGATGGATTTTGATAGTTGTTCTTAGTTGCAGTATAGGCATCTCCCTTACCATACTTGGCAATATCCTGAGAGTCAGCCTTACTTGGTGTCTTGTAAGTCCGAGAGTAAATATTGACGGAAGAAGTTTTCTTACCAGTTGGGAATTGAACTTCTGATGATTTAGTCTGACCTTGCCCTTGCGAGATAACCTGAAGTACAGGTGTATTAGCATAAGTAGGGTAAGAGTTTCCTAGGTTCAAGCTAACAAAGTTTTGGTGAACAAATGGGAACTGACCATTGAAATACAGAAGGTATTTATGACGAGTACCAGATCCGACGACAGACCAACCAATTGCAGGGTCATTTTCGATTCGAATATAGCGCTCAAGATTTGGATTTTCCTCATCTTGAATCACATTTGGATGGTCAATCTGAATCAGATTTGCGTAAAACTCAATGACACGCTCGTAAACTGGAACCTCACGAACAGCATAGAATTCCTTGCTTTCTTTGAATTGATACAATTTCCAACCTTTGCCAAGTTTCTCAATATAGGCTTCGTAGATCTTCTTGTTCTCTTCGGTCGGCTCGGTCGTTACAGATTTATTTTCTTTCTTGGCTTTTTCCTGCAACTCTTTTGTATCATAGTAGTCAACATAGCCCATCCGCTCATAGACTGTATTTTCATAGTTTGTCTTTTTATCTTCGGTTGTGGCTATTTTATTATAGTTTGGGTCTTGTTTGAAAATCAATCTTCTCGGAACCATTGTATAAATAATAGTATAGGTCAAGGTCGTTACCAAGAAAATCGACACAAGTGAGCGTAAAATACGCATAAAAATGTATTTTTTCATTTATCGTTTCCTTTAAATTTCAAAAGAACTTTCTCTCGTTATTAGAGAAAGTTCTAGTGAACGATTTATTCTACATGACTTTCGAGATCTTTTTGTGCTTTCGCATTTGACTCTTCTTTTTCTTTCAGCCATTTCTTACGAGCTGCTTCGTAGTCTTTCTTCGTTACTACTTCATTTTGAACTTTAAGACGTTTGAAGTAAGTAGAACTTGTCTTATTACCAGTTTGGGCATAAGCGCCTGAGAATGGCTCGATACGTGAGATAAATGGTGCCGCTCCTTGGTTTGCCATCAATGGAACAATAATAGAGTTATCTGTTAACCAAGCTTGAGCCGCTGCATATTTTTCGTAGCGAGTAACAATATCTGAAGTTTCTTTACCCGCTTCATCTACCAAGCGATCATATTCATCTAAACCAACTTGCTTAGCTGCAGCATTATCTGCTCCTTCAAAGCCAAGGTAGGTTTTTGTCGTTTCAGCTGCTGAAGTTTTCAGAATGTCTGTGTAAGTTGATGGATCTTGATAGTCAGGACCCCAGCTAACGAGGATTGAGATATCCCAATCTTCAGCGGCAGCATTTGGTGCGTAGTAAGTAATATTGAAGAGGTCATCTTCTGACATTTGTTGGATATCTACCACCACATTTTCAGATCCCAAAGCCTTTTCAACAGATTGCTTAAGGGATTGAGCACGGTTGATCAATGGTTTCGATGTTTGAGAAACTGGAAGATCTAGATGGATTGGGAATTCAACTCCCTCTGCTTGCAAGGCAGCTTTTGCTTTTGCAAACTCTGTTTTTGCCTTCTCAGCATTATAGAGTCCGTCTTGACCGTCCTCAAGTTGAACACCTTTCCATTCGTCACCCAAGGCTGCAACTTTTTCTTCGACTAGATCACCAAAAGATTTATCGCCGGCTTGAACAAAAGTTGGCGGTACAAAAGTATTGCGAACAGCGTAAGGAGCACCTTCTTCACCATTGACCTGTGCTGAATAAGACTTACGGTCGATAGCAAAGTTCAAGGCTTGACGGAAGTCTTTGTTAAGAATGGCCTTCTTAGTAGCAGACTTCTGAGCATCCGTTGTTTTACTTGTGTGATTGTAACCTTGGCGATCAAGGTTGATACTCATCACATTTACAGTAGCAGCTGGTGCAGTAAAGTAGATGTTGTCCTTAAAGTCTTTTTCTACTCCAGCATAGTTTGAGCTGGTAGGGTAGAGACGAGCTACTGTGTAGGCACCGTCTTTAAAGTTACGAGCAAGGGCATCTTGGTCTTGTCCATCAAAGTAAGACAACTTGATAGTATCGACATGAACATTTTCCTTATCCCAGTAGTTTTCATTCTTTTGATACTCAACAGCAGACTTAGCAGTGATAGACTTCATCAAGAATGGTCCATTGTAAAGGATAGAAGATGGGTCAGTAGATTGACCGAATTTGTCCCCTTGTTTCTTAAGGAAATCTGCGTTAACTGGCCAAAGAACTTGTGAAGTTGTTTTTGAATTCCACTGTGGTTCAGGTTGGTTCAGAGTATATTGGAGAGTGTGGTCATCAACTGCTTTGACACCGACAGTAGAGAAGTCAGTTGTCTTACCAGTCACATAGTCATCCAAGCCTTTTACAGAATGTTGAACAAGGTATAGGGCTTCAGATTTCTTATCAGCAGCATGCTTGAGGCCTGTCACAAAGTCCTGAGCTGTCACATCGCCGTATTCTTCACCTTCTGAAGTGTACCATTTAGCATCTTTACGGATTTTATAGGTATAAGTCAAACCATCTTTAGAAACAGTCCAAGACTCTGCAATAGACGGTACAAAATTACCATATTGGTCATTTTCCAACAAACCGTCCACACCGTTTGTCACGAGGTCAGCTGTTGAAGCTTTACCAGATGTCACATAGTCCAATGTTTCTGGATCAGCGACATAGACATAGTTATAAGCTTTAGATGCACTGTTTCCTTTTGATGAACCAGAACAAGCAGCTAAAACGCCTACTGAAAGAAGGCTAACCCCAGCTAAAGCTAATACTTTGCTTTTTTTCATACGAATTCTCCAATTTTGTTTTTTAGGTTTACTTAGGATTATAGCACAAGAAAGGAAAAAAGTAAACTAAATTTTCTGAATATTATGGTAGCCATGCAATGACTCTACTCTATTACTCGTGTTCATTTTCCACTGCTATCCTAAGAAAAACTTAGCAAGTCTAAAGACTTATTTAATAGAAGGGTAGTATAGTCCGGATCATCCTTGAGTTCTTTGATGGAACTTTGAACCAACTCCAAATCATCTGTAATCATCCCATCCACTCCTAAGCGAAAAGATTTGACGATACTATCCTCATCATTAATGGTCCAGTCATAGAGACGTTTGTCGGATTGCCAGAGCTTATTGACAAAATTATTATCTAAGGTTGAATATTCCATGGTATAGCCAGAAGCCTTGGTTCGTGGAAAGATTGTATTATAAGGCAGGATAAAGAAGCTAGGGATAGAGGAGTCATATTTGACAACCTGATCGATGACTTGGTAGTCCAAGGACTGAATCTGGTGTTGATAAACCTTGATCTTGGCACCATACTTGCTCAAAAATCGTTCCATCATGTCCTTGGAATCTTTCTTGCTCGTCTTGATTTCAATCAAGAGGCGCTGACCGAGTTGATTGGCACGAGTAAAGTAATCGTCAAAGCTAGAAATCTTAGCCCGATAGCCATTTTCTGAAATCTCTAGCGAAGTTAGCTCGGCCAAGGTTAAGTCTTGAGGTTGGGCATCAAGGCCTGCCAACTGCTTCAGGTTTGCATCATGCATCATGACAAATTGCCCATCCTTAGTTTCCTGCACATCCATTTCTACTAGGTCAGGCTTGAGCAAGGCTGTTTTTTCCAGCGCTTCTACGGTATTTTGGATTCCATTTTCCCTCGAGACCCCTCTATGGGAAATCGTAATCGGAACGTTCTCCAAAGGGAAATTTAGATAGACATAGCCTTCTAATGCAAAGCTTAAGCTAGCAATAGTCAGAACAAACCAACGCATTAGAGACAGGCCTCTTTTCGGTGGATAGTCATTTAAGGTACGATCCGTCAGGAAGGAGACAAATTTGAGAAGGAAATAGGACAACATAGCATAGTAGGCAAACTTAATCAGGACAAAAGCTACAATACCGCTAAAGAGGACAACCTCATTTGGTTGAGTGTTCGCGTATCGCTGTCCCAGTATAGCTGGAGCTGAGAGAAAAGTATAAAGCAGAAAGCTTTTGATAATAATCCAAAAAAGATGCCTAGTGTAAAAGAAAAGGCGGTTCTTGGTCTTGGCCAGACTAAAGCGAATTGCCTGAGGAACTGTTGCGTGCTCAAAAAAGAGCTGTGGTAGGGCAAACATTAGTCGCACTGCCACTAGAAGCATGCTGACCACAAGAAGTCCCATGAAAACAGCGAACAAAATATTATTTGCCAAATAGGTGACAATAAAATCCGGAACCAAAATTTTATTGAGATAGTATATTTTCAAAATTTGGCGCAAGAAGGGAAAAAGAAAGCCGATATAAAGTACGATAAAGAGCATTTTTCCTGGTCCAGCCTTCTTGACAATGGCAAAACTGTCCCTAAATGTTTTTCCAAGAAAAGCGAATACTGGTCGGTTTTCTTTATCCAAAAGATTGCGAATCCCCATGAAAATCATGCCACTCTGGAAATAGGCGACAAAGAGATTGACCACAACAAGGACTAGAAAACCTAGACCGACCAGCCAATTAGAGCTGAGGACTGCCCAGACATTGTTGTAAGACAAAAAAAGATAGCCTGTCTGTTTGAGTAGGTATTCTGCTGCGTAGGAATTAAAGGGGATCCATGCATACTCCATCATCATAAAGACCATGAAAAAGAGAACTAGGATCTTGTCTAAATTATGATAAAAGCGCTTAAAGCTAAGTTTTTCTGGTTTCATCTTATTCTTCTTTCAGAAATTTGGGAGAAACAGGGCAGTCAAGTTACAGTGGCTACAGTGAGTCCGCTCCTATTATTGCCATCTTGGATCCACCCCTTCTTTGACAAATAGAGAGTGGGACAGAAATCGGTAATTGGTTAGAATTCGATTTCGTCGTCCCACCTCCGCACAGTTGAGTAGGGCTGTAAAAGCTGATGAAATCAGCGTAGTAGAGTCCACTAAACCACTGCGTCTTGCTCGACAATCCAAAGACAATTGAGAGGCTAGGAATTTTATCCCAGCCTCTTCTTTCTTATTTACCAAACAAACGAGCAAAAAAGCCTTTGTTTTCCTGCTTTTGTACCTTCTCCTTGGCTTCATCCAGCTCCAAAAGGAGAGTCTCCCGCTCACTCATAGCCTTGGCTGTCAACTGCTGCTGCTGGTCTAGCTGCTTGTCTTTTTCGGCAATCTGCACATCTTTGATACGGAGTTGCTCGTCTTTTTTAGCTAGCTGGTTATCTTTAGCTTTTAGTTGCTCATAAAGGCGCAAAATCTCAGCATTTTTTTCATCCACTAAGATTTCCATCAACTCGCGCTGTTTGACTTCTTCGCTGACTGGCTCATCTTCAAAAATGGTCTTTTTATAAATTTCTTCTAGCTTAATCAGGCCACTGCGGGTCACGACTGTGACACCTTTTTCATTTTTTTCTGTATCTTCTGGCGGCAAGGCCTTGACACGATTATTGATTGCCTGACGGCTGACTCCTAAAATCTCGGCCAGCTCGCTGACTGTCTTTTCAATTGCCATAATTTCCTCTGAAACTTTTTCTAGATATAGTTACCTAAATCTTATCATATCAAGGCTTAACTGTCAAATAGAGCAAGAAAGTGAAGCAATCCATTGCTCCACTTTCCTAGCTTTCTATAGTTCAACTTGAAAAATTTCCAAGCTCTGCATTTCTTCTTTAGTCAAGCGTCGCCATTGCCCCAGTTCCAGATTTGGATCTAGCTGCAAAGGTCCCATAGACAAACGCTGAAGGTCGGTGACTTCCTTCCCACAAGCTAAAACCATCCGCTTCACCTGATGAAACTTACCCTCTGATAGGGTGATACGGACCAGACTGGTCTTCGCCACCTCATCTCTTTCAAGAATTTCGAGTTGGGCAGGCTGACAAGTGAAATCTTTGAGTTCGATTCCTTGAGCAAAACGCTCAACATCTGCCTGATCCATCAGACCGGCAACCTGAGCTTGATAAACCTTAGCCACATGGCGTTTGGGAGACAGCATAGCGTGCGATAACTGACCATTATTGGTCAAAAGCAGAAGACCATGCGTATCCACATCTAAGCGCCCCACAGGAAAGGCTTCTTTTTGACGGGCAGTATCGTCTAATAAATCTAAAACTGTTTTATGGCGGTCATCTTCAGTTGCGGAAATGACACCCTTTGGTTTGTTCAAGAGATAGTAGACAAATTTTTCATAAACCAAGGTCTGACCATCCACCACAATCTGATCCGACCGTTCATCAATCTGTGTCTTGGCTGACGTGACTGCTGTCCCGTTGACCCAGACTTGACCTTTTTTCAATAGTTGCTTGACCTGACTGCGCGAGCCAAGCCCACTTTCCACTAGAAATTTATCGAGACGCATACTCTTCTCCTAAGCAAACTTTTTCTTGAGAATGCCGAATGCCAGCACTGCCATTAAAACCATCAGACTTCCCAAAACGCCAAAAATAAAGGAAGCTTGGCTTGAAAATTGACTAATCAATGACAAAAAGAAAGTTGTAGCGGTAGCTCCAGCACTACAACCTAAAATCACAATCGAAGTCGCTTGATTCAGGGATTTGCTAGGGATTCTCTCGGAAAGAATATGGAAAATCGATGTCAGACTGACACTATAAACAAAGCCAGAAGCGATAGTAACGGCACTCAAGAGAAAGAGATTTGGTGCTAGGCCAATCATGATCGAAGTAAGACCAAAGGCCACTCCCGCAACCGTCAATAAATTTTCCTTGAAATAATGAAGAAGAGGTGCAAAGGACAAGCCTGCGGCAATACCAATCAACTGCATAGTTGAAAGAATCAAACCTGCCGTCTGAACACTCCCCATACCAGACTTTTCAACCAGTCCGGGCACGCGCACGTTGATAACTACATTCGTCAAGACAATCACGGCTGCTACCAGGGCTAGGCCGATTGTCAGAAACCACTGTGCAGCTGTCAGACCCTTTCCTTCCTGATGAGCCTCATGATGCTTCTCCTCCTTGCCATAAGGCACAAAGAGCAGGTAGAGGGCTAGAACGATCAACCCCGACGCATAGACCAAGAAAGAAATTTCCCAGCCAAAGCGAAGCAACTGGCTCACTCCAAGCGTCAAGAGAGCCGTCCCTACAACTTCAGCCGATCCACGTAGACCGAGAGTCTGAATCCGCTCCTTGCCCTCATAACGTTCGCTGATAATCGAAATGGCCTTAGCATTGAGCAAACCAACTCCCATACCAAAGATCAGGCGCGAGGCAAAAATCACCCAATATTCCTTATTCACGAGAGGAACAAAGCCGCAAAGAGAGAAAATCAAGAGCCCCGTCACAATCATCTTTCGCTCTGATAAATATTTCTCCACTAGGCCATTTAAAACTAGCATGAGCATAATCCCAGCCGATGGGAGAGAAACCAACAATTCTATCCAGCTTTCCGGCAGGTCTTTATAATAAGCAAACATGGCCGACTGGGCACTGGAAATCGAAAAGGAGGTCGTCAACACTAAAGAAAGTGAGAGAATACTCACTTTTTCCATAAACTTTTTCATTCTATTTTCCTTTAAAAATCACACTCATTCTATCATACAGCTTTTTAGAAAAAGACGCAATCATCTTTTCTTAAAAATTCGGCCATTAAAAAGATTATTCTTTCGAAAAATTTCTCCTCTGACAAAAGGACAAGCCCTTTCTTTATTTCTGGCGGGATTTGTGTTATGATGAAGGGAAGAAAAAGGAGAGAATCATGTCTGTTATTGAAAAAAAATCGGTTATGGATAAATTAACCAAGGCAGCTCATTTGATTGATATGAGCGATATTATCCGCGAGGGAAATCCTACCTTGCGTGCGGTGGCTGAGGAAGTCAGCTTTCCCTTATCTGATCAGGAAATCATTTTAGGTGAGAAAATGATGCAGTTTTTGAAACATTCTCAAGATCCTGTCATGGCGGAAAAAATGGGTCTCCGTGGCGGAGTCGGTCTAGCAGCGCCTCAGCTGGATATTTCTAAGCGAATCATCGCTGTGCTGGTGCCAAATCTGGAGGACGAAGAAGGAAATCCGCCTAAAGAAGCCTACTCACTGGCTCAGGTCATGTACAATCCTAAAGTTGTGGCCCACTCTGTGCAAGATGCAGCTCTGGCTGACGGCGAGGGTTGCCTTTCCGTCGACCGCGAAGTACCAGGCTATGTCGTGCGTCATGCACGAGTGACCGTGGATTACTTTGACAAGGACGGTCAAAAACACCGCATCAAACTCAAGGGCTACAATTCTATCGTGGTTCAACACGAGATTGACCATATCAACGGCATCATGTTCTACGACCGCATCAATGAAAAAGATCCATTTGCAGTGAAAGACGGTATGCTGGTACTGGAATAAACGACCATATTTGCAATCAAAAATACCTAGACGTTTTCACGCCTAGGTATTTCTTTTACACTATTCTAGGTGCCTCGATCCCAGAAAAGAGCCAAGAGGATCACAGCACCCAAGACTGAGGGAAGAATGGCTGTGCCCGCTAACATCGGTCCCCAGTGGCCAAAAAGCAATTGCCCAAGCCATGAACCGAACCAGCCCAAGAGGATTTTTCCGATACAGCCCATACGCTCCCCGCGGCTGGTAATAGCCCCAGCCATGAGACCAATAATAAAACCGACAAACATACTACCAATCATATAGGATCCTTCTTTCTATGTTTCTAAGAATACTTTTCAAGAAGCAGGTGGGAGCTACTAGACTTGAAGTGCCATCCAGAGTAACTTGAAATCTTAGATTGCCCAGTCTCCATTTCTGAAGATAGGAACTCGTGTTCCATCCTCACGGATACCATCGATATCCATTTGATTAGAGCCAATCATAAAGTCCACGTGAACATCTGAACGGTTGAGGCCCGCAGCTTCAAGCTCTTCTTCGCTCATCTCTGCTCCACCAACAACGCTGGTCGCATAGGCTGCACCGATAGCCAAGTGGTTTGAAGCATTTTCATCAAAAAGGGTATTGAAGAAGGTAATGCCTGACTGGGAAATTGGGCTTGGATCTGGTACCAAGGCACATTCCCCCAAGGCACGCGCACCCACATTTTCAAAGACAAGGTCCTTCATGACCTGATCACCCTTCTCGGCAGTGATATCCACGATTTGTCCGTCTTTAAAGGTCACTTTAATGCCTTCGATGATATTTCCGTTGTAGCTAAGTGGTTTTGTAGAAGTGACATAGCCATCTGCACGACGGAAGTCAGGCGCAGTAAAGACTTCCTCTGTCGGCATATTTGGCAAGAATCCTTCTCCCTGTGCATTGATAGCACCAGCTGATTCCCAAACGTGGTTCTTTGGCAAACCAAGTGTCAAATCTGTTCCTGGTGCAGTATAGTGAAGGGCTGAGAATTGTTCTTTATTGAGCATTTCTGCCTTACTCTTGAGGATAGCTGCATGCTCTTCCCAAGCCTTAACAGGATCTTCTTCGTAAACACGGCAAGTTTTGAAAATTTGGTCCCAAAGGAGATCAACTGCTTCTTCATCGCTCGCAGCATTTGGAAAGACTTTTTTGGCCCACTCAAGTCCAGCAGCGGCTGCTACAGTCCAGCTAACCTTGTTGGATTGAGTTGCGATACGCATTGGCTTCATCGCAAGTCCCATAGCTTTAGCAGAAGCTGAAAGCTTGTCCGCATCCACTCCGTTCAAGGAACCTGGGTCAGATGAGCGAACCCCAAGACGGCTAGCTTTCTTTTCGAGGAGATAGTTCATCTCAGCAATCTTGTATTCTGGCACATTGTCCAAGCGGTCCATTGGTGCGTGGAGGAATTTCTCACGGTTGATGACATCATCTGTCCACTGAACGATAACCTCATGAGCACCCAAGGCATAGGCTTCTTTCACGATCAAATGCGCCAACTCACGCTGCTCCACATCAATAGAGAGAGCCAAGGTGTGACCCGACTGCACGTTGATACCATTGGCAACTAAGAGTTTAGCGTATTTCTCTAAGTTTTCTTTAAAATTTGGCAGAACCATTCTGCTTCTCCTTTTCTTTCGTTATTTCTCTTTAAACAGGGACAGCAGGCTAATCGCTGCCACCGTACCGCAAATCAAGGCGGTCATTTTCAAAATCGTATCTGGATCAAACTCCAGCTGGTAATCAAACACCTTTTGCGCAGGCTTATCCTGAGCGGAAATGGTCAATTTCATAAAAACCTCTTTCTATATTTTAGAAAAACTCATCAAACAGACTCAACTGGTTATCCTCGGGCATATTTCCTAAAATACCCATGTCGTCCATTTTTTCGACTAGGGTGCTAGAGAGGCCGCCGCGTTTGCGGAGTTCTGTCTTAGAGAGAAATTCGCCTTCTTCGCGCGCTCTGACTACTTGGCGGGCAACGTTGTCACCCAGACCGTCCATAGCGGAGAATGGTGGAATAAGGGTATCTCCTTCGATGAGAAACTCAGTTGCATGGCTCTTGTAGAGATCTAACTTTCCGAATTTGAAACCCCGCTCCAGCATTTCATTGACGATTTCCAAGGTTGTATAAAGGTCAATTTCTACATTGGAGGCTTCGTTGTTCTTACGCTTCTCAGCGATTTCGTTCATCCGACGCTTGACGGCATCAAGACCGCCACTCATGGTCTTGATATCAAAGGCCTTAGCCCGGATGGAGAAATAAGCACAGTAGTAATAAATCGGATGATGCACCTTGAAGTAGGCCACCCGCAGGGCCATCATAACATAGGCTGCCGCATGGGCCTTGGGGAACATGTACTTGATCTTTCCACAGGACTCAATGTACCACTCTGGCACATTGTTTTCCTTCATGGCTGCGATGTAGCCATTGCGCTCTTCTTCAGAAATCTTCAGCCAAAGGCCCTTCCGCACGCGCTCCATGATCGTAAAGGCCATCTTAGGATCCAAGCCCTTGTGCATGAGGTAAACCATGATGTCGTCCCGACAGCCGATAACGGTGGACAGGTCAGCAATCCCTTGCTTGATCAAGTCCTGAGCATTGCCTAGCCATACGTCCGTACCATGAGAAAGACCAGATAGCTGTAAGAGCTCGGCAAAGGTGGTCGGATGGGTCTCGTCAACCATTCCCCGTACAAAATTGGTTCCAAACTCTGGAATCCCCAGCATACCAGTCGGCGTGCCGATTTGCTCCTGAGTCACCCCCAGAATGTCTGTCCCAGAAAAGAGGGCCATGACGCCAGCATCATCCATAGGAATGTCATTAGGATCAATGCCAGACAAGTCCTGAAGCTTCCGAATCATGGTCGGATCATCGTGTCCCAGAACGTCTAGCTTGAGGACATTTTCATCAATATCGTGGAAGTTAAAGTGGGTGGTCTGCCACTCGGCCGTCACATCATCAGCTGGATACTGGACTGGTGTAAAGTCATAAACATCCATGTAGTTAGGGATAACAACGATTCCGCCTGGGTGTTGTCCAGTCGTCCGCTTGACTCCGGCAGCTCCCTGCGCCAGACGCTCAACTTCGGCGTCCCGATAAAATTTCCCATAGTCGCGCTCGTAGCCCTTGACAAATCCATAGGCTGTCTTAGCCGCAACGGTACCAACGGTTCCAGCCCGAAAGGCATACTCCTCACCAAAGATGTCCCGCACGTCCAAATGGGCGCTCGGCTGATCCTCTCCAGAGAAGTTCAAGTCAATATCGGGCACCTTGTCCCCGTCAAATCCAAGGAAGGTCTCAAAAGGAATATCTTGCCCATTTTTGCTAAGTTTGTGGCCACACTTTGGACAGTCCTTATCCGGCATATCAAAGCCAGAACCATAAGATCCATCCGTGATGAACTCGCTGTATTGGCATGTGCCACAGACATAGTGGGGCGACAAAGGATTAACCTCGGTAATCCCAATCATGGTCGCGACAAAGCTGGATCCGACTGACCCCCGTGAACCTACCAGATAACCCCGCTCATTGGATCGCTGCACCAGCATCTGCGAAGCCAGATAAATCACGGCAAAACCATTCCCCAAGATAGAGGTCAGCTCTTTTTCAATCCGCAAGTCTACGATATCTGGCAGCGGATTGCCGTAAATCTCAAAGGCCTTTTGATAGGTCAGCTCAGCAACTGTCTCCTCGGCCTTGTCAATGAAAGGTGTATAGAGGTCGCCCTTGACCACCTCGACCGGCTCAAAGGTCTCTGCCAGCTGATTCGGATTGGTGATGACCAACTTCTTAGCCAAGTCCTCACCCAAGAATGCAAATTCGTCCAGCATCTCATTGGTGGTTCGGAAGTGAGCCTTCGGAAGCGGAGCCGGCTGGGCATTTTCACCGTGACCAATAGTCCGGTTAATCATGGCTCCCTGACCGAGACTACGGACGATAATCTCTCGATAGATTTCTTCTTCCGGCTCGATATAGTGGACGTTCCCCGTCGCAAGGACAGGCTTGCCCAAGCGATCGCCAACCTCAATCAGATTGCGAATAATGATCTGCAGTTCTTCCTGGTCTTTGATCTGCTCCTTGGCAATCAGCGGCTCATAGATAGCCGGCGGCATAACCTCGATAAAGTCATAATACTTGGCCACTTCGACAGCCGCATCCACCCCCTGAGAGACAACAGCATCATAGACTTCGCCTTCTGAACAGGCTGAGCCCAGAATCAGGCCTTCACGATGGGCATCCAGCACGGTCCGTGGAATCCGCGGGACACCTTCAAAATACTTGGTATTGGACAGACTGACTAACTTGAAAATATTCTTGAGTCCCGTCTGATTTTTCACATAAATGGTCGCATGTTTGACCCGAGCCTTCTTGTAGGAATTCTCATCGACCAGATCCGTATTCAAATCCTTAAGGTTGGTCACACCATGCTTTTCAGCCACATCCTTGATAAAGATAAAGAGGAGGCGGCCAGTTGCTTCTGCATCATAGTTGGCCATGTGATGGTGCTCTAGAGCAATCTGGAAACGCTTGGTCAAAGGCCCCAGACCATGGCGCTTGTACTCTGGATAGAGATTGCGGGCAAATTCCAGCGTGTCAATGACTGGCTGAGTGATTTTGGGCAGGCCATGCCGCTCATAGTTGACATTCATAAAGCCCACGTCAAAGGTAGCATTATGGGCAACGAGAACGCTGTCCTGACAAAATTCCTGAAATTCTTTCAGAACTTGCTCAAGCGGTTTGGCATTGCGGACATGCTCATCAGTAATCCCAGTCAGATCCGTCGTAAAGGCCGACAGAGGATGGCCGGGATTGATAAACTCATCAAACTCAGCGATGATATTGCCCTTATGCATCTTGCTGGCAGCGACTTGAATCAAGTCATTGTAAACAGCCGAAAGGCCTGTCGTTTCCACGTCAAAGACTACATAGGTCGCATCGCTCAGCTCCATGTCCACTTCATTATAGACGATGGGCACCCGGTCTTCTACAATATTGGCCTCCATACCATAAATCAGCTGGATACCAGCCTTCTTGGCAGCCTTGTAGCCATGGGGAAAGCTCTGCACATTGCCATGGTCGGTAATGGCGACAGCCTTGTGGCCCCACTTGGCGGCTGTTGCAACAATTTCCTCGACCTCAGGTAAAGCATCCATAGTAGACATATTTGTATGTGCGTGAAATTCAACCCGCTTCTGCCCCTCAGGCATGAGGTCCTTGCGCTCATAGTGGGTAACTTCCTGGACATCCTGCACATTCATGGTCAGATCGCGGGTAAAATTGTTCATCTCCACATTTCCACGCACGCGCAGCCAGGCACCTTTCTTAATCATGTCAAACTTCTTGGCTTCTTCCTCGTTTTTCATCCATTTCTGCAAGGAGAAACTGGAAGTGTAGTCTGTCATTTTGAAGTTGAGCAAGACCCGGCCGGTCCGAGTGACCTTCTGCTCCAAGTCAAAAACCATTCCCTCGAAGACAAGACGGTTTTCCTCAGTCTGAACTTCGATCATAGGGGTAATTTCTGCCTTGTCTAGATTTGGCTTTGCTGCAGCCTTGCGAGCTTGGAAGTCATAGGCTGGCTTTTCCTCTGGCGGTGGTGCCATCTGTTGCAGAGATTCCATGGCTTTGAGCGCTTCTTCATTGGCCGCCTGAACAATCTTGTCATTCTCCGCCTGGAAATTCTCCGCTTGCTGCTGGGTCAGCTCATCGCTGTGCTGAACCTGACAGATCAGCTGAGGAAAGCCGTATTTGACCAACTGGCGACTGAGATTTGGCAGGTGATTCTTACGAAAATGCTCCGTATCAATAGTCGAAGCCCCCTCAATCAGCAGCTTGTCCCCATCCAAATGAACCTGTAAATCCTGATACAGACTCTTAAAGCCATGGCTGGCACAAGGCCCCTCCTCAAAGGCCAGCTGGTAATAAGCCTGCAAGAGCTCATCCGACACTTGGGGAGCCTGACAGTGAATTTCAAAAACGGCTTGATTGCCCGTCTTAGAAAACTCTTGAGATAAGCGCTTCTGCAACTCCCGAAAAATCTCAATAGGCAGAATATTCGTAAAAGAAAAATGAAACTCCCAGACCCGACTGACCTTGTGGACCAGAACTTCCTCAATTTCAGCATTCAAAAAGGCCTCTGAATTTCTCATTTCCAGTGGCATATCCAGCTGATGCATTAAAATTTCAAACTTGTTTGACATGACATTTCCTCGTACAGTAGTGACCCTATTTTACCATAAATCAACACTTTTTTCGACAGAAAAAGAGCGGAGTAAAGTTGTTGATGTCTATATATTTATATGTTTTCTTGTCTTAAAACTAAGTTATGATATAATAGAAAAAACATTTATCCAAAGGAGTCTTAACTGTGAAGAAAATTTTACTGGCTAGCGCCTGTCTGCTGGCTTTGACTGCCTGCAGCATGCCTAAGCAAACAAAGCATGAAAACAAACCCAACCAAAGTCAGAGCCAAAGCAAGCCAAAAAAAGAAGAGAAAGTAAAAACCAAGACTTTTGCTTACAACATGCCTAACGGATACAATAATAAAATTGTCGCTTATTATCAAAAAGATAAGATTCGAGCCTTCGATTTTATGGCTACGAAACCGACTCAAGAGGACGAACAAAGTAAGAGTCCTGAAGAAATCAGCAACATTTATCAAGAAGAATTAAAAGCTGGTGACTTTTATGATAAATTCAGCAAGTTAGATGGAGTCACACTTGAAGTCAAAGTTTCAGAGGACAAGAAAACCGTTGCACAAGTTGCCCACTTTGATCTCAGCAAAGCAAAAGAAAAACAAGTCATGGCTGCTTTAGGGGAAACAACTAAAGATAACCTATTCAAAAAGCTTAAGGAAAAGCCCGAAGATTTCTTTGCTTTTCTGCTATCTCAAGGATTCACAGAAGAATAAAATCTTTTCTGACTTATTTTTTACTTTAGAAACTATCCTGTCTTGCTAGCCAAGTCCTTAGTTCGCCAGCAAGAAAAAACGTAGAAAATATTTTTTAGAGCAAGCTATTGGCTTTCACTTCTCCAATAGCATGATTTTCAAGGAGTTTTTATGCGCTTAACTAAAAAAACTGTTTTTATTGGTATCGCTTCTCTTCTTATTGTGGGCTTAGCTGCATGGGGAGTAAATGTATTTCTCGTCATGAACAACGCTCAGCAAAGTTTTGATAAAAATTTTATTCACTTTCAAGCTAAAAGTGATGACAACGAAACTTTTATTACACAAGGCATTGGAAAAAAAGAAGCTTATAATTTATCCTACTCTCCTGCTAAGAAGACCATTGAAATAACCAAATCGACTAAAAATGGAGATATCTATTCTTTCGATTCCATTTACGGAGCAGTAAAAGTCTATGATATAAAGCAAAACGCTAATCGCTATGTCTTTGTAACAGCTGCAAAACCAATAATCGTTGACTTTGGAATAACTTCAGTCAAGGTAACTTATGACGGAGGTCATTTTGAAACTCCATACTCTGAGCTGCATTTTGGTGAATCTTTCCCTAGTGAAGACAACTAAATAGAAATTGCTTTTGATCGTCAGTCTTTATTTATGAACTAACCAAGCCAATAAGCTATGGTTAGTTTTTGTTTGCAAAAAAAAGCGGTTGAAACCGCTTTTTATCTCAATACTGCTTCTGCCAGCGCTTTTTGGATGGCAATGACACTTTTATCACTTCGGAAGGTTAGGGTTTCAGCTGGTTCCTCAGCACTGGAAACCCAGATTTTCAGCTCAGCGTCTAGGTCAAAGTGGCCAGCCGTTTCCACCGAAAAGCGAGAAATGGAGCGATAAGGATAAGACTTATAAGCCGTTTTCTTGCCTGTAACTCCCTGCTTATCCACCAAAATCAACCGCTTATCTGTAAAGACAATCAAGTCGCGAATGAGACTGAAAGCCAGCTCCACATTTTCTGCTGGCGTCAAAATGTTCTCCAATTCTCTTTCTGTTTTTTCAATATCCTTCTGAGAAGCATTGCCCAATAAACCACTGAATAATCCCATCATTCATTCCTCCAATCCATTTTTCCCTACTATAGCATTTTCAAGGCCAATAAGCAAAAGAAAGAGAGTGGGACAGAAATCTGAAATTCGTTAGAATTCGATTTCGTCGTCCCACCTCCGCACAGTTGAGTAGGGCTGTAAAAGCTGATGAATTCAGCGTAGTAGAGCCCACTCAACCACTGCGTCTTGCTCGACAATCCAAAGACAATTGAGAGGCTAGGACTTTTGTCCTAAACTCTTGTTTTATTTTGTCAAAATAGACAGAGTTTCGAGCAGATTGTCAGCGTGGACTTCAATGGTATCGCCCGTAGCCTTAATCTTGACTTCGACAATGCCTTCTGCGGCTTTTTTACCAACTGTCACGCGGATTGGGAGACCAATCAAATCGCTGTCGCTGAACTTAACACCCGCGCGCTCATTGCGATCATCCACCAAGACCTCATAACCAGCACTTAGCAAGTTAGCCTCGATTTGATCAGTGAGAGCAAGAGCTTCCTCGTCCTTGACATTGACCGGAATCAGGTGAACGTCAAATGGTGCCAGCTCTTTCGGGAAGTTGATGCCCCAAGCATAGCGGAATTCACCCTTAGGAGTTTTATTGACAAAGAGGCGGGCATGCTGCTCCATAACAGCGGACAGGAGACGGCTGACACCGATACCGTAGCAGCCCATAATCATCGGTACGGCACGGCCATTTTCGTCCAAGACATTGGCATTCATGCTGTCAGAATAGCGTGTTCCCAATTTAAAGATATGCCCAATCTCAATCCCACGAGCAAACTTGAGGATACCTTGGCCATCTGGAGACACTTCACCTTCGCGAACTTCGCGGATATCCACATACTCTGGGCTAAAGTCACGGCCTGGATTAACACCAGTCAAGTGGTAGCCATCTTCATTGGCTCCTGCCACAGCATTAGAAAGGTCTTGGACTCTACGGTCTGCGATAATGGTCACATCTGCTGGCAGATTGACTGGGCCTAGCGAACCAAAGCCTGCACCCAAGAGCTGACGAACTTCCTCTTCACTAGCGGCTTCAAAGAAATCTGCACCCAAATGGTTTTTCAACTTGACTTCATTGAGTTGGTCATTGCCGACAAGAAGCGCTACGACAGGCTTTTCATCAGCCATGTAAACCAAGGTCTTGATTGTTCCTTCTGTATCAACTTGTAGGAAAGCTGCTACCTCATCAATGGTCTTGCAGTCAGGAGTTTCTACACGCACCAACTCTGCTTCAGTCACTACTTTTTTGTTTGGTTTGTAAGCATTGGTTGCCATTTCTAGGTTGGCTGCATAGCTAGACTCGCTAGAGTAGGCAATGGTATCTTCCCCAGAAACCATCCATTTAAGCAATTCTGCCTTGATTTCTTCTTGTACTTCTGCAGGAATTTCATCAAACGAGGCAACTGACTTATCCAAAACGACCCAACGGTCAAGATCTGTACGAGCAGGTGTGATTGCCATAAATTCTTGGCTGTCCTTACCACCCATGGCACCACCGTCACCGATAATGGCTTTGAAATCTAGCTCGCTGCGAGTGAAGATTTTCTCATAAGCAGATTTGTACTCATCATAAGTTACATCCAAACTATCATAGTTAGCATGGAAACTATAACCGTCTTTCATGATAAATTCACGGGTACGAAGAAGTCCATTACGTGGGCGTTTTTCATCGCGGTACTTAGGCTGGATTTGATAAAGGTTAAGCGGCAATTGCTTGTAAGATTTAACAGAGTCACGGACAATAGAAGTGAAGGTCTCTTCGTGTGTCGGACCTAGGATAAAGTCTGATTTTTCACGATTTTTTAGCTTGTAGAGGTCTTCACCGTAGGTCTCGTAACGACCTGACTCGCGCCAGAGGTCCGCACTGAGCAGGGCTGGCGCCAGCATTTCAACTGCACCAATCTTATCAAACTCTTCCCGCATGATTTTTTTAGCTTTTTCAATAACACGGTTAGCCAGTGGCAGATAAGAGTATACTCCCGCAGAAACTTGGCGAACATAGCCAGCCCGCAACATAAGGGCATGGCTGATAACCTGAGCATCGCTTGGCATTTCGCGCAGCGTTGGGATTAGCATTTTACTTTGTTTCATAAAAACAAAACTCCTTCATAGAATATTTTTCAGTCTTTTAAAATGTTAGAAGAACAATTTCATAATATCATTCCAAGTCACAGCGATCATAAGGACAACCATGACAGCTACCCCTGCGAGGGTAACATAGCTTTCTGTTTCCCGTTTCAAGGGTTTGCGACGGATAGCCTCAAGGATATTGAGGACAATTTTTCCACCGTCCAAAGCCGGAATCGGAATTAGATTAAAGATCCCGATATTAAGGGACAGCATAGCTAAAAGATTCAGAATAGCCAGCAAGCCCTGCTGAGCCGCCTGACTGCTGACATTATAAATAGCAACCGGACCGCCTAATTTATTTAAATTAAAGTTAAAAATCAAATCTTTCAAGGCTGTTAGGATCCGACCTGTAGTCGTCCACGTAGCAGTAAAGCCTCCAACTACCTTGTCCCAAAAACCAGTCTTGATAGCAGGTGAAACGCCCAATAGATAGCGATCACCCTCTTTTTTAGGCTCAATGTCAACTTTATGAGTCTGACTGCCGCTCTTATAAGTGATGGTCAATGTTGGTGCATCTGCCTTATCCTTCGTCGCTTCTGACACGGCTTTAGTCAGGTCATCCCAGTTTGCAATCTCATAATTATTGACTTTCAGAATCTGGTCATTGCTTTTCACCCCTGCCTTGGCAACGGCGCTACCTTCCAGCACCTGAAAATGATTGCTGTTTTCATCTTGGACACCGCCTTGCAGAAATGCCAAGAACATAAAAACTAGAATACTCAAAATGAAATTGTTCATGGGACCAGCAAAATTGGTGATGAGGCGTCCCCAGATAGTCGCATTTTGATACTGGACATCCAGCGGAGCAATCCGAACTTCCGTTCCGTCCTCCTCAACAATGGTCGCATCGTGATCAACAGAATAAGTCTTGGTCTCATCTAAGACCAGCCCTGTAATCTCCAGTTTTTCTTCAAAATCAAAACTGGTTACATTCATAGGCAGAGCCGTCTGATCAATTTTCTTGCCAGACAGATTGATGCGGACGACTTTTCCCTCTTCATTCAGAGTTAGACTAGCTGGCGTACCTGTTTTGATTTCTGTCGAATCCTCGCCCCAGCCAGCCATGCGGACATAACCACCGAGCGGTAAGATCCGAATCGTATAGGCTGTTCCATCCTTGCCAATATGAGCAAAGATTTTCGGGCCCATCCCAATGGCAAACTCACGAACTAGAATGCCTGATTTTTTGGCAAAGTAGAAATGTCCAAACTCATGAACCACCACGATGATCCCAAAAACAATAATAAATGTAATAATCTGCATAAGTCTAATCTTTCTCTTAAGATTGTTCATTAGCCAAGAAGGCTTTCGGCTGCTTGGCCACCAAACTCCTTAGAACAGGCCAAAGAGGTGCATCAGTGGAAAGACAAAAAGCAAGCTATCAAAGCGATCCAAAACGCCGCCATGCCCAGGAATAAATTTCCCTGAGTCTTTGACACCAAAGTGACGCTTAATAGCGCTCTCTACCAAATCACCGAATTGGCCAGCAATACTAAAGACAACTGTCATGAGCAGCATGGTCACAAAGCTATATGGAGTGGCAACTTGCGGACGGACAGACATAAAAATCGCAGAAACCAGCACCGCTGAGATAATGCCTCCTAAACTGCCTTCAATGGTTTTATTTGGCGATATCTTTGGCAATAATTTTCTCCGCCCGTAGCGGGTACCGACCAGATAGGCCCCACTGTCTGTCGCCCAGACGATAAAGAGAGCCAGCAAAACCTTGTCCACATTTACCAAACGAGCATCGATCAAAGCATTAAAACCTAGGCCGACATAAAAACTAGAAGCAATCGGATAAGCCGCATCTTCAAAGCTATAAGAGGAACCTAAAACAGTCGCTCCTAACAAGACGAAAACAACCAAGCCATAAGCCATCACATTGCCGTCCACGGGCGAAAACTTCAAGTAATTTTCAAGTGGCAGGGTCAAGACGAAAGCTGCCAGCATAGCCAATCCGCCCTCCAAGGTCGCTGTCGGAAGCCCCTTCATCTTAAGCAATTCATGCACTGCCAGCATAGCTAAAAGACCAACACTGATCTGGAAGGGAATCCCTCCCATCTTCACTAGAGGAATAAAAATTGCTAGAGCAATTCCTCCAAAAAGAAGACGTCTTTGTAGATCTAAACTCATCTTTTTCTCCCTCCTTTATACACCGCCAAAGCGTCGATTGCGACGATTATACTCTACAACCGCATCCTTCAAAGCCTTCTCATCGAAATCCGGCCAAAGAATATCTGTAAAATACAACTCGCTATATGCTGTCTGCCAAGGCAAGAAATTGCTAAGGCGCAGCTCGCCACTCGTACGAATAACCAAGTCAGGATCCCGTAAACTTGCAGGCAAACTGCTGGTATAAAGATAATCTCCAAGCATTTCCTCTGTAATATCCGCTGGCTGAACTTTCGCATCTAAAACATCTTGGGCAAGCTTCTGAACCGCTTGATTGATTTCAGCTCGTCCGCCATAGTTTAGGGCGAAATTCAAAATCAGCCCCGTATTCAAGCGAGTCAGATCTTCAGCTTTCTCCAAGGCCTCAAAAGTAGCTTTAGGAAGTCGCTTCGTGTCGCCAATCATTTGAATTTTCACATTGTTTCTGTGCAATTCTGGCACATAGCGATCATAAAACTCAACCGGCAAATTCATAATGAAGGACACTTCTTTTTCTGGTCGTGTCCAGTTTTCCGTTGAAAAGGCATAGACTGTCAAGACCTGCACACCCATCTCCTTGGCTGCAATCGTCACTTCTTGCAAAGCTTCCATACCAGCCTTATGACCAAAGACGCGTGGCTGCATACGTTTTTTAGCCCAACGACCATTGCCATCCATGATAATCCCTATATGCTTGGGAACAAGCAAGGCCTCATCGAGCTTTTCTTTTTTCTTAAAACTAAACATATTTTTTATCCTATTTAAAGTTTTATCATTTCATTATATCATAAATCCTTTAAATGTGGGCAGGAGAGCTGATGATGAATAGCTGGTAGTATATGCAGGCAGGTTTCGCTTGTATCGCACAACTATAATATTGTAAAAGATGAGTTTACAATATGTCCTTAAAATAAAAAAGACAGCCTCTAGACTGTCCTATATTCTATTCTTCAATGGCAGTATCTTCATCAGACACAGCGATATCGCCTTCCACTCCCGCAGCAGCTGGGATACCTTCTGTCAATGGCAAAACAGTCTTAATGGCTGCCAATTCAAATGTCAAGAAAACACCGTCTACGTCCAAGACAACAGTCTTACGCTCTGAATCAACTTCGTCAACAGTTCCGTAAAGACCACCAATAGTAATGACTTCATAGCCTTTTTGCAGTTTATTAAGGCTTTCCATCCGTTTTTCAGCTTGCTTTTTCTGTGTCCGTACTTGGAAATACATCATTCCCACTAGTACAACGAAAAAAATAATCATCATTGTTGGATTCATTTCTCTTCTCCTTTGGAATTCATCTACGTAATTACTATAGCAGATTTTGGCACGTTTGACAAGGCAGGAAAATGATTCCCAAAAAAATCGGGATGCAAGGCATCCCGATTTTATGTCTTTTTATTTAAGATTTTTGACAACTTCTGCTACGTGTTCAACTGTAAAGCCGTATTCTTCCAGAACCTTACCTGCTGGAGCAGAGGCACCGAACTGATCAATTCCGACAACTGCGCCGTCCAGACCGACATACTTGTACCAAGGCTGGCTAGCTGCCATTTCGATCGCTACACGGCGACGAACTGCATTTGGCAGAATTTCTTCTTTGTAGGCTGCATCTTGAGCATCAAAAAGCTCTGTTGATGGCACGCTGACCACGCGAATTTTAGCACCTTCTGCTGCAAGTGCTTTAGCAGCTGCAACAGCCAAATTAACCTCAGAACCAGAAGCCAGCAAGATAGTATCGAAATCTGATGCTGTTTCGTAAACCACATAAGCTCCTTTAGCTACTTTGTCAAAGTCTGTTCCTTCTTCAACTGTCAGATTTTGACGGGTCAAGACCAGAGCAGTCGGAGTGGATTGGCTCTTAAGGGCTAGGTACCAAGCTGCCTGAGTTTCACGCGCATCTGCTGGGCGAAGAACAGTCAAGTTTGGAATCGCACGCAGACCAGCTAAATGCTCAATTGGCTCGTGAGTCGGTCCATCTTCACCAACTGCAATAGAATCGTGTGTGAAGACATAGGTCACTGGCAAACCTTGCAGGGCAGACAAACGAACAGCTGCCTTGACATAGTCTGAGAAGACGAAGAATGTACCACCGTAAACACGAAGACCACCATGAAGCGCCATACCGTTAAGAATCGTACCCATAGCAAACTCGCGCACACCAAATTGGATATTGCGGTTGAGACGGTGGGCGTCGTCCTGCAGGCCATCTTCCTTGATATGGGTCATATTAGAATGAGCCAAGTCAGCAGAACCACCGAGGAAAGTCGGAAGCACCTTAGCTGCTGCATTGAGGGCATCTTGGCTAGAATTACGAGTCGCTTGAGAGAAGCCATTTTCAAGCACTGGGAAATCTTCTGGTTTGATTTCTACTGGATCCTGACCAGCAATGATAGCTGCTACTTCTGACGCCAATTCTGGATAGGCTTGCTTGTAGGCCTCTACCAGCTGTTTCCAAGCATCGTATGCCGCAGCACCACGCTCTGCTACATTTGTACGGTAGTCAGCATAGACTTCCTCAGGAATCTCAAATGGCGCATAGTCCCACCCCAAGGCTTGACGAGTAGCTTCCGCTTCTTCTGCTCCCAGAGGCGCACCGTGAACTGCATTGGTTCCTTGCTTGTTTGGTGAACCATACCCGATAACCGTCTTGACTTCAATCAAAGATGGCTTGCCGGAAGCTTTCGCTTCATTGATAGCTGCATCAATCGCAGCTAGGTCTGTTCCGTCTTCGACTAAAGCAGTATGCCAACCATAGGCTTCATAGCGGGCACGAACATTTTCTGTAAAGGAATCCTTGGTTTCCCCATCCAAGTTGATATCATTTGAATCGTAGAGAACAACCAACTTGTCCAGCTTTTGCAGGCCAGCGTAAGAAGCCGCCTCAGCTGAAACTCCCTCCATCAAATCGCCATCACCACAGATGACATAAGTGTAATGGTCAAAAATCGGGTAGCCTTCACGGTTGTACTTAGCAGCCAAGAAACGCTCTGCTTGAGCAAATCCAGTCGCTGTAGAAATCCCTTGTCCCAATGGTCCAGTCGTTGCATCAACTCCAGCTGTATGACCAAACTCTGGGTGACCTGGTGTCTTAGAGCCCCATTGGCGGAAGTTTTTGATTTCCTCCATGCTGACATCTTTAAAGCCAGACAGATGGAGCAAGGCATAAAGCAACATAGAGCCATGTCCTGCAGATAGAACGAAGCGATCGCGGTTAATCCAATTTGGCTCTTCTGGATTGATGCGCAGCTGTTTGGTAAATAGGTCGTAAGCCATCGGCGCAGCGCCCATCACGACGCCAGGGTGACCTGACTTAGACTTTTCAATTGCGTCAATTCCTAAAAAGCGAATGGCATTAACAGATAATTGTGACATTGAGTTCTCCTTATAAAAAATTTAGCGGGCTGCTACAACCAGCAGACATTCCTACGCTCATTTTTCTTATTTCCATTATATGAAATTTTTGCCTTTCCTGCAATAATGGAAAGGTCATTCTTTCCTTCAGTAAAAGAATCCCACAAGCAAGCACTCATAGAATTCCAGTTATATATATTTCCCAGTAAAATCAGCTACTTATTGAATAGTAATGCCGTATTTTTCATGATTTTCTTCGTACCAATTAATCAGAGCAATAGCTGTTTGATAAGTAATATTTTTAATCTTGCTGCTACCTTTGACCAGTGTCAAGATACTCATTTTGCTGATGTTGGCATCTGTCGCCACACGATAGCTGGTCAAAACTCCATCGATTAGTAATTGAATAACAGCTTCTACCTTTTTATAATCAGACATTGTAGTAATATCCAATTTCTCCATTTTGCATTCCTTCCATAACATTTATCTTTTCCTAACCATTATACACTTTTCTATGGTATTTACATATATAAATGCTTGGAGCGTTAAAAAAGAGGAAATTAGCTGATTTTTGCTATCTAGTTTAGCTAGATTTTGAAAAGGTTGACAAGCGACAAAAATGAGTATTAGTCCATATAGGGTAGCAGGTAGCCGTAGCCTTCCTCTTCCATTTGCTCTTTCGGGATAAATCGCAGAGCTGCTGAATTGATGCAGTAGCGCAAGCCACCTAATTCTTGAGGACCGTCGGTAAAGACGTGACCCAAATGGGCATTTCCTGAGCGACTCCGTACTTCGATTCGCTCCATGCCATGACTCAAATCTTGATAATATTTGATAACTTCGCGAGCGATAGGACGAGCAAAGCTAGGCCAGCCGCAACCCGATTCAAACTTGTCAGCCGCAAAAAAGAGTGGTTCGCCAGTTGTCACATCAACATAAATCCCTGCCTCAAAAGTGCTATTGTAAGCATTATGGAAGGGGCGCTCCGTTGCACTCTGCTGGGTCACCTGATACTGCTCCTCACTTAGCACTGCTTTGAGTTGCTGCTGACTAGGCTTAGGATAATGGTCCGCATCTACCAAGGGCTGCTCAGCATCCTTGACATTGATATGGCAATAACCCGTCGGATTTTTCTTGAGATAGTCCTGATGATAATCCTCGGCCAAGATATAATGGCGCAAGGGCTCTAGATCTACAGCCAAGTTTTGCCCTAATTGCTCCTCCTGCTCAGCAAAAACCTGCTCGATAGTGGCGCGATCTTCCTCACGGACATAGTAAACACCTGTCCGATACTGACGGCCAATATCATTCCCCTGTTTGTTGATGGATAAGGGGTCAATGACTCGGAAATAGTAGAGCAAAATTTCCCGCAGGCTGATTTTTTCTTCGTCATAAATCAAGTGCACCGTCTCCGCATGGTCGGTCTGGTGAATGAGCTGGTAGTTGGTGGACTCTACTTGTCCATTGGCATAGCCTACTGTCGTCTCCTCAACGCCTTCAATCCGAGAAAAATATTCCTCCAAGCCCCAGAAACAGCCGCCTGCTAGATAAATTTCTGCCATAAACATCCCTCCAATCGTTTCCTCTATTTTCTCATAAAAAGAGAAACTTTTATAGGATTTTGATTGGGACTTTCTTAGAAATCATATCAAATACTGCTCCTCTATGGATTAGCCAAATTCAATTGTTTCAGCAAAATATAAAAAGACAGGAAATTTCCCATCTTTGATTACAGGTTTAATTCCTTGTATTCGGTCCGATAGCCAACTTGCACAATCCGATCATCTTGGACTAGCAGTGGTCGCTTAATCAGCATGCCGTCGGTCGCCAAAAGTGCGGCTGCCTCCTCAGCAGAAAACTGAGGCACCTTATCCTTGAGCCCCAACTCTCGGTACTTGATACCACTGGTATTAAAGAAAGACTTAATCTCTAAATCTGAATGAGTCATCCATTTCAAAAGTTGCTCTTGGCTAGGCGTTTCCTTGATAATATCCACCGCTTCAAAGTCTACTCCTAATTGATTAAGCTCAGCTTTGGCCTTACGGCAGGTAGAGCATTTTGGGTATTCAATAAATTGTAACATTGTTTTTCCTCCGTCCCTATGATAGCCCAGCTAGCTCCTTCTTGTCAAGCCGAGACTCATTAGAAAAAGCCGACAAGCGAAATGCTCATCGGCAGGCACAGACGCATTCCATAAAGAAACACCTCTATTTTTCGATTATTTTTTAATCAGACGCACGCGCACAATATTGTCGCTATTTTCAAATTTATCAACCAAGTCCTGAATCTTGCTTTCATCCGACTCATCCAGATCCAGCAAAGTATAGGCATAATCACCCTTGGAACGATTGATGATATTGTCGATATTGATATTCAAATCACTGACCGCTGTTGAAATCCGAGCTACAATATTCGGTACATTTTTGTTAATCAGGGTAATCCGATAAGGGGCTGAGAGAGCCTGACGGACATTAGGGAAATTCACTGAGTTGATAATCTCGCCCGTTTCCATGAAGCGGCGGATGGTTTTCCCAGCCATAATGGCACAGTTGAGCTCAGCTTCCTCTGTTGAGCCGCCCAGATGCGGAAAGACTGTAATCTGCGGATGACGGAGCAGCTCTTCTACACCAAAGTCTGTGATATAGCGTTTGATAACACCTGTTTCCAAAGCTTCAAAGAGGGCGACATTGTCCACCAGCTCGCCACGAGCAAAGTTGATGAGGGTTGTTCCCTTTTGCATAAGACCAAAAGCAGCCAGATCAAAAGTAGCGCGTGTATCATCAGTCAGGGGCACATGGATAGTTATGTAGTCGCTCTTTTCAAAGATTTCCTTAATGTCTGCTACCCGCTTGACATGGCTAGAGATATTCCAAGCCGTTTCAATGGATACATAAGGATCATAGCCAAGGACATTCATCCCCAGACGATAGGCATCGTTAGCAATACGGCCACCGATAGCTCCCAGACCAATGACACCAAGAGTTTTATTGGCAATTTCGGTACCCGCAAACTGCTTTTTGCCAGCCTCCACTTGCTTGGGAACATCTTCTCCAGAAAGGCCATTAGCCCAGCTGTTAGCAGCGATATAGTCACGGGCAGACAGGAGAATGGAAGCCAAGACAGCTTCTTTCACCGCATTAGCATTAGCTCCTGGAGTGTTAAAGACCACAATTCCCTGCGCTGTTGCCTGGTCAACAGGAATATTATTGGTTCCTGCGCCTGCCCGCGCGATGGCTTTGAGCTTGCTTGGAAATTCCTGTCCATGCAGGTTTTGACTGCGCAGGATATAAGCATCTGGATTGTCCGACTTATCTCCGTCAATCTGAAAAGCATTGCCCAGCTCCTTAAGCCCGATTTGATTGATATTGTTAAAGGTTTTGACACTAAAAACCATAGTTTCCCTCTCTTAAGAATTTTCTTCTTCAAATTTCTGCATAAAGGCAATCAAGTCCTTGACACCTTGGAGCGGAAAGGCATTGTAGAGACTCGCTCTCATGCCGCCTACACTGCGGTGTCCCTTGATATTCTTGAATCCCGCTGCTGCAGCCTCTTTGGTAAACTTAGCATCCAGCTCTGGGCTAGGAGACACAAAGGGAATATTGGCCACAGAGCGCTGCTCCTTGTAACGGACTGGACTGCGGTAAAAGTCAGACTGCTCAATGAAGTCGTACAAAAGGCCAGATTTTTCACGATTGCACTTTTCCATTTCTGCTACGCCACCCAGCTCCTTGACCCAGTCAAAGACCAGCTTGGCCATATAGATGGCAAAAGTCGGTGGTGTATTGTAGAGAGAGTCATTGTCCGCCTGAATGCGGTAATCTAACATGCTAGATAGAACTGGTTCGTCATCCAGCAAGTCTTCTCGGATGATGACAACTGTCACGCCGGCAGGTCCGATATTCTTCTGAGCCCCAGCATAAATCAAACCGAAATCCTCTACTCGGTACTGAGCAGCTAGGATATTAGAAGACATGTCCGCCACAATCGGCACGCCATTGGTCGCTGGCAAGTTATAAATAGCAGTTCCTTCGATAGTATTATTGGTTGTCAGATGTACATAGGCCGCCTGCGGATCAATCTCTTTTTCATCAAAAGAAGGAATTTCCGTGTAATTTAAGTCCTCTGACGAAGCCAAGAGAATAGGCTCAAATGGAATGAACTTAGCCAGCTTGACTGCTTCTGTGTAGGCCTTCTTGCCCCAAGATCCAGCTACTAGGTAATAGGCCTTGCCGCCCTTGGCGAGATTGAGCGGAATCATAGAAAACTGGGTAGATGCCCCGCCCTGCAGGAAGAGTACGCGGTAATTATCCGGAATAGCCATGAGCTCACGCAGCAAGCTCTCAGCTTCTTTGATAATATCGTCAAATTCTTTGGATCGGTGGGATAGCTCCATCACGCTCATGCCGCTTTGGGCATAGTCTAAAAACTCAGCCTGAGCTTTTTTCAAGACTTCCTTGGGCAATACTGCCGGTCCAGCAGAAAAATTGTAAATGGTCATATCCTACCTCCAAAAATGTATTTTGTCTATCATATCACAATGTTCAGAAAACTTCTATAATTCTTTCAAAGATATTTTTCTTTTGGGGGAATTCCCGAACAAAAGGAGGATTTTGAACAAAAAAAACTAGCCCGATAGGACTAGTTTCTTTCTTCTTCATGATAGAGGGCATAGAGCTGACTCTTATTGCGCCCGTATTTTTTGGCCACTTCTTTAATAGCCTGATTTTTCTTACTACCGGATTGGACCAAGCTATCAATTTCAGCCAAGAGATCCGCATCCGCTTTGTCTTCCTTCTCCAGACTTGCACCAGCCACAATCAGGAGGCACTCGCCCTTGAGGGAATTTTCCGCCAGATAGTCTATCAACTCAGAAATCCTTCCTCGTTGGTATTCTTCATAAATTTTGGTTAATTCCCGAACCAAGACCACCGAGCGGTCGCCGTAAACTTCCAGCATATTTTCCAGCGTAGCCTTGACCCTATGAGGAGATTCGTAAAAGATCTGTGTCTCTGGATAAGACTTTTTACTCTCGAAAAATTCCTTCTGCTGTCCAGACTTACGAGGCAAGAAACCATAAAAAATATGAGGCTGAGGCGCTAAACCACTGGCAATTAGAGCAGAAATCCCGGCGCTGGGGCCCGGAACCGTCACCACAGCAATGTCCTCAGCAATAGCAGCCTTGACCAAATCATGCCCCGGATCCGAAATGCTAGGCAAGCCAGCATCGGATACCTGGGCTAGATTTTGACCTGACTTGAGCAAGTCCAGCAAGACCGGTATCTTTTCCTGAGCATTGTGCTCATGAAAGCTGATCTGCCGCGTCTCAATTCCAAAGTGTTTGAGTAGAAGACCTGTATTTCTGGTATCTTCGGCTGCAATGACATCCACTTCCTTGAGGGTATTGACCATGCGAATACTCATGTCGTCCATATTTCCAATGGGAGTCGCCACCAAATACAGCTTGCCGTAGGGCGACTGTCCCTTAAAACTCTTTTGAATCTGCATTTCTACTCCCTGAATAACAACTCATCGCAGAACATGCACTCTGCATCGTTTTCTCGGCGTTGACCATAGAAATCTGTACACACATGAAAACCATCGTAGTACAGTTTGCGGAGGTTGTCCCGATTTTTATTGATTTTAACCGGTGCTGCTTGCTCTACCTCACCTAGTCGCTCTCTCAGCTTGTCATTTTCTAGCTGGAGGACGATATTTTCCTCTACGACACTCTTAAGATTTTTCTTAATGGCCTCTACCTCAGCAAGGGTCACTAAAAGCGTCTGAGAAAAATCATCCAAGGCATCAAATAGTTCTTTTTTATTCATTGTCTGCTCCTATCTTGCTTGGGCACTGGCTTTTAAAATCATGTATTCCAGAGCATTTTGAAAAGACACATTGGCTCGCCACATCTTCTTTGCTTCTAAGAGATCTTCCAGTTTCTTGCGACCTATCTCGCTTCCAAGTTCCTTGGCCAGCAAGACTTCCAAGATTTTAAAGACCTGCTCCTGTTTATCCTTGTCCTCAGCCAGTTTAGCTAGCTTGGCCACTTGGAGATAAGCCTGATTCTCATTTGTCAGGGCAGCCTTGACAAATCGCTGACTCTCACTGACCAGCTCAAAGAAAGACTTGTTGGAAACCAACTGATCGGCCTCTTCTTGTGTCTGACTATAAGCAGCCAGCAACTCAGCCTGACTTTTGATCAAACCAGCCTCTTCCAGCTGGTGCTGGAGAGCTGCCTGATTCTTCCGAAAGTGGAAAATCTGCGCTCGGCTCTTGATGGTGGGCAGGATCAGATGCTCATCGGCCGTCAAAAGAAAGATGTAAATCTCACTCTGGGGCTCTTCGATGACCTTGAGGAGGGAATTAGCAGCATTGACATGCATCTTATCTGCATCACAGATGATAAAGACCTGTCTGTTGCCTTCCATACCGCTCTGGGAGAAATTTCTCACTAACTCACGAATGCGCTCCGTTTTAATAATGCCATTCACCGGCCGCAAAACCGTCACATCTGAGAAATCCTCACTCTCAATCAAGCGACAAGCTCGGCAAGTACCGCAGGGCCAAACTCCCTGACGATTCTCACAAAAGAGACTCTGGGACAAGGTCAAAGCCATGGTAAAACTAGAAAAATTCCCCGAAAATAAATAAGCATGATTGAGACGCCCTGCTTCTAAGATTTGCTGAAAAGTTTCTGTAAGCTGAGGCTGGGCCTGACGTAAATCTTCTACTGTCATTTTTATTTAATCAAACGTTCTTTGATAACTGCCAAACTGTCGGCCACGACTTGCTCCAGTGGCTGACTAGCATCTATCTTGACGACACGTTCTGGTTCCTTTTCTAAAATAGCCAGATAGCCTTGACGCACGCGCTCATGCAGGTCGAGACCTTCCAGATCCAAACGATTGACTTCGCGCTCTTGGTCTCTAGCAATGCGAGCCAGACCTTCCTTGACATCAATATCGAAATAAAGGGTCAAATCTGGCTTGAGTCCATCAGTCGCAAACTGGTTAAGCCATTCCACATCGTCAACTGCCAAGCCCCGTCCATAGCCTTGATAAGCCACCGAGCTATCAATAAACCGATCTTGCAAGACCCATGTCCCTTGCTCCAAAGCAGGCAGAACCTTCTCCGCCAGATGCTGACGTCGGCTAGCAATATAAAGCAACAACTCCGTCTTAGAATCCATTTGTGTATGGCTCTTATCTAGGATCACCTCGCGGATTTTTTCAGAAATAGCCACACCGCCAGGCTCTCTCGTCGTCAGCAACTCACAGCCCATCTCTTTCAGCTGAGGAAGCAAAGCCTCTAAAACACTGGTTTTCCCAGCACCTTCTGGCCCTTCTAGCGATATAAAAACACCTTTTTTCATCGTTTTCCTTTTACATTCATTCTGCCAATGGATACAGAAATTCCTATTTTAGTCTATGCTTTATTGTACCAAAAATTATCCCAAAAGCCCATAGAAGAATTTCTCGAAAACTATTTCATATTATTTTCAAAAATGAAAACTTTTGATAAAATAGAGTCAGAAAATTCTTAGGAGAGTCTGATGTTTAAATTTAAAAATATACTGGCCATCATTCTGGGGGCTGGAATTTTTTCTTTTGGGATTCATTATTTGGTAATTCCATTTCATTTGTATGAAGGTGGAGCAACGGGGATCACCTTGATTGTCTACTACCTCTTCAAGATTCCTGTGTCAACCACCAATTTGGTCATCAATATTCCACTCTTTATTCTCGCTTGGAAATTACTGGGAAATCGCACCCTTTACCTTAGTATTTTAGGGACTTTCTCTGTATCAGCTTGGCTTAAACTATTCGAATTGCTACCTGCTTCCAAACATTTACAAGATTATTTCTTCTCTTCCTTGGATGGCGATGTCTTACTGGCCTGCCTTGGAACGGGAATTATTCTTGGAGTTGGTCTAGGAATCATTTTCAATGCTGGGGGAACGACTGGTGGGACCGATATCGTAGCTCGTATCTTCAATAAATATACCAGCATCTCCATGGGCCGCCTCATGCTGACAGTGGACTTTATCGTGATTTCTCTGGTTCTCTTAGTCTTTAAAGATCTGCGCATGGTTTCTTATACACTCATGTTTGTCTTTATCACCTCTCGTGTTATTGACTTGATTGCTGAAGGTGGTTTCGCGGGCAAAGGCTTCCTGATTGTCACCAGCAAACCAATAGAACTAGCTGAAGCCATCAATGAAAAACTTGGAAGAGGCGTTACCTATCTGCAAGGACAGGGCTTCTATAGCAAGCAAGATTTGCAAATCGTTTATTGTGTTGTCTCTCGTAACGAAATGCAGCAAATGAAGAAACTCATCAATGATATCGATCCGTTTGCCTTTACAACCATTACAGAAGCCCATGAAATCTTAGGAGAAGGCTTTACCTTAGACTCTAATAAACAGCCTATCGTCAAATAAATTAATCCTACACAAAAAGACTTCAGAATGAATAATCATTCTGAAGTCTTTTTTATTCTAAGTTATTCAATAATTGAATGAGGGTTTCAGCTGAGCGCTTCCCTGCTTCTAGGATAAATTCATCAAAAGTGATATTGGCATCATGGCTGGCTGTATCGCTCATCGCACGAATAACCATAAAAGGCAAACCAAGAGAATGAGCGGCTTGGGCAATGGCTGCTCCCTCCATCTCGACTGCCAAAACATCAGGAAAATGCTCCTTAATTTGGTCAATCTTGTCCTGCCCAGCGATAAAACTATCTCCCGTCGCAATCAAGCCAACTCGGCTCGTCTGCTGGGCCTTTTCCAGCACTGCTTTCATCTCCTCAACCAAGTAGCGACTGGCTTCATAGTAGAGGGGTTGCCGTGCCATTTGACCGTAGTCATAGCCAAAAGCTGTCACATCCACATCATGGTAGACCAAACGATCTGCCACCACTACATCTCCGATTTCTAAGCCCGAAGCTACTGCTCCAGCGGAACCCGTATTGATGACCGCCGTCACCTCAAAGTCATTAGCTAACACGGCTACACTCATGGCCGACATGACTTTGCCGATTCCACTTTCCACCAAGACAACCTCATGATGGCCAATCCGACCAGTATAATAAACATTCCCTAGGCGCTGGTGTTTCTCAGCCATCTCCAGATGCTCTACCAGCAGCTTCAATTCCTCAGGCATAGCCGCGATAATTCCGATTTTCATGATTTATTCTTTCCTTTTTACATTAAAAAGAGGGAGAGGCAGCAGAGTTTCATTTTCTCGTTTCCGTCACTCCCCTTCTTTATCATAGCCAAATAATGGCCGCAATTAATCCAATCAAGAGAAGTACAAT
This sequence comes from Streptococcus sp. Marseille-Q8145, assembly GCF_965112035.1. NCBI lineage: Bacteria > Bacillati > Bacillota > Bacilli > Lactobacillales > Streptococcaceae > Streptococcus > Streptococcus sp. Marseille-Q8145. The sequence continues at coordinate 24,714 of NZ_CBCOPQ010000003.1, read as the reverse complement.
CCAGAACAGGATTTTGTTTAACTTAGCCTGAAAAATACTTCGTTTTTGATTTTCGATTCGACGACTTTTGATAACTGTCGGCTCAACTTCAATCTGCAGAGTATCCTGAGTGACAGCTTGCCGTGGAGCAGCATAGCCGAAAGTTCCTTTTCTAGCAATAGAAATGACCTTAGTTTCTTCATCGTCCATCAGCAAGGGACCATCAATATGTTCTCCACGGTTGGCCCGCTCAATGATTTCATCTGTTAATAAAGCTTTTCCCATTGATCTACGTTCCTATTTATTTAGATTTTTTTGTTGCCAGTACTGAAGGGCCATGATGGTCTTAGCATCGCAGATGTCACCGTTTTGCAGCAACTGATGTGCCTCCTCCAGACTGACTTCAAAAAGTTCTAATGTTTCATCCTCGTCTTGAGTACGAGGGTTTTCGACCTTTGTTAAATAGCTGGCGCTGTAGAGCTTGATTTTTTCATTGCAAAAACCGATGGCAGAGTAGAAATCATAGACCAACTCCAGCTGTCCTGTGTAGCCTGTCTCTTCTTCTAATTCTCGGAGGGCCGCTGCTTGGGGATCAGCATTCTCTCCTAGCTCCAGCTTGCCAGCTGGAATCTCGTATGAAGTCGCTTCAATCGCCTTGCGGTACTGCTTGACTAAAATCATCTTATTTTCCGGAGTGATAGCAATCACAGCCACTGCACCATTATGAAAAATCAAATCCCGTTGGGCTTGGCCTTTGCCCTCTGGCAGCTCTACCTGGTCCTGAACCACTTTAAAAATCGGTCCTTGATAAATCTCCGTCCGTTGGACGGTCTTTTCTTCAAATTCCATGACTAAACCTACTTATTTTGAGGATGATGAGGAAGACGCTTAGCATAATCTTCCTTGTTAATCTGACGGCCACGTCCCAGAGCGATAGCATCTGCTGGCACATCCTTCGTAATCGTAGAACCCGCACCGACCAGTGAATTGTCACCCAGCTCAACTGGGGCAATAATGGTCGAGTTGGAACCAACAAAGACATTATCGCCAATGATAGTCTTGTACTTCTTCTGACCATCATAATTGACCGTAATTGTTCCCGCACCAAAGTTGACATTAGCGCCAACCTCAGCATTCCCGATGTAGGTTAGATGTCCAGCCTTAGTATTTTCACCGATAGAAGAACCCTTAACTTCTACAAAGTTGCCGACATGGACATCCTTAGCCAGACTAGAACCTGGACGAATGTGAGCGTAAGGCCCGACCGTCACTCCATCTGCAACGATAGATTCTTCAATCATAGAGCTGGTGATAACAGCTCGCTGACCAATTTCTGAATCTACAATATAAGTCCCATTGGTCAGGATCGTCTCTGCCCCAATCTTGGTCTGACCTTTCAGGGTAACATTCGCTTCAACTTGAACCTCAGGCGCAATTTCCACATCCACATCGATATAGGTCGCATCTGGATTGACAAAGCTGACACCGTTAATCATGTGCTGCTGGTTAATCCGGCGGCGCATAATGCTTTCAGCTGTCGCCAAAGCCACGCGGTCGTTGACACCGAGACTTTCGTCAAAGTCTTTCAGCGTATAAGCACCGACTTTTTCGCCATTCTCGCGGAAAATACCAATCACATCTGTGATATAGTATTCGCCTTGAGCATTGTTGGTATTGATATTTTTGAGAGCCTCAAAGAGACGGGCATTGTCAAAGACATAAGTCCCCGTATTGATTTCCTTGATTTGTTGCTCAAAGTCAGAAGCATCCTTCTGCTCGACAATTTTGATGACTTCTCCATGCTGGTTGCGCACGATCCGGCCATAACCAAATGGATTGTCCGCTTCTGCCGTCAAAATCGTCGCTACATTCTTGTGGTTGATATGAAAATCAATCAAATTTTTCAAGCTTTCTCCCGTAATCAGGGGAGTATCGCCAGCAATAACTAATGTTTGACCAGTTAGATTTTCCAAAACAGGCTCAGCCATCATAACCGCGTGACCAGTTCCCAGCTGCTCGGTCTGACGGACAAACTCGGTCTGACCTGCCAAGACTTGCTCAACCAGCTCCGCCTTGTGCCCAATAACAGTGACAGTCTTCTCAGGTTCAATCGCACTAACACTGCGGAAAACGTGCTCTAGCATAGAAATTCCTGCTACCTTGTGCAATACTTTTGGTAAATCTGATTTCATGCGAGTACCCTTACCCGCAGCCAAAATAACGGCATAATTTGTCATAAATGAACTCTTTTCTCTAAGATATTACCTTTATTATACCACTAAAAGATAATTTTTTAAAATGCTAATTGCAGAAGCAGGAAATCGCACTTAGAGAAAAAGGTTTATGGACCAAATCACTCTGCTCAATTCGCAATCTACTCCATCCAGACCAATTCTTTAGAATCTTCTTGTGGAGCTTAAATACGTTTTTTCCTTCGTTTACACTAGCTTTGATAGCAGCGAATGACCAGCAAATTGTTCTCCTTAAACACTATAGGTCTATTGCTTCTATTATCAAAATTTTGTTGGCGATTACACATTTAAAATTGATAAGTAATGAAATATTTGCTATAATGACATAAAATCAAATCTTCACCCCTGCCTTATGAGGTGCAGAAAACTCTATAATCTACTAGGACAATGCTATTATTATGTGATCCACTGTGGAATGATACGATCCAAGGATTGTGAGCTCCACTGTCTAGTTTTCTTGTTTTTATCTGGCTAATTATATATTTAAAATTGTAAGGAGATCTTGGTTATGATGTTTGCTAAAAATCGCAAGAAGAGAGACGAATACTACCAACAGATTGACAGGATCTATAATAACGATAGTATCATCATTAGCTCAAAGTTACGGGAAGAGCTCCTAAGTAGTGCCAAAGGGCTACAGAAAGGGGATCAAATCAGTTATTTGGCATTTAAGTTGTATCCTTTTGTATGTGACGAGGTGCTCAAGAATAAGTCCGATGAATTGATCGCATTCAAAAAATACCTTGAAAAAACAAGATGGAAATATTATTGGGGAAGTGTGCTCATTCGTTAGGGCATAAGTTGCAACTGGCACTTTTGAAAGCATTCAAGATGAATACGCAAATCATCTTCCAATATGATAAGACGATAAAAACTCATAGAATCTCCTAGTGGAGCTGTTGGTCTAATGACTTACAATTTACACTAGTGAGGCTCTGTGAGTTTTTTTCTTGTACGATATTTACAATCTAGCCATAAAAAAGAGGTTAGGACTCTTTTGTCCAAACCTCCTGAATGTAGGTACTGTTAGCATACGAACATGTGCTAAAGTCCCTTATAAATTATTTTGTGATCAGCTACAATCTAAGCTCTCACAGAGATAAACGGTGAACCTTCTGTATTATCTTCAGGCGCTCCGCTCTTGGAACCAAAGATATAATCCACTGAATACCAACCGTTATTATTAGCATTATAAGGATCATAGACCTGGGTTTGGCCATTTTGATAGCCTCTTAAGACTATCTCATGGGTAACAGGATAGCTAGCAAAGACGCTATTGCCAACAGCCGCCATGACATGATGGCCTGCTGCCAAAGCTTCTTTAAGGGCTGCTGATGAATGCAAGACATCTGTAGTCAGTCCCCAGTTCTGTGCCCCTTGGACAATCCCCTTACTTGACGTTCCAAATAGACCATTTTTGTTAAAGGAGTCCGTATGATGATAAAGGAAGTCCGCTACGGTTGTTGGTAAAACCGTTTGACCTGTAATACCAGAAATAGTCATTGCTAATGTGGTAGGAACACAGCCAGTAGCTGCTAAATTATATTTTCCATAATATAAACCAGCCCATCTAGGATCACGTTGTGAATAATATGGCGTATCATAAACTCCTCTGCTGACTGTTGTAGTCGTTCCACCAACGCCTACCAAACTACCATCATTTTGAACATAATAGAGGTGAATATTGTATTCCCCAGTAGAATATTTATGGCTAGAGGTGCGTACTAGGGCCTTATAACTACCATCGGCTTGCTTTTGAGCCCGATACCAAACAATGTCATCCTGACCATTAACACTTGACCAAGTCGGCAATTTGACTTCCTGGACTCCTTTTGGACTATAAACATTGGTTACTACAACTTCGAATGTGCCTAATCGAGGATTATTATTTTTAATGGTGATTTGACCCGTTGGCTTAATGTGCTCTGAAGCTACATTCGCTGTTGTCTTCGTGCCTCCGACCCCGACCATACGGCCATCATTCTGAACATAGTAGAGGTGGATATTGTATTCGCCTGTAGAATACTTGTGGTCACGTAGATTGACCTGTGCCTTGTAAGTACCATCCGCTTGCTTGACTGCTGTGTACCAAATAATGTCGTCCTGACCATTAGCACTTGACCAAGTTGGCAATTTGACTTCCTTGACACCATAAGCATTCTCGACTTCAGAAACCACCACTTCAAAGGTGCCTGTCTGTTGATCATTATTCTGGATAGTCAGCTTACCTTTCGGGGTTCCTAGAGATACGATCGTCTTGGTCCCTCCAACTCCGACCAACTGGCCATTATTCCCTACATAATAGAGATGGACATTGTACTCACCTGTAGAATATTTATGGTCGCTCGCCTTAATATTCATCTTGTAGGTACCATCAGCTTGCTTGGCAGCTCGATACCAGATAATATCGTCCTGACCATTAGTGCTAGACCAAGTTGGCAGAAGCACTTCACGAACTCCCTCTGGACTGCTCACTCCGCTCACGACAACATCAAAACTACCTGTTGTTGAATTATTATTGGCAATCGTGAGAGTTCCCTTTGGTTTAGCAACAGAAACAGTAGTTGTTGTGCCACTAACCCCAATCATCTGGCCATTATCTTGAAGATAGTAGAGGTGGATATGATACTCACCAGTGGACATCTTATGGTTGCGGGCTTGAATGCTAGCCCTGTAAGTGCCATCGGACTGCTTGGTGGCTGTATACCAAACAATATCATCTTGGCCTTTATCACTAGACCAAATCGGCAGATGCACGCTCTTGACGCCAAAAGGACTGACAACATCAGACACAACAACATCAAAGCTGCCCGTATCCGGATTATTGTTTTCAATTTTCAAAGTCCCTTTAGGCTTAGCTGCTAAACTGAACTGGGTGCCTGCTACACCGACTAATTGGCCGTCATCTTGGATATAGTAAAGATGAACAGTATAGTCTCCCAAAGAATATTTGTGATCGCGAGCCTGAATGCGAGCTCGATAAGTACCATCAGACTGTTTGATTGCTGTATGCCAGACTAGATCATCTTGACCTTTATCGTTAGACCAAGTCGGTAGCTTGACTTCCTTAACACCAAAAGGATTGGAAACGCTAGAGACAACGACATCAAAGCTACCAGTAGCTGGATCGTTGTTTTCAATTTTCAAGGTTCCTTTAGGTTGAGATAAGCTAACTGTTGTTCGAGTGCCACCTACACCAACCAGCTGACCGTCATCTTGAATATAGTAAAGATGAACATTGTATTCGCCTGTTGATTTCTTATGATTTACTGCTTTGACGGTTGCCCGATAGGTACCATCCGCCTGCTTGACTGCTGTGTACCAGATCAGGTCATCTTGACCTTTATCACTGGACCAGGTCGGTAACTTGACTTCCTTGACGCCATAAGGACTGGAAACACCAGAAACAACAACATCGAAACTACCTGTATCTGGATTATTGTTTTCAATTTTCAGCGTCCCTTTAGGCTGAGCCTTAGAAACCACAGTACTTGTACCACCTACACCGACCAACTGGCCATTATCCTGAACATAATAGAGGTGGATATTGTACTCACCTAGAGAGTTCTTGTGGTGGGAAGCTTTGACTGTGACAGTGTAGTTGCCATTGGTCTGGCGCTGCGCCTCATACCAAACTAGATCGTCTTGGCCATTGACACTAGACCAAACAGGAACAACAACTTTTTTCACACCATAAGGATTAGAAACTCCTGAGACAACAACATCGAAACTGCCTGTGTCTGGATTATTATTGACAATATCAATTTTTCCTTGTGGTTTGCCGATGGTAACAGTTGTTTTTGTACCGCCTACACCGACCAACTGATTATCTTCCAACAGATAATAGAGGTGGATATTGTACTCACCTGTGGACATCTTATGGTCACGAGCTGTAACACTAATTTTATAGGTGCCATCCACTTGTCGTTTAGCATCGTACCAGATAATATCATCCTGACCATTCACGCTAGACCAAGTTGGTAGGGCGACTTTTTTAATAGGCTTAGGGGATGAGATATTGGTTACATGCACATCGAAAGTACCAGCATTTGGATCAACATTTGTAATATTGATAGTGCCTTGAGGCTTGTCATCAACTGCACGAGAAACTCTCGCTTTTGGCTCAGATTCTGCCCTTGTTTCTGCTTCTTGTGGCTTATCAGAAGAAGCTGTCACAGATCTAAATGAAGCTCTTCCTGAAGAAAGATCTTCTGAAGGGACTGTTACCAAATTGTTCTTAGACTGTTCAAGCGACGAGTTACCATTCTTTTCAGAGGAACTTGAAGCGACTTGTTCGTCTTTGCCTAAAGAAGCTTCAGATACACCACTATCTTTCTTTATCTCAGAATCTACTTCTGAAGGCTTGCTAGCTGGTTCAGACTGTTTAGAAGCATCTCGATTGGTCACAGCAACTGAAGGCTCCGTTTGCTGTCTATCATTTGCTGCTTGATTTGTTTCGTCAGCAAAAACGCTATTAGCACTGGCTGCTAATAGAATAGCTGTACTAGCTAGATAAACTAATCCTTTTGTTTTCATACGCTTTCTCCATCCTTTTTAGAGTTGCACACCTTCATTGTAGCATAATAGGACAATTATTACAAATTGGTAACAAATTTGTTTCGCTTAATCCAAAACTGAATCGAAACCTATTCTTTCCATTATGTAATTCGTAAACAAAAATAAAAAAAGAGCTGGGACAGACCAAAAAATGAATCATTTTTTGATCTTATTCCCAACCTCTTCCTGTTTAATGCTCTGTGATGTATTTATAAACTTCTTGACCTGCAACTGCTCCGTCTCCAACGGCTGTGGTGATTTGGCGTAGGTCTTTCTGACGGACATCACCAATGGCATAAATACCGTCAATAGCCGTTTTCATATGTTGATCCGTGACAATCCAGCCAGCTTCATCGCAAATACCCAGATCTTTGATAAAGTCGCTCACAGGATCTAGGCCGACATAAATAAAGACGCCGCCAAAGTCTGACTCGCTGATTTGTCCCGTTTTTACATTTTCAAAAGCCACACTGGTTACCCTGCGGTCGTCTCCTTTGATTTCTTTTACGACGGAGTCCCAGATAAAGCTGATTTTTTCATTGGCAAAGGCCCGCTCCTGCAAGAGCTTCTGCGCCCGCAGTTGGTCCCGACGGTGAACAATGGTCACAGACTTTGCAAAGCGCGTGAGGAAAATTGCTTCCTCAACGGCAGAATCGCCGCCTCCGACCACTAAGAGATCCTCATCACGGAAAAAGGCACCGTCGCAGACCGCACAGTAGGAAACTCCGCGGCTATTGTATTCTTCCTCGCCAGGAACTCCTAGATGACGATGGTTGGCACCAGAAGCCAAAATCACTGTCTTGATCTCAAATACTTCGTCCTCAGTAATGATTTTCTTATAATCGCCATGGTCTTCAATCTTTTCAACCTGACCAAATAGATGCTCTACACCTAGATTTTCTAAGGGTTCAAACATTTTCTCAGCCAGCTCTGGTCCGCTGATACGGGCATACCCGGGATAATTTTCAATCTCCGCAGTATTATTCATCTGCCCGCCATAAATACCGCGTTCAAGCAGGGCCACTTTAAGATTACTTCTAGCTGCATAGAGAGCTGCCGTCATTCCCGCAGGACCAGCTCCAATAATCATTGTATCGTACATCATCTTTTTCCTTTCTCTTTGTTGTAACTACTGTTATTCTAACAAACTAACTAATCTTTTACAAGTATTTAAGCTTTAAGAACAATCAGTAAGCCAAAAATTGCAAAAGACAAGATTGGAATCGTCATAATTGTAATCAAAAGAAGATCGTAAATTTGGCTTTGACCTACCGCACGAGTTCGGTCCTTGCGACCGAGTCTCTGCAATAAAAGCCACAAGCCATCGGCAAGTCCTACCAGAATCGCCGTATAGATGAGACTTTGGATATAGAGAGAAAAAATCTTAATTAACATGTCAGCTCCTCAATAATCAGTTGCCTTAAAAAGGTTTTAGTCGAAAACAAACCCAGCTGGTCTAGCCAACTGAGCTTTCACTTTTTCTATTATATCAAATATAAGTCCGTTTGTAACTAGCAAAGAATTCTTTGGTTCTAGCTTCCTTGGGATGATTGATGATCTCCTCTGGACTTCCTGACTCAATAATATGCCCCTTATCCAAGAAAAGCACCCGATCTGCCACTTGGGAAACAAAAGATATGTCGTGGCTGACCAGGATCATGGTTTGTCCTGCTTTGGCAGCGTCAGCAATGGATTTCTCTACCTCACCGACTAGCTCTGGGTCAAGGGCTGAGGTCGGCTCATCCAGCAAGAGAACATCTGGCTTCATGGCCAAGGCCCGCGCCAAAGCCACCCGCTGTTTTTGACCGCCTGATAAATGCTTGGGATAATGATTCTCACGATCAGACAAACCCACCTTTGCCAACTCTTCCTTGGCAATTTTAGTCGCTTCTTGGTCAGATAGGTTCTTGACTACCAGCAGACCTTCCTTGACATTTTCCAAAGCCGTCCGACGGGAAAATAAATTGAACTGTTGGAAAACCATGGCCAATTTTCGACGCAGAGTCAAAATCTCATCTGGTGAAATAGTTGAAAAATCCACCTTAAAGTTATCAATTTCAATCCTTCCGCTGTCTGGCTGCTCCAGATAGTTAAGGCTACGCAGGAAGGTTGATTTACCAGCACCTGAGGAGCCTATTAGAGCAATGACTTCGCCTTTTTGAATTTCCAAACTCAGATTATCCAAGACCTTTTGTCCAGAAAATCCCTTACTTAACTGGGAAATTTTAATCATCAAATCCTACCTCCTTGCGCTTGCTCCATTTTGTCCAGATTGGCTGGCGCCTTGATATCCATAGCCTTTTCAATCGCACGACCGATTTGCTCAATCACGATATTGACAATCCAGTAAACAATCGAAACGGAAATGAATCGCTCAAAATAACGGTAATCCGAACCACCGATAGCCTGAGCCTTGGCGAATACCTCTACGACACCCGCACTAAAGGCCAGAGATGTTCCCTTGGTCAAGCCGATGAGGGAGTTGATCAGAGTCGGTGTCGCCACAACTGCTGCATTAGGAATAATGACCCGCAGATAGACTTGGCGATTGGTCATTCCCAGACTGCGAGCTGCTTCAATCTCACCCGGATCCACCGAAAGAATGGCTGCCCGAATCGTCTCGCTGGCATAAGCCGCTTCATTAAAAGCAAAGGCGATAATGGCAAAGACTGAGGCAGGAATGGCATTGATATTAAAAGATGTCCCATATTTTTGATTGATGGCTTTCAGCAGGAGCGGAATCCCAAAATAGGTCAACATGAGCTGGACCAAAAGGGGTGTCCCACGAAGGAAGCTCACAAAAAGAGCCTGAATAGGATACAAAATTCTTGTGCGGTTAATCTTGACCACTGCGAAAATCATGGCCAAGATAATGCCAAAAAATGCCCCACCCAGCGTCAACAAAAGTGTGACAGGTAAGGTTTTTAGAATCGCTGGAATGGCATCAAAAACAGCCCGTAAACTAAATAATTTGCCGTCTGGGAGGAGCTTCAAAAGCTCTTCATACCAGTTTGCAGCTAGGATATAAGTTGTAAACATTTTAATTACTTCTCTTTCTCGATAATGCATTATTCTATCATAATTTGCCCCAGATGCAAACTATTTGGCATCAAGAATAGATAATCTTTAAACCTTCAATAGCTAAGTGGGAAATGACAATAAAATAGACCAGTAATCCTAGTCTATCATAGTTTCACTGGTCTTTAAAATATAATTTTTCTATATCGTCCATAAAAAGAATTTATGGCTAGAATGTCTGGCGCTTAGCCTTGCGTTCTGCCCGACCACGTGCACGATTTTCAGCTCGCTTGGTCTTGCGGCGCTTCTCATTAACCGCCCATTGGATTTTCTTCTTATAGCCTGGCTTGATTCTTTTCTTTTTCTTCTTGACCAGACCAATCATTTCTGTGTCCAGCTTCTCCTTGGTCTTCTCCCGATTAGCACGGCGATCTCGGTCGTAGGTATCTTGAAATTCCCCATTTTTAATCATCTTAGGAGTAAACTTGATGCCCAGCTTTTCCAACTCACGAATATCGGAATCGTCACTCGGCTGATAGAGGGTAATGGCTGTGCCGGGAAGACCATTTCGTCCCGTCCGACCAACCCGGTGGACAAAGAAAGACAAATCCTGTGGAATGGCATCATTGATGACATGACTGACACCTTCAATATCAATTCCACGCGCTGCCAAGTCCGTTGCAACAATGTACTCAAAATCCAGATTCTTGACCTGATTCATGATACGCTTGCGCTCCCGCGGCGGGATATCCCCGTGAATCTTGGCCACTTTTAGACCTTGCGCAGTTAGATAGGCCTGCAATTCATCCGCACGAGTCTTGGTATTGACGAAAATCATCGCCAGATAAGGCTGGAGGATCTGACTGATCTCATAAATCTGAGCATTCTTATCCCGCCCTTTGGTTGACAAGAGCCAGTTATCAATGGTATCGGCGATCACTGTCTTGGTCTTAATCTGCTCCATGACTGGATTGGACAGGTATTTTCTCAAGAAAGGTTGGAGCTTCTGCGGAATGGTAGCCGAGAAAACTAAAAACTGCAAGTCTTTAGGCAAGCGGGCAGCAATCCGATCGACCGTCTCCAAAAAGCCCATATCAAGCGTCATATCAGCCTCGTCCACGACAAAGGTATGAGCCTTATGGATAGCCAAATCACCTGACTCAACCAAGTCATAAATCCGCCCCGGCGTTCCAATGACGATATGGGGCTGGCTGGACTCTAGCTTGCCAATCTGACGAGCCTTATCAGTCCCGCCGACATAGTTGGCCACTCGAATCTCTTGCTCCGAAAAGCTAGCTAGCTGACGAGCTGCCTGATAGATCTGAGTTGCTAATTCTCGGCTGGGTGCTGTAATCACTGCTTGGACACTGTCAGCCTCTTCGTCCAGCTCTTGGAAGATGGGCAGCAAAAAAGTGTGGGTCTTGCCTGATCCGGTTTTGGACTCTCCAACCAAGTCTCGGCCAGATAACACCACCGGAATCAGCTTTTCTTGAACCTCTGTCGCCTCCACAAAGTTCAGATCCTTGAGGGCTTCCTGAATATAATCTTTAAAGTTAAATTCTGTAAATTTCATTTTTTCCTCTGTTTACTCTTAATCTTATCTATTATACCAGAAAAATATCTTTTCTGCTCGGCTCAGGACAAGAAAAGGCGGGCTTACACCCACCTTCATATTACAAATATAGAATGGCTAAAGTCAGCAAGCTGGCTAAGAGGCCTACGCCCCAGAAGAAGAAGTCGACCTTCCATTCGCTCCAAGGCTGGCCATGACCAGAAAAGCCACCAAGCTCAAAGTGATGATGGACTGGCGTCATACGGAAAATCCGCTTGCCACCTGTCAGCTTGAAATAAGTCACCTGCATCATAACAGAAGTCGTTTCAAATACATAGACGATTCCGATGAGAAGTAAGGTCCACTCTTGGTGCAAGGCAATAGAGAGGGCCGCAAGCATACCGCCCAAAGCAAGACTGCCCACGTCCCCCATAAAAATTTTAGCTGGCTTATGGTTAAAGACAAAGAAGCCTAGCAAACCACCAATCATGCTGATAATGACAATCAGAAGGTCAAAGCGCTTCTGCTCCAGAGCAATGACTCCGTAGGCCACCAAGCTGATCGCAACGGAGATACTAGCCAAGCCATCAATTCCGTCAGTCAAATTGACAGCGTTGGAGAAACCAACCAGCCAAAAGAGGACGAAGAAGATATAGAGGAAGCCCAGCTGCACTGGAATCGTAAAGACATTGAGAGAGTCACCTGCCCCGTGCTGATTGTAGAAGAAGTAAAAGATAACTCCCCCTACCAGCTGCAGAGCTAGTTTCTGTTTAGGATTCAGACCTTCGTTGATTTTACGGAAGATCTTGAGAAAATCATCCAAAAAGCCAACGATTCCGTAGAGAACCAAGATAAAGAGAATCATAATCAAACCGTTGGATAGTTGTTGAGAAAGCAAAGCTGTCACAAAACTAGCCAAAACAGAAGCAACCAGAAAGACGGTTCCCCCCATCGTCGGCGTTCCAGCCTTTGCCTGATGCTGCTTAACATCCTCATGCATTTGTTGGCCTGAAATATGAGCCTTGTGATAAAAACGGATAAAGGTAGGAATCCCAACAAGTGTTAGGATAAAGGTCAGAATTCCTGCAATAATTGCTGTTAACATGCTAGTCTCCCAATGTAACGGTTATTTTTTTCAATTTTTTCAGGTCTGTATTGACCTTTTCCTTCTGTTTGACAACTTTTGAGCCTTTGCCTTTAAAATTGACTTCCAGCCCTTGCCATTCAGCAAATTGCTCCACATTTTCCTTGGTCCAGCCATACATATCTGGCAAATCTTCAAAGTTATCACTTAAAATCAAAATCTGTTGATTGGCTTTCAGTTCTTGCCCTTCTTTTACAGAAATCTTCTTGATTTCACTACCTGTTCCTAAAATGATTGGCTGCACTAGATTGCGGCGAAGCTCATCAGCCAAGCCTCCTGGGCTAATTTGATTTTTTAACTTCAGTTGCTTGGTCAAACCATCGATAGATGGCATTTTGTAGGTTGTTTCTTTTTCAACCAATTCCAAGGCAGGGCTATCGCCAGTTAGATTCAAGCTATCTTTAAGTGCCACAGCTTCTTCCAAGACTGGATTGACAACTTCCTGCCAGAAAAGAGGGGAGAATTTAACTTCAGGCTGCTGAACAGTGACATACATAATGAAATCTGGACTTTCTGCCGGCGTCATGGCTACTACGGAGTAAATGTTATTATTCTCCCCTTCCAAATAGCCCTTATCTGTCGCAATTTGGGCTGTTCCGGATTTTACGGCCACATCTTGCCCAGCAACTTGGATAACCGGCTCACCACCGATATTCAGGGTTCCATAGTAAGGAACGGTTCCGACCTGAATCATATAATTTCGAGTCGTTTTCGCTGCTTTTTCTGAAACTGGATGACCGACAATTTCTGGCTGAGATTTACGAGCGCTACCCGTTTTTGAGTCATAGATGGCAGAGATAAATTTCGGCTCTAACATGACACCATCATTTGACACAGCTGAAAAGGCACGTAGCATCTGTACTTGGGTTACCCCAATCCCTTGTCCGAAGGAACTCATGGCAATGGTTACAGCATTATCTGCCGGCAGGGCACCATATTCTTCATAGCCCATCCCAAAACGAGTCGGTAAGCCAAATTTGAACTTCGATAGATAATCGATCCACTTGGCATTGCCCATATCCTGCTCAATGCGTGTCATACCAACGTTACTTGAGAAAATAAAGCCTTGAGCATAGGTCAGGACTTGTCCTGTTGCTAACCCCATGTTCACATCCCAGTCGCGGATGGTAGCATCTGCAATCTTATATTCTGAGCTATCGAATGTTCCGGTTGGATTAAAGGATCCATTATCAATCGCTGAGGCTAGAGTCATAACTTTCATCGTTGATCCAGGCTCATACTGCGTCTGGTAAAGGAAGCTATTCCAAGTTTTCAAATGATCTACATTCAGGCCCTCTTTGGTATCCGCATTATAAGTCGGACGCTGGGTCGTTGCTAGAATCTCGCCTGTCTTAGCACTGACCAAAGTCGCACTGACAAATTTTCCCTTAGCTTTTTCTTGGAAGGCATCCATCCGCGTTTCCAAGTATGTCTGTAGCTGGGCAGAGAGGGTTGTATACACATCTTTTCCGTCTTCTGTCTTAACAGAAACTTCCTCTGAACCTGGGATGATGTTCCCTTTGCTGTCTTTTTCATAGGTAACCAGACCATTCTGACCACCCAAGATACGGTCTAGCGACTGCTCCATACCGGATTTCCCTACAAGAGTTTTGTTACCATCTTTATCCTCTTGCATCTGAGCCTGACCGATAAATTGCGAGGCAAAGATACCGTTACTATAGCTACGGTTAGGGCTGGTTGTAAAATCAATCCCCTCTATCTTTTCCTTCTCCATTGCCTGCCGGATAGAGCTCATAGTACTATAGGTGATTCCATTTCCTTGAGAACCAAAAGAAACCTGTTTTAAATCCTTTTGCGCAAGTTGCTGCTTAACATAGTCCTTATCCATTCCTAGATGTTGATTAAGAATTTCAGCAACCTTTTCATACTGGGATTCCTCTACATAGAGGACCTTGCCAGCGGCGGATTTGTAATTTTTATCAATAACAGCATAAATGTTATAGGTCGTTGCATCTTCAGCGATCGGGACACCGTTGCGGTCATAGATCGTTCCTCGCTTGGCAGCGACCACGACTGTCTTTTGGTGCACTTGCTTGGCACCTTTTGACAAATTAACACCGAATTTCTGATCTGTCCCGATAATGGTCGCAAAATTAATTAAGAAAATGAAAAAAAGAAAGACGGCCAAGGCACTCATACTTTTTCCAACTTTTCGTCGATTGTATTCTGGGCTTTGTCTATTTTTTAAAGCATATCGCTGAATATTTTTTAAAAATCTATTACTCATTGGTTGTACTCACTGTCTTACGATTTCCTTTTTGGAGTTTCATATCCTGAGAGCTGGCCAACTGGGACAGCCTTTCATAACGTGTCAATTCATTCACTTCTTGCTTAATATTATCCAATTCAGCCTGTTCTGACTCAATCTGAGCATTAACTTCAGTCAAATCATGATTGACCTGCAGCAGCTTGGTCTGCATAAACACAATACTGACTGCAAGGATAATCGCTGTTAAAATAATGGAGCCATAGAAGGCTTTTTCGACTCGAGAAAATTTCCGAATCCGTTTTTGAATAGGGTGTTGCTTTCTTTCTGCCATGAAACTTACTCATGCACCTTCCTAGCCACGCGCAACTTCGCAGAATGGGCGCGATTATTGGCTTCTAATTCTTCTTTGCTTGGTAAAATGGGTTTGCGTGAAACTAACTCCAGCTTGGGCTGCAAATTATCTGGAATGAAAGGCAGACCTTTGGGAACATCTACGGTTGAAGCTTCTTTAAATAGTTGCTTGGTCAGGCGATCTTCCAGCGAATGAAAAGTAATCACTGAAATACGACCACCTACAGCCAACAAGTCAATGGCCTGCTGAATGGATTCATCGGCCGCCCCCAACTCGTCATTAACTTCAATCCGAATGGCCTGAAAAATCTGTTTAGCTGGATGACCTTTTTTCTTCAGTTCCTTAGCAGGTTTGGCTGATTTGATAATCTCCGCCAGCTCCGTCGTCGTTTCGATAGGCTTGACTTCTCTCGCTTGCTCGATCTTACGGGCAATCTGCTTGGAAAACTTATCTTCGCCATATTTGAAAAAAATACGGACTAGGTCGTTATAAGGATATTGATTCACAACTTGGTAAGCTGTCAAGCTAGCTTCTTGATTCATCCGCATATCCAACGGAGCGTCCTGTTTATAAGAAAAACCGCGCTCCCGCTCATCCAGCTGCGGACTAGATACGCCCAAGTCGTAACAAATTCCATCAATCTTCTCGACCCCTACTTCATTCAAACGAGTCTTGAGATTGCGGAAATTATCCTTGATAAAGGTCACCATACCCCGCTCAATATAGGGAGCCAGATGTTTTTTGGCATTGTCAATCGCAGTTTGATCCTGATCAAAGGCATACAAATGCCCCTTGTCTCCCAGCTTACTCAAAAGATACTCGCTGTGACCAGCTCCGCCCAAGGTCGCATCAACATAGATGCCATCTGGCTGAACATCAAGCTGGTCAATCGTTTCGTGAAGAAGTACAGTAATGTGATGAAATTCTTTTGTCATATCCTATCTATTATATCACATTCATGTATAAAAAAAAATCTAAAAGAATATATCAGCTTTTGATAGGCTACCTTATAGCTTTTGCAAGTCACTTTTAGAAATCTACCACTTAGCTTACCAGCTTCTACCAGTCAGCGAAAAGGTCTTGCGGGCATGCCACATTTTGCTATAATCATAACTACCAATGCATTGCGAGTTGGAATTCCTTCACATTCCGAAATTGATTCGTCCCCAAAGGAGATTTATTATGAAACTTGCTTTAAGAAATAGACTATTTGCCTCTATCAGTCTGTCACGGGTCTTTAATATCCTAGGCTCTTCTATCTACAACATCGTTTTTATCGTATTTGCTTCTAGCATGCCCCAGCCCAAGTTTGCCGTTGGTATTGCTAATTTTATCGTTCTTGTTCCTACCTTTTTCACAGTCTTTGTCGGGATGAAAGCTGACAAAACCCATCGAAAGGCTCGCTGGCTTATTCATCTAGGTTATTTGCAGGCCTTCCTCTTCATCTTAGTCGCCCTCCTAACCAAGTCTGCCTCCTACCTCGCCTTTGCTACCGTCTGCTTTCTCAATATCTTTTCCGACATTATCAGCGACTATCGCAGTGGCCTACAGATGCCTATCTTACAGAAAAATATAGAAGAGAAAGATTTGATGGAAGCTTACTCTTTCACTCAACTTCTTACTTTTTTAGGAAATTTTGCTGGGCAAGCCTTGGGCGTCTGGTTACTGAGTATCAGCCAGCAGAATTTCGCTATGGTCGCCCTCATCAACGCCCTCTGCTTCCTACTCTCCTCAAGCACTCTCTATCTGATTCGCCAAAAACTCACCCATGACGCCCCTGCTGTTTCAGAGCAAAAACTTCCTTTCAAGACTCAGATGAAAGACCTTTACCAGAATGTCCAAATGATTTTTGAACAAGAGAAAATCGGAAACTTCCTGCTAGTGCTGCTTCAAGTCCTCCTCTTAAATGCACTGGCCGGCTCTATCATGGGACTCTATAATCTCTATTTATTGGATCACCCATTTTGGGGGCTAAACCTGAGCCAGTCTCTACTAGTTATCGAGTCCTGCACAGTGATTGGGATTATCTCTGCTAGTGCCTTCTCAAATGATTATTTTTCCAATCTCTCTCTGATGCGGCTCGTCGTTTGGTGCTCGCTAGCTCTCCTCCTCTTAGGCATCAGCAATTTACTCCAAGCTCCTGCTCTCTTGGGAATTTTCTTTCTGACCTTTCTCATGTACATTTCTGGAAAAATCAATCCTAAAATCAACAGCATGCTACTGAGTAAACTTCCTCCAGAAGTATTAGCCCAAACCTCCAACTTTCTCACTATGCTTTTTAGCTTTTCCATTCCGCTAGGAAGCATGCTTTTCACTAGTCTCGGCCTTTGGAATATGGGAAGCGCTTGGTTGGTCTTCTCTCTGCTTGGTGGTGTCTGCCTTCTACTCAGCCTCAAAAATAACTAGAGTAAAAATCGTCGCAATTCCATACAAAAAAAGAAGGAAGCCTAGGTTTCCTTCTTACATATTTTTCAATCTTTCTATCCGATCAGAAATTGGTGGGTGAGTGTAGAAGAGCTTTTGCAAGCCACCCTTTTTCTTCGGATCATTGATGTAGAGAGCTGCACTGGCATCATCTACATGGTGCTCCATGGGCTGGCTATTGTCTAACTTCAGCAGGGCATTGATCATGCCCTTAGGATTGCGGGTCAACTCAACACTTGAAGCGTCTGCCAGGTACTCACGTTGACGAGAGATGGCCAACTGCACCAATGTTGCAGCAAGCGGCGCCAAAAGAAGAGCTAGTATAGAGACAATCATCAAAACAATTCCTAAGCCATTGTCATTGTCCCGATCGTTTCTTCGACGGCCACCACCGCCAAACCACATCATGCGCCCAGCCATGCTAGACAGCATCGTGACAGCACTTGTAAGCGCCACTGCAATCGTCGAAATGCGAATATCATAATTACGAATGTGACTGACTTCATGCCCCATTACACCTTCAAGCTCTTCACGATTCATGAGGGCAAGCAAGCCAGTTGTGGCAGCCACTGCCGCATTCTCAGGCTTTGAGCCAGTCGCAAAGGCATTGGGCGAGGCATCTTCTACGATGAAGACCCGAGGCATAGGAATCTGAGCCACCATGGCCATATCCTGCACAACGTGATAGAGTTCAGGCGCCTCCTGCTCGGAAACTTCCCTCGCACCGTTCATTGACATGACAATCTCTGTGGACTGAAAAATCATACTGACAGCATAAATACCACCGATGATAAAGGCAATGGCCATTCCGCCAAAGGGAGAATCGAGCCAAAGATAGCCGACAGCAGCCCCAATCAAAGCTAAAAGAGCAAAGAAGGCGACGAGGAGAACCCAAGTACGCCTTTTATTGCTGGCAATTTGGTCAAACAACATAGTAGCCACCTACCCCAAATCGCTAAAATCCATTTTAGGAACAGCCTTTTCTTCCTCTGGTGTCTTCAAGAAGTCTGCTGCTTTAAAGCCAAACATACCTGCAATGACATTGCTTGGGAAAGTTTCCATTTTGACATTGTAGTTGCTGGTTACTGAATTGTAAAGCTGACGAGAATAAGCAATCTTATTTTCTGTATTTGTCAACTCTTCCTGAAGTTTCAAGTAGTTTGTATTTGCCTTAAGATCTGGGTAATTCTCAGCAACTGCAAAGATACCAGAAATCGAACGAGTCAGAGCGTCACTAGCCTCCATAGCTTGAGCAGGTGATGAGGCAGCAGCTACTTGGTTACGCAATCGAGTAACATTTTCCAAGGTTGATTTCTCATATTTCCCATAACCTTTAACCGTCTCTAAAAGGTTGGGAATCAGGTCATTTCTGCGCTTGAGCTGGACATCAATCTGACTCCAAGCTTCCTGAGTCTGCATACGGCTTTTAACAAGACCATTGTAAACAGAAATCACGAAAATAGCTACAACTGCCACAACGGCAATAATAATTAAAAACATGGACATAATAAAGATACTCCTTATGATTTGATTGCACCTATTATAACAAAAAAAGCTCAACCTGTCTTTCTTGACATGTCATCTAGCAAAAGAGCTTTAGCTTGAGTAATATCCAAACGCTAAAGTAGTCAGAAATCTAGAAAAAGCTTCTTCACTTTTCTAGAAAACAAATTCTGGAAATCAAGGCAAGTCAGTATCTAATCCTTGGGTACCCAAGAAGCTGATAGGCAGCAGCACCTTGCCTCGTTTTATGATATAATAGAATGAATACTGACAAACAAGGATGAAACTATGACACCGCAAGAATTTTACCAGCTACTAAGCCAGCAGGGAATTGAGCTGACCGACCGCCAGAAAGACCAGTTTGAGCGTTATTTTGAACTCTTGGTCGAATGGAACGAAAAAATCAATCTGACGGCTATCACAGAGAAAAACGAAGTCTATCTCAAGCACTTCTATGATTCAATTGCGCCCGTTTTGCAAGGCCTGATTGATAATCAAGAGCTTAAGCTATTAGATATCGGAGCCGGTGCCGGCTTTCCTAGCCTCCCTATGAAAATCATCTGTCCCCAGCTGGATGTGACTATCATTGATTCCCTCAACAAACGAATCAACTTCCTAAAACTACTTGCAGAGGAGCTCGGGTTGGACAAGGTTCATTTCTACCACGGTCGTGCAGAAGACTTTGCTCAGGACAAGGCTTTTCGGGCTCAATTTGACCTAGTCACTGCCCGTGCGGTTGCTCGGATGCAGGTCCTGTCTGAACTGACCATTCCTTACCTTAAAGTTGGCGGGAAATTGCTGGCGCTCAAGGCTTCCAATGCTCCAGAAGAACTGGACGAAGCAAAAAATGCTCTTAACTTACTCTTTAGCAAGGTCCAAGACAACCTCAGTTATGCCCTACCGAACGGCGATCCCCGCTTTATCACAGTGGTTGAAAAGAAGAAAGAAACTCCCAACAAATACCCCCGCAAGGCCGGTATGCCAAATAAAAGACCACTATAATAAGAAAACATTCGTCAGTCTTGTCAATAACTTCCAAGACATCAATTTGGGCAACACCATCTGTGATAATCGAGTATTTAAAATTTTATACACCAACTATTGTCGAAAAGCTTTCATGCTTTTCAAGCCTCTCACAATCACTTTGCTATAAATCAACTCTATCTTTTGGTATAATAAACTCAGGAAATTTCTACTAGAAAAGGACATTTTATGAAACTCATTTCTTGGAACATTGACTCTTTAAACGCTGCCTTGACCAGTGATTCTGCACGCGCTCAGCTCTCTCAGGCTGTCCTTCAGACCTTACAAGCAGAAAATGCGGATATCATCGCTATTCAGGAAACAAAGCTTTCTGCTAAAGGCCCTACTAAAAAACATCTTGAGATTTTAGAAGAGCTCTTCCCAGGCTATGAAAACACTTGGCGTTCGTCTCAAGAGCCAGCCCGCAAAGGCTATGCTGGAACCATGTTCCTCTACAAAAAAGAGCTGACACCAATCGTGACCTTCCCAGAAATCGGCGCTCCGTCAACCATGGATGTTGAAGGTCGCATCATTACGCTGGAATTTGACGACTTCTTCGTCACTCAGGTCTATACGCCCAATGCTGGCGATGGTCTCAAACGCTTGGAAGAGCGTCAAGTCTGGGATGTCAAATACGCTGAATACTTGGCTTCACTAGATGAACAAAAACCAGTACTTGCAACTGGTGACTATAATGTGGCCCACAAGGAAATCGACTTGGCCAATCCAGCCAGCAACCGCCGTTCACCAGGCTTTACCGACGAAGAGCGCGCTGGCTTTACCAACCTGCTGGCTAAAGGCTTTACCGATACCTTCCGCCACTTGCACGGCGATATCCCTAACCAATACACTTGGTGGGCGCAGCGCAGCAAGACTTCTAAAATCAACAACACAGGATGGAGAATCGACTACTGGCTGACCAGCAATCGCGTGGCTGACAAGGTAACCAAGTCTGATATGATTGACTCTGGTGCACGGCAAGACCACACACCGATTGTCATGGAAATTGAGCTCTAAGGAGAAAGCTAATGGACTATCAAGCTGTCATTCCTGAATTCGTGGTATCTGACATCGACAAGTCACGCCACTTCTACTGCGACTTGCTGGGATTCTCTGTCGAATACGAGCGTCCAGAGGACAAATTTCTCTTCCTCTCGCTTGAAGACTGCCAACTTATGCTAGAAGAAGGCAGCGCAGAAGAATTAGCCCAACTGACCTATCCTTTCGGACGCGGTGTCAATATTTCCTTTGGCATCGAGGATGTCCCTCAGCTCCACAAAAAACTACTGGAAGCTGACTATCCCATCCATCGTCCGCTGACCAAAAGAGAATTTCGAGTAGGAGATAGCTTTATTTATCCCCATGAATTTGGGGTTTTGGATCCAGATGGATATTTCCTACGATTTAGTGAATAAGAAGAGGCTGGGACAAAAGTCCGACCTCAAATATAAAAAGCGAACAAAACTAGTTTTCTGGTAATCAGAATTCTGCTTTGTTCGCTTTTCGCATTTAATTATAGATTTGAGGGACTTAATAATTAAGATTTTTAAAAATTGAAATCTTTTTGTCCCAACCTCCTCAATTGTCTTTGGATTGTCAAGCAAGATGCAGTGGTTGAGTGGGCTCTACTACGCTGATTTCATCAGCTTTTACAGCCCTACTCAACTGTGCGGAGGTGGGACGACGAAATCGAATTCTAACGAATTACCGATTTCTGTCCCACTCTCTATTTACAAGTAAACTTCTCAAATCTATCTATACTATCAGAGAGTATTTTGTAGTGGAAAGCGTCCAAAATTCTGCTCCGTCAGTGCAGGATTGCCCAGCTGATAAACTTTGTCAGCCTGCTGGGTCAAACCGTCCCATGGCTCCTTGCCGATTCGGCTGACCAGTTCAACTTTTCCCTTAAGCTTGGACAAATGCTGGCGCCCCTGCTCGGAAAAGCCTAATATATGAATCCCTGACGGAAGCCCTTCTTGTCTAGCTCCGACCAGGATATAGGTCAGCAGACGCCGGACCCGAGCCTTGGTATAGCGCTTGGTCGCCACCTGCTCGACCAGCTCTTCTATGGTCTCACTGCTTTTCAAGGCCTCTCTAATCCTAACGGCCAATTCCTGATTGACCTGATAAAAGTCCGTCAAATCTGGACAGGTCACTATCTGGTAACGGAGATAGGGAAAAAAGTCCGACCAGGTCACCTTGGGTGCCATGTCAAGCAAGTGATAGGCTGGAGTGAATTTTTTGATAAAGTCTGGCTGATCCAACTTCTGACGAAGGGCCGTTGCGGAGGCAAATTCCTGATCAGCTGACAAGGAATGGTAGCCAGCACCCTGACGTTGAATCGGGCACAGCTTTATAACCTTTCCCGTCACAGCCTTGGCATAGGCCAAGCCCAAAATATGATTGGGCGTAGAGCCTGAGAAATTGAGCCCTGCAAACTCCTGCCACATGGCCTGAGTCTTTTGAGGATAGGATAGGGAATCCGGCAGGCTAGCTAGATAAGCCTCCATCTGCTCTGCCTTTTCACCATAGACCCTAGAAATACTCTCATAATCCAGCACTTCCTCGGTCCCAAAAGTCAGCTGTTCGATATCCAGTCTCTCTAAGATGTCCACCGCCCCCTTAGCGAAAAAGTCTGCCGCCTGAACGCTGACTAAGAAAGGCAACTCAAGAACCAGATCCGCTCCAGCTTCCAAAACCATCTGTGCCCGAGTCCACTTGTCCACGATAGCCGGCTCCCCTCGCTGAACAAAATTGCCGCTCATAGCGATAATTTTCAGACCAGAAGCCTGCTCCAGCAGATATTTGTGCCCATTATGAAAAGGATTAAACTCTGCGATAATACCGGTGATAGGCATTAATTCCTCCTCGAATATAGAATTATTACTATTTAAATATTGTTAATCATATCTTTTGACTGAATGATTTCGTCAGTTGATTTATAATCAGCCAAAGCAATCCTTATTTTTTCTTCCTCGCCGCTACCATTTGTTGCTAACCTTAGTAAAGGAAGTTGATAATTTTTGAAAATATTATTTTTCATCGAATCCCGCTTCATTTGGTCAGGATTACTATGATACTTAACCCCATCAACTTCAATTGCTAGAACTGGAACTTTTGTAACCTTATTAAATATCAGGAAATCTACACTGGTTCGACTCTGATTAACAAATGTTGCTTCATCAGATGACAGCAATGAAAAATCTTTTATCAAATGTTTTAATCGGTACTGTGTGATAAAGTCAAGCTCTGAATATGAAGTAAGAATTTCTTTTAGTAATTCAAACATCAAATTTTCTGAATCATATTTTGAATGTTTGCTCCGATTTTAAAATAATTTAGTCTACGTTCTTCATATTGTTTATACAGATAATCAAATACTGATCTAACCATACTGTCTTTGATATCACAATTTTGATATGCAATATAGTCTATTAAATCTGTTATATTCATATTTGATTTTTGTTTATTACCAGAAGTAACTAAAATAAGTCGATTTTTAGCTCTTGAAACAGCCACATTCAATAGGTGGGGATCATCAGTAAAATGTGTTATTTGATTATCTACTGTAGAAAGGATTATTGTTTCACATTCTCTACCTTGAAATTTATGTACAGTTTCACTAATATATTCCTCCAGTTGATTTTGAGACAACTCAATCTGATTACGATATGGAGCAATAATTCCTGTAGTATTATTATCTAATAGATAATAATCAATCACCTCTTTTTTTATGATATCAATTTCTCTCTGATTTGAGTGCTGGCGTGCATGATTCCCCGCTACAGACTTACAAGCAATAAGCACATCTTTCTCGCCATAATCTTTAGTCATAATACATAATTTCCCATTATAGAATTTTTGATTACAAAACTGAATAATTTTAGGATGACAGCGATAATGCTCTTTCAATAAGGTAGCAGGCTCTTCAGGAAATAATTCTACCATTACTTCCAAAAGGCTCTTTTTAAAGCTATATATAGGTTTTATCTTCAAATCCTTTCGTAAACATTCTGACTTTTCTTTTGCTTCCCTTGTAACAATATTTGGTAATTGCTTAATATCTCCAACAATTACTACATTTTTAGCACATGATAAAGCTAATGCTCCTGTAGCAATATCGACTTGTGAGGCTTCATCAATAATTAAATAGTCGTACAACATAGAATCAGCTACACAGTTTCTGGCAGAAAATGTTGTACTTAAGATTATAGGATAATCTTTTAAAATTTTTTTAGAAAAATTTAGCCTATTCTTTGCAGAGTTATCTGTATTATTTACTTTCCGAGGCGCCCCAGGAATATATTTTTCTAACAAAGCACTTTTCAAAATAGATTTTGAATATTCTATCATATTGGCTATATATTCATCACCTAAATTCGTTTCATAATCATTTTCGAGTTTTGATAACTTTTTATTAAGTTTTTCCAACTCAGTCTCATAGAATTTCTTCTGAATCGTTGCAGCTAAAAAATCTGGATTTTGCTTATAAAAACTAAAATTTCTTATTTTATATTTAAAAATACTTTTTATTTTAAATATAAAACCGATTTTTCTATTTTGTTCAAAAATTTTTTCACACTCTAACAATAAATCCAAAAGAACTTTTGGAGATAACTTTGATAAATCTACTTCAAAGAGATCCTTATCAGACATGTAATCTTGAAAATGTTGATATTC
>NZ_CBCOPQ010000002.1:507500-597212 GCF_965112035.1 Streptococcus sp. Marseille-Q8145 | reverse complement strand
GCCATGTTCAAAACAAACTTTTATTTTATTTTTTTCTAAATATGAGTATTTTTCAACAGAGATAACATTATTATAGGCGCCATATCCTGAGCGACTAAATTGATAATTTTCTACAGGTAATTTTTCTAAAAATTGATATTCTTCAACATCTTCTTTGTTATAGGAATATTCTTTATTATTTGTATACCTCACCTTAATTTTGCCATCTATTCCCGGCTTAATTGATAAAACATCATCTGTCCGATTTTTCTGTTTTATAAAAATTAAAGTCTGTTTATTTTCCAAATTCAACTCCTCAAAACATATTGCTAAGTTTCATTTCTCCGCCACAAAGAACCAGCGAGCGCTCTTATCAGTCGGCTCCTTGTCCTCAAAGTCCGCGTAAACCTTGACATTCTTAAAGCCGGCCTGCTCCAGCAAGATATCATAGGTCAGAATCTCATAGGTCCGCTCCTCATGTACCTCATCATGGCGCGTGAAGCGCCCATCCTCGTCTTGGACAAAGAAAGTCAGCTCATGCACGATGGAATGAGGCGGTTCGTCCGCATAAGAATCCCAGACCATGGCAAAGGTTTCAGCATTTTCATGATAGGAATAACCTGGAAAAACCTCGTCAATCTGGTAAATCGAGTGCACATCAAAGATAAAGCGGCCGCCCTCATTTAGATGCTGATAGACTTCGGAGAAGACCTGACCGACATCGACTTCATCCTCCATATAGCAAATCGAGTCCGAATAGCAAGTCACTAGGTCAAACTGACCGACGTCACTCAAATCCAACATATTGCCCTGGATAAAGGGAATGTTCAAACCGGCCTCTCTGCTACGCTTCTCTGCCAAATCTAGCATTTCCTGACTCAGGTCCAGCCCTGTCACATCAAAACCAGCCTGCTTAAAATAAATGGACTGAATGCCCGTACCACAGGCCAGCTCCAGCAGCTTTTTCTTATCCTTGGGAAAATGGCGCAGGCTGAACTCCGTCCACTTCTCATACAAAGAATCATCCATAATCGCATCGTAAACCGACGCGAAGGTTTCATAAGTTGCCATACTTTTCCTTTCAAAAATAGCCCAGCCAGCAGGCTGACTGAGCCGAATTCTGCTTTCTGCCTAAGGGCAAAAAATCACTTGTTTTTTTCTTCCAATAAGGCCGCAACATCCACACCAGTTGCTTCGTGCCACAACTTTTCCAGATTGTAATGCGCCCGCATTTCCTCAGAAAAGACATGGACAACGATGCCGCCCAAGTCAAGGAGAACCCAGCCACCTGCTGCGTCGCCCTCAACATGACCAGCAGAAACTCCAGCCGCTGCAGCTTTCTCACGGATATTTTCAGCGACTGCATCCAGTTGACGGCTGTTCATCGAGCTGACGATGACAAAGTAATCTGTCACAGTGGTCAAACCTTGCAAATCCAAAGCCACAATATCTTCTGCGCGCTTTTCATCGGCCGCCTTCACGACCAGTTCCAATAATTCTTGTTCTTTCATAGTTCCTCTTTAATTAAAAATGTTTTTGTAGTCTAGAACATCCGCAAAACGTCTGTTCCAAATTTTTTGATAAAAAGTATTTATTTTTTCTGCCGAAGCCTCTTCTCCATCAAAAGTTGTAAAAGCACCTTCTGGAATGACAAGTTTATAATCAAATTCAAATCCAACTTTAACTGATGCATCTACACAATATTCCGTCTGCATGCCACATAAAACTAGACGGCCAATATCTTCTTTATCCAAGTAATCCTTCAAACCTGTCTCTTTAAAAATACTATTATACTTCTTCTGAAAGACCTTTTCGTCTGACTTTCGATTCAAGAGAGGAGACAACTGCCAATCTTCCAACGCACTATCTTCTGGATTTTCAATATGCTGAATATAAATAATTTCGACACCTTTACTCCTGGCCTCATGCTGCAGAAAGGAAATTTTATCCATCATTTTATCAGACTGAAAACCTGTCTCCACTAAGATATTTTGTACATCTATAATGATTAGAGCTGTTTTCATTCTTCTATTTCCTTCAAATATCCTACAAAGGCATTGTAGGTCTCCAAGGTCTGCGGGTAGATGGGCATCCCTTTGTGAGCCAAATGCTCCACAGTCCTTGCTGTTTCATAGGCCACAGCTTGATTGAGCGACCACTGGGCCAGCTCTCTGGCCTTGTCTACTCCCGGAAAGTCCCGGTTGTGCTCGATATAGTCAGCGACATAGACGACCTTGTCCAGCTCAGACATGGTGCCACTGCCCACCGTATGAACCTCGATGGCTCGCAGAATCTCAGCATCTTCTATGCCTAAATCTTCCTGAATCTTGTAAATGCCCACCATGCCATGCCAGACATTATTGCCCCAGTTTTTCAGATCAGGATCCAGCTGGTATTTGTCAATCAAGGCCAGAAATTCCTCATCTGAAACCTTTTTGGCATAGTCGTGTAGAAGGCCTGCCAGACCAGCCTTTTCGACATCAAGACCGAAGCGCTCCGCTAATTCACGGGCAGCCTTTTCCACACCTAGACAATGCCGCAGGCGCTTCTCAGGCATGACAGTTTCCATCTTAGCCAGTAAGGCCTCACGACTCATGCGGATATAGCTTTCATAGGTCATAGGTAAAGCCCTTCTTTCTTAATGTAGTCTAGCACTGACTGAGGCAACAGGAAATTAGGAGTCCGTCCCTGAGCCAGAAAATCCCGCACCATACTGGAAGAAATATCCATAAGGGGGACATCCACCCAGATGACAGGGTAAGAAGTCCCCGCCTTGTAGCGCGGCCGCTGAACACCGACAAATTGAACCAGCTCAACCAGCTCATCAATGCGGTACCACTTGGGCAGGTAGTCCACCATATCCGCACCGATGATAAAGTAATAGTCCGTATCTGGATGTTGCTCTGTCAGGAGCTTCATGGTGTCGTAGGTATAGGAAATTCCCTTGCGCTCCAGCTCAATGGTTTCAATTCCTAAGCCTTCAATGCCCTCGATAGCCAGCTCCAACATTTTCAGCCGATGCTGTTCATCAATGGTCTCTTTCTTATCCACATGGGGCGGCTCATACTCTGGCATGAGTAGAACCTGATCTAAGCCCAACTGTTGACGGACCTGATCCGCCACGACCAAATGAGCATGGTGGACAGGATTGAAATTCCCGCCTAAAATACCAATCTGCTTGCGTTTTTTATCTTTAACTTCTGGTTCTAATTCCACCTTGGTAAAGGGGGTTAGTAATTCAATAGCCATAGGCTGACATCTCCACAGAAATTTTTCCTTAAATTTGCTTGACTTTGACAGAAAGTTTGCGATTTTCTTTCTTGCTGGACTGCTTGTAGAGAATCAAGATCCGGCCAATCTTCTGCACCGTATCCACTCCGATTTCCTCTTCCAGAATCTCCGCAACCTCGTGGATATTCTCATCTGTATTCTGCAAGAGCGTGATCTTAATCAGCTCTCGCGCGTCCAGTGCCTGACGAACGCTGGTTTTGATTTGGTCGTTGAGTCCATTTTTCCCAATCTGAATGATAGGTTTGAGACTATGTGCCTGACTGTTGAGAAAGGCCCGTTGTTTTGATGTTAGTGTCATGTTCTTCTATAAGGCTTGATACAGCTAGGATTCGCTTTACCCCCCACTGTTCATGGCCTTTTCCTTCCTTATTTTAAGGAGATTTATTCCCCTTGGTTTCTTGAGTATTATATAATCGCTTTCCGAGTGACAACCGCCACACCCTCTGGCGCCCAGCCAGCTACTCGGGCAGGACCACTGACACGAATCCAACCCAGACCAGAGAAGACAATATCCGTCTTTTCCTTGATGCTAAATTCATGCTTGACCAAGGCTGGAAATTCTTCCTTTTCCTTGCCAACTGGTGGCACTAGTAGACTGCCAACATGCTTGTCATAAAATTCGCTAGCACCTTGCAACTTGGTACGGTGGAGCTTAAGCTCATTGTCAAAATAAGCCGTGAAGCCCTGCTTGTCACCTGCCACAAAGTCGAAACGGCCTAAACCACCCAAAAAGAGGGTTTGCTCTGGATTAAGCTGATAGGTTTTGGGCTTGATTTCCTTTTTGGGACTGACGTATTTGAGATTCTTAGCAGAAAGATAGTGAGCCATCTGATGACGATGGATGATACCCGGCGTATCATAGATATGACTGCCATCCGCTAAAGGAATCTCAATTTTATCCAGAGTTGTTCCCGGGAAGCGCGAAGTCGTAATAATATCCTTATCACCCGTGATTTCCTGAATAATCGCATTAATCAAAGTAGACTTTCCGACATTGGTCACGCCGACTACATAGACATCACGTCCCTTGCGGCAGTGCTCAATTTTGTCAATCAAGTCCTTAATCGCTTGCTTGTTCTGAGCAGAGGTCAGAATGACATCAACTGGACGCAGGCCTTCTTCGTGAGCTCGCTCCGTCAGCCATTGGGTTACCTTGCCATCCTTGACCGACTTAGGCAGAATGTCCTTTTTATTCCCGACCAAGAGAACATCATTTCCTGCGACAAAGCGCGGCAGGCCAGGGATGACCGAGCCATTAAAGTCAAAAATATCGACAACATTGACGACCAAAGCGTCGCTATCCCCAACCTCATGCAGAAGCCGCAGAAAGTCATCATCCGTCAGCTGGACGTCGCTGATTTCATTATAATGGCGCAGACGGAAACAGCGCTGGCAATAGAGTTCGCCTGTCTCCAAGCCTTTTTCTAGAGCTGACTGAGGTGTGTAGCCTAGCTGGCTCTTATCTTCTGTCTGAATAGGGACTCCGCAGCCGATACAGAGAAGTTCTTCCATGCTTAAATTCCTTTTTTGTATTGAATTGGGCCGTATTTTTCAGTGATTTTCTTGAGCACACGGCGTTCACGCGCCCGATTGATCTGAGTCTTGATAGAGTCGTGCTCGACCAGCGGTTTGACCAAAATCGAACGAATCCCGGCCCGATGCGCTGCCCGAATATCCGTCATGAGCTGGTCGCCCACCATGACCACTTCATTTTTTTCAAAATGAAAAAGCTTGAGCGCTCGGTCAATTCCCCAAGTGAAAGGTTTCATCGCCCAGTAGATGTAGTCAATGTCAAACTTTTCAACAGCCCGCTTGACCCGTTTTTGGTTATTATTGGACACCACGATAATCCGAATGCCTGCATCCCGCAAATCATGGAGCCACGTCTTCATCTCTGGGGTTCCGTCAGGATTATTCCAAGCAATCAGGGTATTATCCAAATCCACCAAAACCGCTTTGATCCCCTGCCTTTTCAAACTCTCTACTGTCAAATCGTAAACCGCCTCAACCGCAAAGTCGGGCATGTAATCTTCAATCGCCACATCTCTCTCCAAAAATCGTATTCGCACTATTATAGCATAAAATAGGCTTTTTGGCACCTATAACCCCATTCCTTCCAAGAGCCATCGGGAGATTTTCCCTTCTCTATTTTCCAAGTAAATGAAAACAGCTTCCCAAACGGGAAGCTTCATTTTAAAATGGGCAAAATTCATGCTCATAAGACCACTATCTATTTTTTTCCCTCTCTAACTTTTTTTCATGAAGTTCTTGAAGATAACTGACAACGCCATTAAAAGACGATTCTTTAGCTTTTCTGATATGAAGTATCTTCGAAAATTTCTGAAAATCCTTCTCCTCAACCCCCGGTGCAATGCGAATGTCAACAGATTCCCATTCACCATCTTTCTCTTTGTATCCTACTAAAGCAACTAAAAATGATTTCCCTCGTCTATACTCACCTGTTAACAAATATGCTGTATCAGTAAAAAGACCATCATAATATACAGGAGCATATACCGCAAATAGTATAACATCTGCTTTCTTAAGCTCTCCATCAACACTAGATAAGGGCTGCTTATCTACATACTCAATCTGGAAATGACCTTCTACTGAAACTATCGAATCGTAAAGAAAGTATTTGTTATAAATTGAATTTGGATTCATAATTTTGTCGTAACTATTCACAGACTCTGCGACTCCGCCCAAAAGGAACAAGAAGAAATAACTAGCTATAATTAATAGAATCCGTTTTTTTCCTAAAGAGCCGTACAAAAAAATTAAAAATAGTACAAGCCAGAAAACTGTATTAGGATAGAAAAAAGTGGTTACGAGATTCTCATATGCAATCTCCCACAATTTTTGGTGATATAAGTTTAGAAATTCTTCCACTATAACTCTCCTAACTCTTAGAATTTTTAGTTCGAGCACAAGCACTCTCTCTAATTTTTGAATGCTTATAGATTATTGCTCACCAGTCATATCATTATATCATCTTTCATACTTTTTAGCACCTATAGCTTCAAAGCTTACAAAAATGGCAAAAGATGCTATAGTAGATATAAGAACAATTCTCTTGGAGGTGCCTATGGTAAGCAAGGATCGAGAAATGAAAGCTGTTTCTCCCTTTTTGCAAAAAATCATCAACTGGTCGTCCATCATCGGAGCTGTGGGGACAGTGGCCTTTTGCATCTGGGCCTACTATGCAGGGATTCTCCAGTCCAAGGAAACCTTGTCTGCCTTTATCAAACAAGCAGGCGTCTGGGGACCACCTCTGTTTATCTTCCTACAAATCTTGCAGACTGTCGTGCCCATTATCCCTGGTGCCTTGACCTCTGTAGCGGGCATCTTTATCTACGGGCATATCGTCGGCACCATCTACAACTATGTTGGCATCGTCATCGGCTGC
This sequence comes from Streptococcus sp. Marseille-Q8145, assembly GCF_965112035.1. Lineage (NCBI taxonomy): Bacteria > Bacillati > Bacillota > Bacilli > Lactobacillales > Streptococcaceae > Streptococcus > Streptococcus sp. Marseille-Q8145. The sequence goes on along the minus strand of NZ_CBCOPQ010000002.1, from coordinate 590,536 downwards.
GCCATCATATTCTATCTGGCACGCACCTACGGACCAGCCTTTGTCCAGTCCGTCGTCAGCAAGCGGACCTATGACAAGTATGTGGGCTGGCTGGATGAGGGAAATCGTTTTGAGCGTTTCTTTATCTTTATGATGATTTGGCCCATCAGTCCTGCTGATTTCCTCTGTATGCTGGCCGCCCTGACCAAGATGACCTTCAGAAAGTATATGCTGATTATCGTACTCTGCAAACCCATCACCCTCATCATCTACACTTACGGACTGACCTATATTATTGATTTCTTCTGGAAATGGCTCGCAAAATAAGAACCACGGACATTAAAAATCGCTCAAGCTAGTAAGCTTGGGCGATTTGTTTATTCTGAAGATGCTGATGTTGTGGGGTGATCGGCAGATGGTGCTGACGGTGTCGGAGCTGGCGTAGATGTAGGCGCAGAACTTGCTGGCGGTTCACTGCTAGCGCTCGGCTCAGGAGTATAGGAACTATAGTTGCTATAACTACTATAACTACTATAACTGCTATAGCTACTACCATAAGTGCTCTCACTAGGTTGGCTATAAATAGCTCGATCATTCTGGACTGAGCTTGAACTCTCTGAACTAGAAGCACGTAGGCTCCGGCCTCCCATCAAGTCTTCATACAGTACGGCATTGGTTTTCAGAGTCTTAACTGAAGACAAGCCCAACGTTTTCCGAATCAAATTTTGCATTTCTAGCAAATGATCAGACGTAACCAGCTGATAGCTACCGCCATCAGCCAAGGTAGCATCTTCCCCACGCAATTGTTCAGACTGAATACTTCTAAAGGCGTCTTTGTAGCCCAATAACTGAGGGATACTTCCCGCATCCAGCGCTACATTGGTCTGCATATTCTTGCTGACTGCTCGCAAAATAGCTTGATAATGACTGATACTATTAAGGCTGAGCACCTTCTCAACGACCTTTCGGATCACCTCACGCTGACGTTTCTGACGACCGTAGTCACCCTCTGGATCCTGGTAACGCATGCGGGCATAAACCAAAGCTTGGTCTCCGTTGATCAAATGCTTACCTGGCTCGACAGTTGCAGTGTATTCTGGTTCATTTTCTTCGATGGAAATCGGGAAATCAAAAGTATTGTTGACTTCAATACCGCCAACTGCATCGACTAGCTGAACCAGTCCTTGCATATTGATCATCACATAGCGGTCAATATGGATATTCATCATTTTCTCAATGGTCGCGATGGCTAATTCTGCACCGCCATAAGCATAGGCTGCATTTAGCTTGGCTTCTGTCGTTTCGCCATTTTCATCGATTTGAGTCAGAATATCCCGCTCCAAACTCATCATGACCGTCTTTTTAGTCTGAGGATTGACAGATAGGAGAAGCATAGAGTCGCTATTTCCCTTCCAGGTATCAGACCGCGAGCCGCTTCCTGTATCTACCCCCATCAGTAAAATCGTCAAGGGCTTGGTTTCCGCAATAACGTTCGTCTCATTCCCAAAACCCTTGTAAGTATGGGACAAAGCGTCCGTTGACTGATTGTAAATAGTCCAAGCATAGCCTCCTACTCCAATAGCTGTGACAAGCAAAAGGCTTAAAAACATTCGTACAATTTTTTTAAACATATTTCATCAATCTATCAGTTTTCCCATCAGGTAAACATCTAGAAATATCCCTTCTCTTAAATAGGCCCCTCTTTTTTGTAGGCCTTCGATTTCAAATCCTAATTCTTTATAGAGATGAACAGCTCGCTCATTTCTTACCTGAACAGTCAGTTCCAAACGGCGAAGACTGCTTCCATTTTCTGCCCAATCCACAGCTTCTTCTAGCAAGATACGACCGAGGCCTTGATTCCAAAAGGCTTGTTTGACAACGATAAAGACTTGCCCAATGTGACGAATCCGCTCATGAAAATCCGCTGTGATACTGACAATCCCAGCGATTTCATTATCAAGCAAGGCCAAGAGATAAAGCTGATTATCCGACTCAGCTTGACGCTGAATGAACTGAGCCATCTGATCTTCATCCATCAAAATCCCCGCCTCATCCAAGGTCATGTAGTCTGACTCGGCTCCGACTTGATTTAAAAAGCGAATCAAGTCAGCGGCATCTGTCTTTTCTGCCTCCCGCAAGGCCAATTTAAACTCAGCCATGCAGCAATTCCTCCAGTAGTTCCTGAGAACGGCGTCCCTGACTTTCAAAGACTAGCTCGCGACCGTCGTCTTTCTTCACAAGGGTCAGCTTCAGATAATCATCTGGTAAACTATCCCCTAGTAATTCTCCCCACTCGATGACCGTAACTCCCTCACCAAAGAGAAAATCATCCAAGTCAATCGAGTCCGGATCCTCACCAATCCGATAGACATCTAAATGATACAGTGGCAAACGTCCTTCATACTCCCGAACAATGGTATAGGTCGGACTTTTGATCATCTGCTTGATGCCCAGACCTTGAGCTAAGCCCTTGGTAAAAGTCGTCTTGCCCGCACCCAAGTCTCCTGTCAAAACCAAAACATCTTGCTCCTGAAGGAGGCTTCCGAGACGCTGGCCCCATTTGATTAATTCTTCTTCATTATGACTAAACATTCTTTTATTATACCAGAAGATTTGCATTTGCGCTCAATTTTCTAATAGAGGAAGCAAAATGTTTGAAAAAAATTAGATAGACCTCCAAATCTTTTGTCGAAAACAGGCCACTCACTTCTATCAAAAAGAAACTAAGATCATTCACAAATATTTTTCTCGCATAAAAAAGAAGCTGGAAGATGTCCAACTTCTTAACAATGATTCTTAAGAAAGAGCTAGGCTGATAAAGTTAAGGATGAAGAGGAGATTTAAAATCCAAATCATTGGATGCACATCCTTAGCTTGACCTTTGATAACTTTCACAAGAGCATACATGATAAATCCTGCTGCAATCCCGTTCGTGATACTGTAAGTGAAGCCCATGAAGATAGAAGTAAAGAAAGCTGGGACAGCTTCTGCCATATCATCCCACTGGATATTTTTCAGACTGCCAAGCATCATGATCCCAACGACAATCAAGATTGGTGCAGTTGCTGCTGTTGGAACGATGGCCAAAAGTGGACTAAAGAAGCTAGATACTGCAAAGCAGACCGCTACAACCAAGGCTGTCAAACCAGTCCGTCCGCCAGCTCCGATACCAGCCGCAGACTCTACGTAAGTAGTAACGTTAGATGTTCCGGCGATTGCACCGATAGTCGTACCGATCAAGTCTGAATACAAAGCCTTATCCAAACCTTCTGATTCATGGTTTTCACCAGAGCTTGCGACGATCCCCACTTTTTCACCAGTTCCAATCAAGGTACCAATAGTATCAAAGATATCAGTCAGAGAGAAGGCTAGGATGGCCATAAATGTCTGAGGTAGGCGCGCCGTATCAGCAAAGAGAGCTCCCAAGCCTTCTGGACCAACCGCAACCCCGAACACTTGTCCAAGTTCTTTCAGAGCTGTTGACAGATTGTGCTGACCGAAGTCAATCGCAGACAGGTTTACCAAGCCAACAGCAATCGCTACGACCGTTGTTGTAAAGATAGACAAGATAATGCCGCCTTTGATGCCCTTGATTACAAAGAAAACTGTAATCGCTAGGCCAAGTAAAGCCAGTAAAACTGCTGGATTATTAAAATCAACTAATCCCGGAGTTGCAGCTGAGTTTGCTGTAATAGCAGCTTTGGCTTGGTCAGCTCCTTTACCAGCTACTACATAGTTGCCTGGATCGATTGAAAACTTCAACAGTCCGGCATTTTTAATCCCTACATAAGCTAGGAAGACACCGATACCAGCGGAAATAGCTGAACGAAGTGCTGATGGAATAGACTCAATAATAGCCTTCCGAATCTTGGTCAGGGTAATGAAGAGCGAGATCAGACCACAGATGAAGACCATACCCAGAGCCTCTTGCCAAGTATAGCCCAGACTAAAGACAACCGTGAAAGTAAAGAAAGCATTTAGCCCCATACCTGGCGCCTGTGCGTAAGGGAGGTTGGCATAAAAGGCCATCATGAGCGTTCCAGCAACGGAACCAATGATTGTAGCCAGAAAGACACCTTGAGCTGGCATACCCGTTTGCGACAGCATGGCTGGATTGACAAAGAGGATGTAGCTCATAGCAAAGAAAGTTGTTAACCCAGCGAGAACTTCCGTACGAACATCCGTACCGTGCTCTTTGAGTTTAAATAATTTATCCATTATAGATAATCTCCTAAATTGTTTTATGGCAACTGTATAAAAGAGAACTCCTGATTTTCTTTAAAACAGTGCTGCTTATTCGTTATTTACGAACAATACTATGATTATACTCAAAAACATTCACTTTTTCAAGTCCATTGCTCTAAAAAATACTTTAAAGTGTCTTATTTTTTATTTTCTCTGCTTAAAAAGAGTAAAGTCATGATTTGGATAAAGGTAAATCCAAGGATAAATACCAGACGATCCTTCTGAAAGGTCTCCAGTAATTTTTGGACAACTAGCTGGGGCCGCGTCACCAAGTCCCAGGTGTTGAGACGGTCATAACGACCGATGTAGATGGCTAGACTCGACAGATAAGACAGCCCTGCAACCACAAGCATATCCAGCCACCAAGTCCACTTCCAGCGCTCGCGCAAAATATTCCAGCTCTCAATCCCACAGTAAACGCCAAATAAAATGCTCGGCACAAAAGCCATGAATAAGCGCATGCTGACAGGGTTCCACAGGGTATCTCCCACCCAAGTCATGTGCACCAAGTCCGTCAACATATAAAAAGTATTAGGATAAAAGGCCAGCCAAACCACTAACAAAAGTGGATAAAGCCATTTCTGCTTCTTAGATATCGTCGTTAAGACCGCAGCGTCATAGGCAATTAAGGCCAGAATCATATTCCAGATCAGGTCTGGCCCCTGAACCGTAATCCCCTGAATATACACGACAAATGCAATCAGTAGGAAAAAAATGTGAATCAAAATTGGTTTACGCATACAAGATCCTCCCCTTACTTTAACTCTCTTCGCTCATAGACTATCAACAGACATCTTTCGTCTTAGCTATTGAGGAAACATTATACCACAACTTGTGTCATTTATTCTTAATTCTGTTATAATAGATTTACTATACTGATTGATACTGTACGAGGAAAAAGAATGACGAATAAAGTAATTGCTGTAGATTTGGACGGAACCTTGCTCAACTCTGAGAGTAAACTGTCTGATTTTACCAAAGAAACTATCAAAAAAATATCGGCTAAAGGACACAAGGTCATCATCACAACTGGCCGTCCTTACCGCATGGCTCTAGATTTCTATAAAGAGTTAGAGCTGAATACTCCCATGATAAATTTCAACGGCTCTTTGACCCATATTCCTGAGAAAAAGTGGGAATTTGAGCAATCCTTGACCGTAGACAAAGCCTTTTTGCTAGACATGGTCCAACGAAAAGAGGAGATCGAAGCCGACTTCATCGCTGGTGAATACCGTAAGAAATTCTACATCACCAATACAAACGAAGAAATCGCAGATCCCAAGCTCTTTGGAATTGATAATTTCAAGCCAGAAAATCAATTTCAGGCCCAGCTAGTGACCAAAAATCCAAATGCTATTTTGCTACAAACCCATGCCACAGACAAATATGCTCTAGCTGAAGAGATGAATGCCTTTTACCAGCATGAACTCTCCATCAATACCTGGGGCGGTCCGCTTAATATCCTTGAGTGCGGTCCTAAAGGTGTTAACAAGGCCTTCGCCCTCCAATACCTGCTCAATATCCTCAATGTCGATCGCAAGGACCTGATTGCTTTTGGTGACGAGCACAATGATACCGAAATGCTGGAATTTGCAGGAACAGGCTATGCCATGAAAAATGCCAGCGAAACCCTGCTGCCTTACGCTGACCAACAGCTTGAACTCACCAACGACCAAGACGGTGTAGCTCACAAGCTAACTGAGCTCTACTTGTAGAAATAAAATAAATCAAATGAACATAATTTGAACCGCACCTCAACTGCTAGACTCTTTCTGTCTAACTGTTGAAATGCGGTTCATTTTTTAAGGCTGATTTTTCTACTTGACCAACGCTTCTATTCTACTTTTCCACCTTCAACAACGAGGTCATCTGCTTTTGCAGCATCACCGTAGGTTGGGTGAAGAGTCTTTTCATAAGCCTTGTGGAAGAAGTTTTCCTTGCCCAATTTTTCAATGTCTTTATTGATGAAATCAAGCAACTCTTTGTTTCCTTTTTGGACTGCTGGTGCGATAGTATCTGGATCACCGAGAGAAGAAATCCCCACTTCATATCCTTTATTTTCAAGAGCCCAAGCTAGAACTTCAGTATTGTCAGTCGAGAAGGCGTCTCCACGTCCATCCAAAAGAGCTTGGTAGGCGTCACTGTATTGGTCGTATTTTTGAAGCTTAACTTCTGGATGATTTTTCTCAAAGTATGTTTCAGCAGTAGTTCCTTTTGTGACAATCAAAGTCTTGCCTTCAAGCTGTTTAACATCTGTGATAACACCTTTCTTAGGAGATACAACACCCAGTGAAACCTTCATGTATGGAAGGGCAAAGTCAACTTGTTTCTTACGTTCGTCTGTAACTGTAAAGTTGGCAAGGGTGATGTCCACCTTGTTAGAAATCAAGTATTCTGCACGGTTGGCAGCATCGACAGAAACGTATTTTACCTTAACACCGAGGTCTTTGGCCAGCTGATTTCCCAGTTCGATGTCATAACCTTGGTAAGAACCGTCGTTGTCTACATAACCAAAAGGTTTCTTGTCTCCAAATACAGCAATTCGAAGTTCACCACTTTTTTTGATTTCCTCAATAGTGCGAGCTTTAGCAGTAGTTTTGCCAGATGAAGAAGTAGTATTTCCGCCTGAGCCACAAGCTGTGACAAAGATAAGGGCAAAGGCAAGTGCCAAAACAGTTAAGAGTGATTTGAGTAGTTTCATAAGAATCTCCTTTATAAATATGAGCCAAATTGGCTGAAGTCAAAAACGTTTAAAAATTCCTGTGCTCGTTTGGTTTGTGGATTGGTAAAGAAGGACTGAGCCATTCCTTCTTCAGCAATCTTCCCTTGGTCGAGGAAGATAATCCGGTCCGCAATGGCTTGGGCAAACTGCATTTCGTGGGTTACTAGAATCATGGTACGCCCTTCTTGAGCTAGGTCGTTGATGAGTTCAAGGACCTCACGTACCATTTCAGGATCCAGCGAAGCCGTCACCTCGTCAAAGAGGATAATTTCTGGATGCATGAGCAGGGCACGGACAATAGCAACCCGTTGCTTTTGTCCACCAGATAATTGGCGAGCGAAGCTGTGTTTTTTATCGAGCAAGCCGACGCGTTCCAGTAATTGCAGTGCTTCTTCCGTCACTTCTTTCTTATCTCGCCCTTGTGCCTTGACAGGACCTAGGATAAGATTTTGCAGGACATCCAGATGGGGAAAGAGTTCATAACTTTGAAAGACCATGCCAATCTTTTGACGAACCAAGTGAAAGTCTTTCTGGCTTCCAATAATGGACTGACCATCCAGAAGAATATCTCCACCCTGAATGGTTTCCAAGCCATTGAGGCAGCGAAGGAGAGTGCTTTTCCCACAGCCAGATGGCCCTAGAATAACCACTACTTCTCCTTTTTTGATTTCTAGGGAAAGTCCTTGGAGGATGGGATTGTCTCCGAAGGATTTTTTTAGATCCTTGATTTCTAATATGGTATCAGACATTTAGTTCCTCCAGTGTTTTTCTAAGTGAGTGGATAGTTTAGAGATAGGGAAGCAAACTGCGAAATACAGAACCAGTATGGTGCCGTAAATCCAAAAGGATGCGGTTGGAATGGTCAAGCGATTGCTATCGATGATTTGCTGTCCCACCTTTGTAACTTCAACGACTCCAATCAAAACAACCAGAGAAGTCGTTTTGATCATCCGGGTAACGAGATTGATGGCCTGCGGAAGCAGTCTTCTCAAGACCTGAGGGATGATGATGTGGTAGTAAAGCTGGAAGGTCGTCAACCCCAACGCCTGTCCGCTTTCAAACTGATGTTTAGGAAGGGAAGTGATAGCTCCACGAACCAAGTCTCCCATCTCAGCCGTTCCCCAGAGGGTAAAAACGATAACGGCAGAATTCTCTCCAGAAATGTTGATATTAAAGTTTCGGGCTAAACCGAAATAAACGATGAAGAGTAGAACCAGCTGGGGCATGATGCGGATAAATTCTAGATAAAAACGTGTTAAAAAACGAACGACTCTAGAATGAGAGGTCATGATGATTCCCATAACCGTACCGAAAATCATAGACAAGAGGACAGAGAGGATGGAAATCCCAATCGTGACTCCCAATCCTTGTAAGATCCGCAAAAGATTATTTCCCTGAAAGAGTACTTGTATTCCCGAATCCTGCATGGCGGAGCCTCCTTTCTATCCAACTAAAAAGCAATGATATAGGCAGGAGCATAATAAGATAGGCTACTACCAACATAGCCAGTGCGATGTCTGTCTCATAGTAAAGACCAATCAAGTCCTTGGCAACGTACATGAGGTCGGCTAGAGCAACCGCAGAGAAGACAGAGGTTTCCTTGATCAGGAAAATCACATTGGCACTGAAGGACGGCAGAGCCACTGCTGTGGCTTGCGGCAAGACCACGTATCGAAAAACTTGAACGGGTGTCAGACCGATCGCTAAGCCAATCTCATGCTGGGTTTGACTAACTGCTTCTAGCCCGCTTCGGAAGGATTCTGCCATATAAGAGCCTCCTAAAAAGATGAGACCAAGGGTGGCGCAGACCTCTGAGGAAAGGACAATCCCAATCCGAGGAAGCCCGAAGTAGAGAAAGAAGAGTTGGATCAAAAGAGGCGTATTTCGCGACAATTCAATATAAGCTGTGGCTAGCTGTGCCAAAACAGGGATACGATAATGCCGGATAATACTAACAAGTAAACCAACTAGAAAAGCTCCCAAAATGCCCCAAATTGCGATATGAAGGGTTAGAAAAAATGCCTTTTGATACAATGGTAGATATTGTTCAACAATGGACCAATCCAAAAGAGAACCTCCCATCTAGGAATAATACAGCTATTGTAGCACTAAAAGACATGTTTGGATAATATGTATTTTCTATCACAATGATAAAAAATATTTATCGTCTCTATTGCGATCTGAAACTTCCAGACAAAATTTTTGAAAATGACATGAAAAAGAGTTAAGATGTTCCTGTAAATCAAAAAGTAAACGTTTACTTTTATCAAGGAGGACATTTTATGTCATACAAAACAAGCAATGCCGAAGGCCCTGTGGATTTTATCAATACCTATGATCTGGAGCCCATGGCGCAGCAGGTCATTCCTAAAGCTGCTTTTGGCTACATCGCGAGTGGAGCTGAGGACACGTTCACTTTACGCGAGAACATTCGAGCTTTTAATCATAAACTCATTGTTCCTCATACACTCTGTGATGTGGAAAATCCAAGCACTGAGATTGAATTTGCAGGCGAAAAACTGTCTTCACCAATCATCATGGCGCCTGTTGCAGCCCATAAATTAGCAAATGAACAGGGGGAAGTGGCTACTGCGCGTGGTGTACATGAGTTTAGCTCTCTTTATACAACCAGCTCCTACTCCACCGTTGACCTTCCGGAAATTTCCCAAGCCCTCCAAGGGACACCTCATTGGTTCCAATTTTACTTCAGCAAAGATGATGGCATTAACCGCCATATCATGGATCGTGTCAAGGCAGAAGGCTACACAGCCATTGTCTTAACTGCGGATGCGACTGTAGGAGGCAATCGTGAGGTCGATAAGCGCAATGGTTTTGTTTTCCCAGTTGGCATGCCTATCGTTGAAGAATATTTACCCGAAGGTGCTGGTAAGTCCATGGACTTTGTCTACAAATCAGCTAAACAACGCCTGTCTCCACGAGATGTAGAATTTATCGCTGAATACTCAGGGCTCCCTGTGTATGTCAAAGGTCCTCAATGCCGTGAAGATGTCGAACGTTCGCTTGCCGCAGGTGCTTCTGGTATCTGGGTAACCAACCACGGTGGCCGCCAAATCGACGGTGGACCGGCTGCCTTTGACTCACTTCAAGAAGTCGCTGAAGCAGTAGATAAACGTGTGCCGATTGTCTTTGACTCTGGCATTCGCCGTGGCCAACACGTCTTTAAAGCCTTGGCTTCAGGAGCAGACTTAGTAGCCATTGGACGTCCTGTCATTTATGGTTTGGCTCTTGGTGGTAGCGTTGGTGTTCGCCAAGTCTTTGAACACCTAAATGCTGAACTAAAAACCGTTATGCAACTATCTGGAACTCAGACCATAGAAGACGTCAAACACTTCAAACTACGCCACAATCCATACAATCCAACTTTCCCAGTTGACCCTCGTGATTTGAAATTGTATTGATAAATAGAACAAGTTGCAATAAAAAAGCACACCCCAAACGTTAGACATAAAATCTAACGTTTGGGGTGTGCTTTTTATCAGAGTGCGTCTAAGCTGGCTCTATGGAAGGAATTGGTCAAAGCCTCTGGTAAGTTTGATTTGTTTCTCTAATATTTATTTCTTATTTTCTATTAAGCCTTTTCTTGCTCTAGTGGGACGACGACTAGGGTCTTGCCAAGGCTTGCTAATACTTTCAATACCGTATCCAATTGAGGGTTGGTCTTTCCTGTCTCCATTCGAGCGATGACAGGTTGACTGACCCCACTGAGTTCTTCAAGCTTCTTTTGGCTAATGCCTTTTTCATGTCTGGCCTCGATCAGCTCTGTCATAATCGCTACCCGCAGATCACTTTCTAGGATTTCTTCCTTGGTGAAAAGCTCTGCTCTTGCTTCTTTCCAATTACTACCGATGGCACTATTCTTCATCTTTTAGCCCTCTTTCTTTCAAATCTTGCAATTCTCGTTTGGCTTTCTCAATTTCCCGTCTAGGTGTCTTCTGCGTCTTTTTAACAAAATGATGCAGTAAGACAAAGCTTCCATCTATCCAAGCCACAAACAAAACCCGATCCCGTAAGGGTCGTAATTCCCAAATCTCTGCCTCTAGATGCTTGATGTAGGGCTCACCGGCACGAATTCCCTGTTGACTCAAGAGCTCGATATAGTCATTGAGCTTGTTGAGTTTGATCCGGCTATCCTTGCTATTGAGACTAGCCAACTCCTTCATATAGTTCAAAACTGGTTGATTCCCATGTTTATCTTTATAAAAATAAATAGTGTGCACAAAGCAACCCCTTTTCGAATATATTATAACTCTAAAGTTATTAAAAGTAAATACTTTTAAGTTATCAAATACTGATAAGTCCCCTTAGAAATATTCAAAAGGGACTCATTTATATAATTCGAAAATAGCGCCCTTATTGGTGCCAATGAGGACAGTTTTTATCTTTGTGAGAACTAATAAGATTAGCAAGGTTAGCGAAATAGACAACTATGCTTTGTAACCATATTTTATCAATACTTTTGTTTTAAACCTATGATAAAAAATCATAACTTCCGATTCGGTATAACTGCAATAGCAATACCCTTATAATCCTCAAAAGAACCTATAAAAACTAATTCTTCTTTTCAAGAAACTATAGTCTCTTGAGAGACCCTCATCTGGCACTTGTTTTTGACGACAAATGACCGAGGGGCGATGGTTCTTATAAATCGAAATGAAAAGAGGATTCGAGGTCTAGATTGCAATGATTCTATAGGAAAAGTGACCGGCCGAGGCCTAGGTCACTATAAAACTTCATTAAATACCAATAACTAACATATCGAGTAGCTTGATTTCAACTAAAAAGATGTTCGTCTATCGCTTAAAAATCCATTCCATCTGGATTAGGTGCTCCGCCTTCCAAACCGCTGATATTTTTGAGAATTTCGAGGTCAGCTGGACTCAGTTCGATGTCAAAGCAATCCAGATTGCTAGCAATCCGACTCGGAGTGACTGACTTAGGCAGGGGTAGGAAGCCTTCTTGTAGGCTCCAAGCGAGAGCGATTTGGGCAATAGTCTTGCCATACTTATCTGCTATCGCCTGCACAGCTGAATTTTGGAAGAGCTCGCCTTGGCCAAATGGTCCCCAAGCTTCAAGTAGGATATCATGGGCACGGCAGAAGTCCACTGCCTCTGTCTGATAGACACCTGGCGCTAGGCGGATTTGGTTGACGGCTGGTGTGACGCGCGCTGTTTCCAGCAGAGCCTCTAGGTGATGAGGCAGGAAATTGCTGACACCGATCGCTCGGATCTTACCAGCTTGGTAGAGGTCTTCCATAGCCCGCCAAACTTCTGCATTGCGCTTTTGCCAAGCCCCATCTTCTCGTACAGGCTTAGGATTTGGCCAGTGGATAAGGTAGAGATCCAGATAATCCAGCCCCAACCGCTCCATAGAGCTGTCAAAGGCTTCTAAAGCCTCTTCATAAGTATGCTTGCTATTCCAGAGCTTGGTGGTGATGAAAAGCTCTTCACGCGGAATGCCGCTGTCTTTAATTGCTCGACCAACACTCTCCTCATTCTTATAGATAGCTGCCGTATCAATGTGGCGATAGCCAGCCTTAAGGGCAGCCAAGACTGCCTGATAAGCCTCTTCTCCGTCCTGAGCCTTCCAAGTACCAAAGCCCAAGACTGGAATCTTGACGCCATTGTTAAGGGTATAATTTTGCATATCTGTTCTCCTTATTTTTTCTTTCTTTTGGACATTTTTGGCTTAAAGATATTTTCCTTGGTTGGAGCCATGCCTCGGCTGAAAAAGCTGTAAATGATAAAGGCCAACCCAGCAATAAATATCAAGAAACGATGCAGTAATAATCCAAAGAAGAGGAACACCAAGCCCATTCCCATAAATTTATAATCAATCTTTTTCATCCTGTCCTCCTCATTTGTGATAAGCCTATTATAACATCTTCTCTTTCATTGAGAAAGCCCTACCATCTGTTAAGAAAAATTTCTCAGAGACTTTCTAGTTGCGCCAACCATTCTAGCTTTGCCCAAGTCCCTCTAGCAAAACCTAGGGACAAAGCAGCAGCTCCACATTAAAAAGGACAGGTTACCCCATCCTTTCTAAAAATATAAGGAGACTCAATTAAAGAATACTAGAGGCAGCTTCAAAGCGCTTTTCACCATCCAGATAAGTAGCAACCAGCTCCAAATCCTTGTCCAGCACGATAAAATCGGCATCATAGCCTTCCTTGATCTGGCCACAGACATCGTCAATGTGGACGGATTTTGCTGGAATGAGACTGGCCATCATGACTGCTTGGTGAGGGTTTGCGATGCCCCACTCAACCACATTTTTCAGACCGTCTTTGAGCTGCAGGATTGATCCTGCCAAGTTACCAGTCGATTTGAGACGAGCTGTGCCATTGGCTACCACCACTGGAAATTCTCCCAGCATATAGTCGCCGTCTTCCAGCCCACCTGCAGTCATACAGTCTGTGATGAGAGCTACATGTTCATGCCCCTTTTGCTTAAGCAAAATATCACAGGCCTTGGGATCCACGTGATGACCATCACAAATCAACTCTGCGTAAGTGTGAGGAAGCTCGTACATAGCCCCAACCATACCTAGCTCACGGTGGGTCAAGCCCCGCATACCATTGTAGGCATGTACCCAGACACTGGCTCCTGCTTCTACTGCTGCCTTGGCTTCGTCATAGGTCGCATTAGAGTGCCCCAAAGCGACTGTCACACCTTCATCAGTGATGGTGCGGACAAATTCTTCCACGTCCTCACGCTCAGGTGCCAAAGCAATCTTATTTAGCAGACCATTGGCTGCCTTTTGCCAAGCACGAAATTCATCCATACGAGGGTCCTTCATGTAGGCTGGGTTTTGGGCACCCTTGTACTTTTCAGTGAAGTAAGGCCCTTCAAAGTAGAGACCACGAATCTTGGCACCACTTGCTTCTTGATAGCGCGCACCGATATTTTCTGTCACAGCTAGGAGTTGCTCGTAAGATGATGTCAGCGTAGTCGGCAGGAAACTAGTCACCCCAGTCGTCAAAAGCCCTTCACTCATGGTATGGAGGGTACCTTCGATGTTATTGTCCATGACATCGACCCCACCAAAACCATGGATATGGGTATCCACCAGACCCGGTGCGACAGAGTAGCCTGTGTAATCCACCACTTCCGCATCCGCAGGGACTTCCTCTACTAATTTTCCAAATTTTCCATCAATCACTTCTAAAAATCCACCCTTGCGAATTCCTTGAGGATAGAAGAACTGATCGGCTTTTATATATTTAGGCATTTGACTGCCTCCTCTTGTTCTATTTCTATTGACTCTATTATAACGCTTTCTATTTTATTTGTAAATGGTCTATACCTCTTTTTTAGAAAAATTTATTATATTATTTAAATCAAGAAAAGAGAGTGGGACAGAAATCGGTAATTCGTTAGAATTCGATTTCGTCGTCCCACCTCCGCACAGTTGAGTAGGGCTGTAAAAGCTGATGAAATCAGCGTAGTAGAGCCCACTCAACCACTGCGTCTTGCTCTACAATCCAAAGACAATTGAGAGGCTAGGACTTTTGTCCCAGCCTCTTTCTGTCTTAAATTTGTTCCATCTGTACTTTCTCAGCCAAATTCATGGCGTGGTCAGCAACTCTAGTATAGTGGGAAATAATATCGATGAAGTTGACCCCAGCCTGAGGCGTACATTCTCCCTTGTTAAGACGGGCAATGTGGGTCTTGCGCAGGCTACGTTCTAGCTTGTCAATAGCTGCATGCTTGGCTTCTAAAGTGTTGGCCAATTCCACATCATTTGTTTCCACAGAAGTCAAAGCTTCTTTGATAAAGTCCAAGGTCAGTTGATAAATGTTTTCCAACTCTGCTAAGGCAGCTGGTGAAAATTCCACCTTTTTGCGGTGCAAGTAGTCTGTCAAATTCAGCAAAGCTTCTGAGTGGTCACCAATTCTCTCCAAATCACGGCTAGAGTCCAGAATGCTAGTCAAGACTTCACTCTCCTTTGGATTGAGTTGCTGACCAGATAGGACAATCAGATAGCGAGTCAATTCATCATCAATAGCGTTGATGGCTTCCTCAGTCTTATGGCCCTTCTCAGCTGATTTTTCTTCGTAGTTAATAATATAATCATAGGCCAATTCGAAAGATTTAGCCGCGTAGCCACCCAAGTGAAGGAGTTCCTTTTTAGCATTTCCCAAAGCCAGTGATGGCGCTTGGTCAATCAAAATCGTATCTAGGTAGAGAGATTCGTATTTAACGGTCTCATCCTCACCCGGAATCAACTTGGTAACCAAATATGCTAAAAAGCCAATAAAAGGAAACTGGATAATGGTATTGGTAATATTAAAAGTTCCGTGGGCAAAGGCAATGGTCATTTCTGGTGACAAGTGCAAGGCTGTCTCAAACCACTGAATCAGCGATGTAAAAGGCAACAAGAAAATCATACAGATGATTGTCCCCAACACGTTAAAGGCTACATGGGCTCCAGCGACACGCTTGGCTGCGATATTAGCGCCCAAGGAAGCGATGATCGCTGTAATCGTCGTTCCGATATTGTCACCGAAGAGGACAGGCAAGGCCCCATGCAAATCAATGAGATTGCTGGCATAGAGATTTTGCAGAATCCCAATAGTCGCTGATGATGCCTGGATGAGCAAGGTCAAACCCGTTCCGACAAAAACACCTAAGACTGGATTTTTACTCAGCTGAACCATGTAGTCGCGAAAGACTTGCAGATCTTTAAGCGGCTCCATGGCTCCACTCATGAGATTGAGGGCAAAAAAGATCCCGCCAACACCAAAGAAGATGCGCCCGATATTGTTAACAGAGCGATTTTTTGTGAAAAAGAGGCAAACCGCACCGATAAAGAGCAAGGGAAGTGCATAATCACCTAACTTAAAACCAATGATGAAGGAGGTCACGGTCGTACCAATATTAGCACCCATGACAATCCCGATAGCCTGACGCAGGGTCAACAGCCCCGCACTAACCAGACCAACTGT
This sequence comes from Streptococcus sp. Marseille-Q8145, assembly GCF_965112035.1. Classification (NCBI taxonomy): domain Bacteria; kingdom Bacillati; phylum Bacillota; class Bacilli; order Lactobacillales; family Streptococcaceae; genus Streptococcus; species Streptococcus sp. Marseille-Q8145. Next base: position 574,625 of record NZ_CBCOPQ010000002.1, on the reverse strand, counting down.
GATCACCGTCACACCTGAACTAGACTGGATCAGGGCTGTCATCCCAATCCCAACTAGCACACCTAAAAAAGGATTGCTCGTGTATTTATCAATGAAATAGCGCAGACGATCTCCTGCCGCCTGCTGCAAGCCGTCACCCATCATACGAATACTGTACAGGAACAGCCCCAAGCCTCCTAAAAAGCTAAATATAATTTCTTGCCAATTAATGGACATTTCTTTTCCTCCGAAAAATAAATAGCGGATAATCTCCTATACTATTTTAAAACATCCAGCCTAATCTCACAAGCCTTTTCTAAAAAAGAATTGAATTATTTTTACTCATTTTGAAACTTTTATTTTCATCACACTCAAGAACAAACTAGAGCAAGCGACAAGGCTCTCTCACTACAAGAAAAGACAAGCAGGAAGAGCTAAATTTCAAAATATTTAGCTTGGCTCACAGCTTTCTAATCTCAGGCTTAAAAGATATAAATTGCCTCAGTTTATCTTTTATCTCAGCATAACTCACATTCTATACATGCAAAAAGCAAAAATCCCAGATAGCCTATGGCTATCTGGGATTTGCGTTCCATCGCTAAAGTGCTGCTATCATTTTAGCTAGGTTTTAAGATTAGTCTTCCAAATTCACATCAGATGTTGATTCTTTCTTCTTTTTGTTCTTAAGAAAGGCTGATGCCAACGTTGCTATTCCTAATCCAAGCGCTGCTAATGGATTATGGGCAGTTCCTGTATTTGGTAAAGCTTTAGTATTTGGAGTAACCTTAACTTTTTCTGGTTGTGCAGGCTGTGGCTTAGGTGCTTGAGAGTGATTTGTAACACTAGATACAGATGCACTTTCAGACAGACTAGTAGAGATGCTTGCGCTATCACTCAGTGACACACTTGCAGATGTGCTCAATGAAACAGAGACACTCATGCTCAAGTAGGCACTTGCTGAAAGCGAATCGTCAGCAATAGCATGACTGGCACTGATTGATCCTGAAATGCTTGCACTTGTACTCAATGAAGTAGAGATAGACTGACTATCACTTACAGAAGATGAAGTACTTGCACTTACAGATGCGAGGTAGCTTGGCAAGTTAAACTCTGGCTTAGACTCGCTGGTTGGATCACCCTTACTGTAGCTGAATGAGTTTGATTGTTGTGACACACTTGTACTCAAGCTGCTTGAAAGGCTATCGCTAAGTGATGTAGAGGTACTTACACTCACGCTTGCTGAATCTGACGCACTGACTGAAGCCGATACGCTGGTGCTTAAGCTTGCGCTTGCTGAGATTGAGGCACTGAGACTTGTACTCAAGCTGGTGCTTGTTGACTCTGACGCGCTTAGTGAGGCACTGAAGCTAGTGCTCAGGCTCGTGCTTGATGAATCTGAAGTGCTAATTGAGGCACTGAGACTTGTGCTCAAGCTTGTGCTTGATGAATCTGAAGCGCTAATTGAGGCACTGAGGCTCGTGCTCAGGCTAGTACTTGCTGAATCTGACGCACTGATTGATGCACTTAGAATTGTGCTCAAACTTGTGCTTGCTGAATCTGAAGCGCTAATTGAGGCACTGAGTGATGCACTGAGGCTTGTGCTCAAACTTGTACTTACTGAATCTGAGGCACTGAGTGAAGCACTTAGACTTGTGCTCAAACTTGTGCTTGCTGAATCTGATGCACTGAGTGAAGCACTGAGGCTTGTACTCAAGCTGGTGCTTGCTGAATCTGAGGCACTGAGTGAAGCACTTAGACTTGTGCTCAAGCTTGTGCTTGATGAATCTGAAGCGCTAATTGAGGCACTGAGGCTTGTACTCAAGCTGGTGCTTGCTGAATCTGAGGCACTGAGTGAAGCACTTAGACTTGTGCTCAAGCTTGTGCTTGATGAATCTGAAGCGCTAATTGAGGCACTGAGGCTTGTGCTCAAGCTGGTGCTCGCTGAATCTGAGGCACTGAGTGATGCACTGAGGCTTGTGCTCAAACTTGTACTTACTGAATCTGAGGCACTGAGTGAAGCACTTAGACTTGTGCTCAAACTTGTGCTTGCTGAATCTGAGGCACTGAGTGAAGCACTGAGGCTTGTACTCAAGCTGGTGCTTGCTGAATCTGAGGCACTGAGTGAAGCACTTAGACTTGTGCTCAAGCTTGTGCTTGATGAATCTGAAGCGCTAAGTGAGGCACTGAGGCTCGTGCTCAGGCTAGTACTTGCTGAATCTGACGCACTGATTGATGCACTTAGAATTGTGCTCAAACTTGTGCTTGCTGAATCTGAAGCGCTAATTGAGGCACTGAGGCTTGTGCTCAAGCTGGTGCTCGCTGAATCTGAGGCACTGAGTGATGCACTGAGGCTTGTGCTCAAACTTGTACTTACTGAATCTGAGGCACTGAGTGAAGCACTTAGACTTGTGCTCAAACTTGTGCTTGCTGAATCTGAAGCGCTAATTGAGGCACTGAGACTTGTGCTCAAACTTGTGCTTGCTGAATCTGAAGCGCTAAGTGAGGCACTGAGGCTAGTACTCAAGCTGGTGCTTGCTGAATCTGAAGCACTAATTGAGGCACTGAGGCTCGTGCTCAGGCTCGTGCTGGCTGAGTCTGACGCGCTGAGTGAGGCACTGAGGCTCGTGCTGGCTGAATCTGAAGCACTAATTGAGGCACTGAGGCTCGTACTCAAACTTGTACTTACTGAATCTGAAGCGCTAATTGAGGCACTGAGGCTCGTACTCAAACTTGTACTTACTGAATCTGAAGCGCTAAGTGAGGCACTGAGGCTCGTGCTAAGGCTCGTGCTGGCTGAATCTGAAGCGCTGATTGAAGCACTGAGACTTGTGCTCAAGCTGGTGCTGGCTGAATCTGAAGCGCTAAGTGAGGCACTGAGGCTAGTACTCAAGCTGGTGCTTGTTGAGTCAGAAGCGCTGATTGAAGCACTGAGGCTAGTACTCAAGCTGGTGCTTGTTGAGTCAGAAGCGCTGAGTGAAGCACTGAGGCTTGTGCTCAAGCTTGTGCTGGCTGAATCTGAAGCGCTAAGTGAGGCACTAAGGCTCGTACTCAAGCTGGTGCTTGTTGAGTCAGAAGCGCTGAGTGAGGCACTGAGGCTAGTACTCAAACTTGTACTTACTGAATCTGAAGCGCTAAGTGAGGCACTGAGGCTCGTGCTCAGGCTCGTGCTGGCTGAATCTGAAGCGCTAAGTGAGGCACTGAGGCTCGTGCTCAGGCTCGTGCTGGCTGAATCTGAAGCACTAATTGAGGCACTGAGGCTAGTACTCAAACTTGTACTTACTGAATCTGAAGCGCTAATTGAGGCACTGAGGCTAGTACTCAAACTTGTGCTGGCTGAATCTGAAGCGCTGATTGAAGCACTGAGGCTCGTACTCAAGCTTGTGCTGGCTGAATCTGACGCACTAATTGAGGCACTGAGACTTGTGCTCAAGCTTGTGCTGGCTGAATCTGAAGCGCTAAGTGAGGCACTGAGACTTGTACTCAAGCTTGTGCTGGCTGAATCTGAAGCGCTAAGTGAGGCACTGAGACTTGTGCTCAAGCTTGTGCTGGCTGAATCTGAAGCACTGAGTGAGGTACTGAGGCTAGTACTCAAACTTGTACTTACTGAATCTGAAGCGCTAATTGAGGCACTGAGGCTCGTACTCAAACTTGTACTTACTGAATCTGAAGCGCTAATTGAGGCACTGAGGCTAGTACTCAAGCTGGTGCTGGCTGAATCTGAAGCGCTGATTGAAGCACTGAGGCTAGTGCTCAAGCTGGTGCTTGTTGAGTCAGAAGCGCTGAGTGAGGCACTGAGGCTCGTACTCAAACTTGTACTTACTGAATCTGAAGCGCTAAGTGAGGCACTGAGGCTGGTGCTCAAGCTCGTGCTGGCTGAATCTGAAGCACTAATTGAGGCACTGAGGCTCGTACTCAAGCTGGTGCTTGCTGAGTCTGACGCGCTGATTGAAGCACTGAGGCTAGTGCTCAAGCTCGTGCTTGTTGAGTCAGAAACGCTGAGTGAGGCACTGAGACTTGTGCTCAAGCTGGTGCTTGCTGAATCTGAGGCACTGAGTGAGGCACTGAGGCTTGTGCTTGCTGAATCTGAAGCACTAATTGAGGCACTGAGGCTTGTACTCAAGCTTGTGCTTGCTGAATCTGAAGCACTTACTGAAACAGACTGGCTCAAGCTCAAGGACGCGGAAGCAGACTCGCTTGTTGAAACGGACTGGCTCAGGCTTACTGATACTGAAGCACTGGCACTTACTGAAACTGACTGGCTCAAGCTCAAGGACGCTGAAGCTGACTCGCTTGTTGAAACTGATTGACTCAAGCTTACTGATGCTGAAGCACTTGCACTTACTGAAACAGACTGACTCAAGCTCAATGACGCTGAAGCAGACTCGCTTGTTGAAACGGACTGGCTCAGGCTTACTGATGCTGAAGCACTTGCACTTACTGAGACTGACTGGCTGGTACTCAATGAGGTTGAAACAGATTCACTTGTTGAAACGGACTGGCTTGCGCTCAATGACGCTGAAGCACTTGCACTTACTGAGACTGACTGGCTGGTACTCAATGAGGTTGAAACAGATTCACTTGCTGAAACTGACTGGCTTGCGCTCAATGACGCTGAAGCAGACTCACTTGTTGAAACGGACTGGCTTGCGCTCAATGACGCTGAAGCACTTGCACTTACTGAGACTGACTGGCTGGTGCTCAATGAGGTTGAAGCTGATTCACTTGCTGATACAGACTGGCTGGTGCTCAATGAGGCTGAAGCTGATTCGCTTGTTGAAACTGACTGGCTCAGGCTTACTGATGCTGAAGCACTTGCACTTACTGAAACAGACTGACTCAAGCTCAATGACGCTGAAGCAGACTCGCTTGTTGAAACGGACTGGCTCAGGCTTACTGATGCTGAAGCACTTGCACTTACTGAAACAGACTGGCTCAAGCTCAAGGACGCTGAAGCACTTGCACTTACTGAGACTGACTGGCTGGTGCTCAATGAGGTTGAAGCTGATTCACTTGCTGATACAGACTGGCTTGCGCTCAATGACGCTGAAGCCGATTCGCTTGTTGAAACTGACTGGCTCAGGCTTACTGATGCTGAAGCACTTTCACTTACTGATACAGACTGGCTTGCGCTCAATGACGCTGAAGCTGATTCACTTGTTGAAACGGACTGGCTTGCGCTCAATGACGCTGAAGCACTTGCACTTACTGAGACTGACTGGCTGGTACTCAATGAGGTTGAAACAGATTCACTTGTTGAAACGGACTGGCTTGCGCTCAATGACGCTGAAGCACTTGCACTTACTGAGACTGACTGGCTGGTACTCAATGAGGTTGAAACAGATTCACTTGCTGAAACTGACTGGCTTGCGCTCAATGACGCTGAAGCAGACTCACTTGTTGAAACGGACTGGCTTGCGCTCAATGACGCTGAAGCACTTGCACTTACTGAGACTGACTGGCTGGTGCTCAACGAAGCTGAAGCACTTGTACTTACTGAGACAGACTGGCTAGTGCTCAATGAAGTTGAGGCACTTGCACTTGTTGAGACTGATTGGCTCAGGCTTACTGATGCTGAAGCACTTGCACTTACTGAGACTGACTGGCTCAAGCTCAATGACGCTGAAGCAGACTCGCTTGTTGAAACTGATTGACTCAGGCTTACTGATGCTGAAGCACTTGTGCTTAATGAGACAGACTGGCTTGCGCTCAATGATGCTGAAGCACTTGCACTTACTGAAACAGACTGGCTTGCGCTCAATGAGGCTGAAGCCGATTCGCTTGTTGAAACGGACTGGCTCAGGCTTACTGATGCTGAAGCACTTACACTTGCTGAAACTGACTGACTCAAGCTTACTGATGCTGAAGTGCTTGTGCTTGCTGATACAGACTGGCTCAGACTTACTGATGCTGAAGCACTTGCACTTACTGAGACAGACTGGCTGGTACTCAATAACGCTGAGGCACTTGCACTTGTTGAGACAGACTGGCTCAAGCTCAACGATGCTGAGGCACTTACGCTTGCTGAGACAGACTGGCTCAAGCTCAACGATGCTGAGGCACTTACGCTTGCTGAGACAGACTGGCTCAAGCTCAATGACGCTGAAGCACTTGCTCTGGTTGATACAGACTGGCTGGTGCTCAATGACGTTGAAGCTGATTCACTTGCTGAGACAGATTGACTCAAGCTTACTGATGCTGAAGTACTTGTGCTTGCTGAGACTGACTGACTTGTGCTCAATGAGGTTGAAGCTGATTCACTTGCTGAAACTGATTGACTCAAGCTCAACGATGCGGAAGCACTTGCACTTGCTGATACAGACTGGCTAGTGCTCAATGAAGTTGAAGCAGATTCGCTTGCCGAAACTGATTGACTCAGGCTCAGTGACGCTGAGGCACTTGCGCTTGTTGAAACTGACTGGCTTGCGCTCAATGAAGCTGAGGCACTTGTGCTTACTGATACAGACTGGCTGGTGCTCAAGGACGCTGAAGCAGACTCACTTGTTGAAACTGATTGGCTCAGGCTTACTGATGCTGAAGCACTTGCACTTGTTGAAACGGATTGACTCAAGCTTACTGATGCTGAAGTGCTTGTGCTTGCTGAGACTGACTGGCTCAGGCTTACTGACGCTGAAGTGTTTGTGCTTGCTGAGACTGACTGACTCAGACTTACTGATGCTGAAGCACTTGTGCTTGTTGAAACGAATTGGCTCAAGCTCAATGACGCTGAAGCACTTGCGCTTGTTGAAACTGACTGGCTCAAGCTCAACGAAGATGAAGCTGATTCACTTGTTGAAACTGATTGACTCAAGCTTACTGATGTTGAAGTGCTTGTGCTTGCTGAGACTGACTGGCTCAAGCTCAACGATGCTGAAGCGCTTGTGCTTGCTGAGACTGACTGGCTCAAGCTCAACGATGCTGAAGCGCTTGTGCTTGTTGAAACTGATTGGCTCAAGCTCAATGAAGTTGAGGCACTTACGCTTGCTGAGACAGACTGGCTTGCGCTCAATGACGCTGAAGCAGACTCGCTTGTTGAAACGGACTGGCTCAGGCTTACTGATGCTGAAGCACTTGCACTTGCTGAGACTGACTGGCTGGTACTCAATGACGCTGAAGCTGATTCACTTGTTGAAACGGATTGACTTAAGCTCAATGAAGTTGAGGCACTTGCACTTGCTGAGACAGATTGACTCAAACTCAAGGACGCTGAAGCAGACTCGCTTGTTGAAACTGATTGACTCAAGCTCAACGATGCGGAAGCACTTGCACTTGCTGATACAGACTGGCTAGTGCTCAATGAAGTTGAAGCAGATTCGCTTGCCGAAACTGATTGACTCAGGCTCAGTGACGCTGAGGCACTTGCGCTTGTTGAAACTGACTGGCTTGCGCTCAATGAAGCTGAGGCACTTGTGCTTACTGATACAGACTGGCTGGTGCTCAAGGACGCTGAAGCAGACTCACTTGTTGAAACTGATTGGCTCAGGCTTACTGATGCTGAAGCACTTGCACTTGTTGAAACGGATTGACTCAAGCTTACTGATGCTGAAGTGCTTGTGCTTGCTGAGACTGACTGGCTCAGGCTTACTGACGCTGAAGTGTTTGTGCTTGCTGAGACTGACTGACTCAGACTTACTGATGCTGAAGCACTTGTGCTTGTTGAAACGAATTGGCTCAAGCTCAATGACGCTGAAGCACTTGCGCTTGTTGAAACTGACTGGCTCAAGCTCAACGAAGATGAAGCTGATTCACTTGTTGAAACTGATTGACTCAAGCTTACTGATGTTGAAGTGCTTGTGCTTGCTGAGACTGACTGGCTCAAGCTCAACGATGCTGAAGCGCTTGTGCTTGTTGAAACTGATTGGCTCAAGCTCAATGAAGTTGAGGCACTTACGCTTGCTGAGACAGACTGGCTTGCGCTCAATGACGCTGAAGCAGACTCGCTTGTTGAAACGGACTGGCTCAGGCTTACTGATGCTGAAGCACTTGCACTTGCTGAGACTGACTGGCTGGTACTCAATGACGCTGAAGCTGATTCACTTGTTGAAACGGATTGACTTAAGCTCAATGAAGTTGAGGCACTTGCACTTGCTGAGACAGATTGACTCAAACTCAAGGACGCTGAAGCAGACTCGCTTGTTGAAACTGATTGACTCAAGCTCAACGATGCGGAAGCACTTGCACTTGCTGATACAGACTGGCTTGCGCTCAATGAAGTTGAAGCAGATTCGCTTGCCGAAACTGATTGACTCAGGCTCAGTGACGCTGAGGCACTTGCGCTTGTTGAAACGAATTGGCTCAAGCTCAATGACGCTGAAGCACTTGCGCTTGTTGAAACTGACTGGCTCAAGCTCAACGAAGATGAAGCTGATTCACTTGTTGAAACTGATTGACTCAAGCTTACTGATGTTGAAGTGCTTGTGCTTGCTGAGACTGACTGGCTCAAGCTCAATGACGCTGAGGCACTTGCGCTTATTGAAACTGATTGGCTCAAGCTCAACGATGCTGAAGCGCTTGTACTTGCTGAGACTGACTGGCTCAAGCTCAGTGACGCTGAGGCACTTGCACTTGTTGAGACTGACTGACTCAAGCTCAATGAGGCTGAAGCAGACTCACTTGTTGAAACGGACTGGCTTGCGCTCAATGATGCTGAAGCTGAGGCACTTGTTGAAACTGACTGGCTCAAGCTCATTGATGCTGAGGCGCTTGTACTTGTTGATACAGACTGGCTTGCGCTCATTGACGCTGAAGCAGACTCACTTGCTGAGACTGACTGGCTCAAGCTCATTGAGGTTGAAGCTGAGGCACTTGTTGAAACTGACTGGCTCAAGCTCAACGATGCTGAAGCACTTGCGCTTGTTGAAACAGATTGACTCAAGCTCAATGACGCTGAAGCACTTGCGCTTGTTGAAACTGACTGGCTCAAGCTCAATGACGCTGAAGCACTTGTGCTTACTGATACAGACTGACTTGTGCTCAATGAGGTTGAAGCTGATTCACTTGCTGAAACTGACTGGCTTGCGCTCAATGACGCTGAAGCAGACTCGCTTGTTGATACAGACTGGCTCAGGCTTACTGATGCTGAAGTGCTTGTGCTTGCTGAGACAGACTGGCTCAAGCTTACTGATGCTGAGGCACTTGCACTTGCTGATACAGACTGACTTGTGCTCAATGAGGTTGAGGCTGATTCACTTGCTGATACAGACTGGCTCAGGCTTACTGATGCTGAAGCACTTGTGCTTACTGATACAGACTGACTTGTGCTCAATGACGCTGAAGCAGACTCGCTTGTTGAGACTGACTGGCTTGCGCTCATTGAGGTTGAAGCTGATTCACTTGTTGAAACGGACTGGCTTGCGCTCATTGACGCTGAAGCAGACTCGCTTGTTGAAACTGATTGACTCAAGCTCAACGATGCTGAGGCACTTGCGCTGGTTGAAACGGACTGGCTTAGGCTTACTGATGCTGAAGCACTGGCACTTACTGAGACAGACTGGCTCAAGCTCATTGACGCTGAAGTGCTTGTGCTTGCTGAGACAGACTGGCTTGCGCTCAATGAAGTTGAGGCACTTGTGCTTGCTGATACAGACTGGCTCAAGCTCATTGACGCTGAAGCACTTGCGCTTACTGAGACAGACTGACTTGTGCTCAATGACGCTGAAGCTGACTCGCTTGTTGAAACTGACTGACTCAAGCTTACTGATGCTGAAGCACTGGCACTTGCTGAGACAGACTGGCTCAAGCTCATTGACGCTGAAGCAGACTCGCTTGCTGAGACAGACTGGCTGGTGCTCAATGACGCTGAAGCAGACTGGCTTGCGCTCATTGAGGTTGAAGCTGATTCACTTGTTGAAACGGACTGGCTCAGGCTTACTGATGCTGAAGCACTGGCACTTACTGAGACAGACTGGCTCAAGCTCAATGACGCTGAAGCAGACTCACTTGCTGAGACAGACTGGCTCAGGCTTACTGATGCTGAAGCTGACTCGCTTGTTGAAACGGATTGACTCAAGCTTACTGATGCTGAGGCACTTGCACTTGTTGAAACGGATTGACTCAAGCTCAATGACGCTGAAGCAGACTCGCTTGTTGAAACTGACTGGCTCAAGCTCAATGACGTTGAAGCTGAAGCACTTGTTGAAACTGACTGGCTCAGGCTTATTGATGCTGAAGCAGACTCGCTTGTTGAAACTGACTGGCTCAAGCTTACTGATGCTGAAGCACTTGCACTTACTGAGACAGACTGGCTGGTGCTCAATGAGGTTGAGGCACTTGCACTTGTTGAAACTGATTGACTCAAGCTCAACGAAGCTGAGGCACTTGTGCTTACTGAGACTGACTGACTGGTGCTCAATGACGTTGAAGCTGATTCACTTGTTGAAACTGACTGACTCAAGCTCATTGACGCTGAAGCTGACTCGCTTGTTGAAACTGATTGACTCAAGCTTACTGATGCTGAAGCACTTGCACTTACTGAGACAGATTGACTACCACTCAACGAAGCTGAAGCACTTGCACTTACTGAGACTGACTGGCTCAAGCTCATTGACGCTGAAGCAGACTCGCTTGTTGAAACTGATTGACTCAAGCTTACTGATGCTGAAGCACTTGCACTTACTGAGACTGACTGGCTCAAGCTCAATGACGCTGAAGCTAACTCGCTTGCTGAAACGGATTGACTCAAGCTTACTGATGCTGAAGCACTGGCACTTACTGAGACAGATTGACTACCACTCAACGAAGCTGAAGCACTGGCACTTACTGAGACTGACTGGCTCAAGCTCATTGACGCTGAAGCACTTGCGCTTGTTGAGACAGATTGGCTGCCACTCAACGAAGCTGAGGCTGATTCACTTGCTGAAACTGATTGGCTCAGGCTCAATGATGCTGAGGCACTTGCACTTGTTGAAACGGATTGGCTCAAGCTTACTGATGCTGAAGCACTATTACTCAATGAGACAGATTGACTACCACTCAGTGAAGCTGAAGCGCTCGTGCTCAATGAAACTGACTGGCTCAAGCTCAGTGACGCTGAAGCGCTTGTGCTTGCTGAAGCTGATTGACTCACGCTCAATGAGCTTGAAGCAGATTCACTTGCTGAGACAGACTGGCTGGTGCTCAATGAGGTTGAAGCAGAGGCACTTGTTGAAACTGACTGGCTCAGGCTTACTGACGCTGAAGCACTGGCACTTACTGAGACAGACTGGCTACCACTCAATGAAGTTGAAGCACTCTTACTTAGTGAGACGGATTGACTACCACTCAGTGAAGCGGAGGCGCTCTTACTTAATGAAACTGACCGACTCAAGCTCAACGATGCTGAAGCACTATTGCTCAATGAGACGGATTGACTACCACTCAATGACGCTGAAGCACTTGCGCTTGTTGAGACAGACTGACTCAAGCTCAGTGACGCTGAGGCACTTGTGCTTACTGAAACAGACTGGCTCAAGCTCAATGAAGCGGTGCTCTGACTCACTGAGACAGACTGACTACCGCTAACCGAGCCAGAAACACTATTGCTCGCTGAAACCGAACGGCTGGCGCTCAATGAAGCGGTGCTCTGACTCACTGAGACAGACTGACTACCGCTAACCGAGCCAGAAACACTATTACTCGCTGAAACCGAACGGCTGGCGCTCATCGATGCCGATTGGCTATTGCGCAAGGAAGTAGACAAGCTCTGGCTAGCAGAAACTGAACGGCTGGCGCTCAATGAAGCAGCGCTCTGACTCACTGAGACAGACTGACTACCGCTCACTGAGGCCGAAACACTATTTCTCGCTGAAACCGAGCGGCTGGCGCTCATCGATGCCGATTGGCTATTGCGCAAGGAAGTAGACAAGCTCTGGCTAGCAGAAACTGAATGGCTGGCGCTCGTTGAAGCCGACGCACTCGCTGATGTACTAGCACTTACTGAGGCACTGGTTGATTGTCTTTGACTTAGACTAATTGAAGTACTGCTACTCTTATACTCACTATCAGAAAGTTTTACAGTGAACGTATCCGTAGTCTTATCTTTATAGATAATGGTAACTGTTCCATTGTTACTAATAGTAAAGGAATCAATACGTTTTTCCTGCTTATTGTTTAGTTTCTCAACAGTCGCCAATATACGAGTTTTTTCTTGAGGTTTTAATTGAGAAACATTCTCTACTTGGAAGGTTTCAGTCGGTGCTACCCCTTCCATAATATCTGTCAGCCTACCTTGCACAATACGGACATTGCCCGGTGAATCATTTCCTGCACTATTTCTATTACCAGCCTTATCCGTTGCTACTGCATTGCGTTGCCAACTATTTCTACCATTTTTATCATACTCTAGATTATCATTCAAATGAGCTCTTACTGTAATGCGAGCTGGACTAGCAGTAGTCGCTGTGATATTCCCCGTTAAATGATCTACTGTTCCCGTCCCATATTTATTATCTTCAAAGAAATTATTTTTAAGGGCTGAACCATTTGCATCTGCATTTGAAACGATCTTAAATTCTGATAATTGCCCGCTATTATCTGTAGCAGTGAAATTAATTTGAATATCATCTCCTGCGTACACAATATAGTTACCATTTACAGGGGTCAGGGTTTGACCGTTACGAGTCACCGTCGCACTTGGAACTGGAACAGCATCCACATTAGCTGGGATAACAGCTGTAGTATTATCACGATAGGTAATGGTAATATTCCCATTTTCAGCTACCGAAATCGTTCCGGTTACGCCATCTTTCGTAAAATCACTACCAGATAAAAGCGACTGGTTTTTTTCTTTAAATTTTTCAAGTACTTGATTGCGTTCACTTACAGTCAAAGAAGATGGATTCTTAACAATAACGGTATCCCCACTAACTGGGTTGTTTCGTTCATTAAATCCCTTAATATGGAAATTCGTACGTGCTGTAGCAGTCTGACCATGAATATCTGTTACTGTATATTCCAGAACATAGGTACCAGGCTTATAGGGTTTCCAAGTTCTGTTTTCACGACCCACTGTCCCTATTATGTCAATGGTGTATGACCTTTGGGCACCTATTTGTCTCCCCGATTGATCATAGATATATAGATCTCCAAATACCCCTTTCTTGTTAGTTGGATAGTTCGGTGCATTTAAACCTGTAATAATAGCATTGGATGGGGAGCCCGTGATTTTAGCCATCCCTTGATCATCATTCAGCCTTATCTGAAAATTATTGACTGCTTCATCATTATAAATTGTGATAGTAGATGGCATAGAAATCGTAGGTGGTTTAGAGGCTGCACGTGAGTGTGCCCCTCTAGCAATTTCTGCCCCATTTCGTGCATCACGCACACCAGAATTAGCCGCCAACACAGCATTGACAATCGAATTACGCGCTGAAGTAGCTTTTTGCACTACTGTTGTTAAATCACTAGTTGGATCAGTCAGGGCTTTTTCAATTTCTGTTACTGCAGCATTGGCCTTAGCAAGAGCTGAATCCGTATTTGGTAAATCAACCGCTTTTGCTAGATAGTCACCTATTTCAGCTGAAAGATTGGTCAACTTCCTACGGTTTTCTTCTTGTTGTTTAGCAGTGACTTCTGAAGATGCTAATGCAACCGCAGCAGCTTCAATTAAGCTAGTTGTGAGAGAAGTTGATTGAACTCCACTAACACTATTCTTACCAGTAATTTCAGTTATTTTTAATTCAGCTGAGTCAATTTCAAGGTTCTTTGCTTCTTTTGAAGTAGAAGGTTGCTGGTCAATTGCTGTCGTCGATCCACTCTGTTCAATAGACAAACTTGACACTACAGAAACATTCGATTCACTTGTTGATTGACTGGCACTGCGGAAGCCTGATCGGCCAGACTCTTTTGGCGAAGTGGTCACAGTCTTATCTACCGTTTGACTCTTCTCAGCTTGTTTGAGCGCATCCTTGCCTTGGGCTTGATTTTTTTTGTCCACCACTACTCCAGCGGCTAGGTTATTGCTGGTTGCGAGGGCTTGACTATTACTCAAACTAGCGCTAGCTAAACCTAGTCCTGCACTAGCTGAGACAAAGCTATCAGCAACATTAACCTTGATATCCAGTGATGCAGAAGTAGAAGCTGAGACAGAGCTATCAGCCGATGCACTAGCCAAGGCTTTATCCTGCTTTAGAGAAGCTGCGCTACTGGCACTTTCTAGCTTAGCTGGTGCTTTGCTTCCTGTTCCTTTTGTAGCAGGCTCAGCACTCACTGACTTGCTAGCCAAGACAGAACTACTAGCAGATACAGACTGGCTGATAGAAACTGAGCTACTAGCCGAAACTGATTGGCTGATCGATTGACTAACAGACTGGCTAGTCGAGATGCTAAGAGAGACTGACTCACTTGTAGAGACAGAAGCGCTGACTGACTGACTAACTGAAACAGAGGCCAACTCAGAAGCCTGTTCTGCTTTTGCTTTTCGCATTTCTGCTTGCGCTTGAGCAATGATCGAATTTGTACTTGCTTCTGTTGCTTCTTCATTGTCCTTGACTTCAGCTGAAATAACTGCTTTATCAGTAGATTCAGATATTTCATCTGCATAGACAGACTGCTCCTGAGTCACCATTAGCCCCGCTGCCCCAGCGGCTAATATCCCTCCCAGACCTGCAAGAGTATTGAGGCTCAGATGGTCGTGATCAAGCTCTTCAGTATCTGACAAGCTGCTTGAGACAACTTCTCCCATTCCACCGATACGAAAAAGATCGAGTTGAGAATTTGAAGCTTTTACCCAATTTTTCCCAGACTTATAGAGCTTATACCGCTTCTTTTCGTCAATAATCTCGAAATCTTTGTTATATTTCTTACTTCGAAACATCCTTTTCCTTTCCTTTTCCAACATGCCAGTTTTTGTTAATCTCATGACCATTAGCAAAGAAGCTGGCTTATTGAATGCTATAGTTTATAAGCAAAAATACACACTTTTTTACATTTTTATTCTAGGCGCCCTAATGCTCCAGATAGTATTTTAACAAAAATAAGACAAGAATTCAATCTATTGAAATCTTTATTTAATGACAATAAGCTTGATAAATCAAGCTATTTTAAACTATCCATATTAACCTAGAGATTTAAACTACAGGTTAATATAGTAATTAACAATAAGTAACTATTTATACAAAAAAGCTAGACGGCTGACCCAAGATACTTGACTCAGAACCGTCTAACTTTTTCTTTATCATATTTTGAATGAGTTAGCGAGAAAGGTGATTAATAATCCAAATCTTCTGCATACCCAGCTCCATTCCCTACAAAGTAGCCTGTCTTACAGTTCATACTAAATAGATAAGTACCATCTGGTTTATAGAGATTGTAGTAGCCATTCCCCTTGACAATGTTAACTTTTTCAAGGATAAACTGATCTCCTGTGATATAGCCACGCTCGCGAGACACCTTGAGGATCGTTTCTAAAACACCTGGATTGAATGTCCAAGCAGGATTGTTCACATCATCGATAGCTGCTTGATTGTAAGGCACACGGCTAAGGTGGCGCTGGAGGTTAACTCCTGCACTTGGCAGTCCGATACCAGTTTCTGCATTTCTAATGCCACTAGGATCACTAGGCGCTGGATTAACAGCTGGCGGCGTTGATGGTGCAGCTGGCACTGTTGGTGTTGTTGATGGCGCTGACGGTTCCACTGTTGGACTAGGCGCCGGTGCTGGTAGCTGCTGACTGCGTCCTTGAGCAATAGCCGCCTTCAAGACCTCATCCAACTTGCTATTACCTGTCGATACATCTGGAAGATTAGCGTTTTCTTTCACTTGGGCATCCGTCTTCAAGAGACCATCAACGATAGCACCCGTATTGAATTGCGAATTCACACTTTGGATAGCAGAAATTTGCTTGACAAGGTCATCATATTTCTTCTTAGCAGCTGTATATTCTGAGCTGCCAGTTAAGACATCTAACTTAGCTTTCAGCTTATCCAAATCGCCAAACTTGTCATTTTTGATAGCTGTCTGACTACTATCCGTAAAGAAGCTGGCATAAAGGTCTTCAAATTCTTTAGCAGCCTCTTTCTTAGCTTCACTGGAACTTGCAGATTTCTTTTTGCTAGAAGAAACGGTCGAACCGGAACCAGTTGTCGACTTGTGGCTCCCCCACCCTTGATGAAAATACCAAGTCGTTCCAGCGGCAAGTGCTACAAGACCTAAGGCCGAGTATAGGAAGCCTTTCTTCTTGTAGAAAGGTTTTGTCTCAGGCTCGTCCTCATCTTCAAATACTGTCGGAACTGGATTTGATACCGGCTTTGTTGCCGGGATGATTGGTGCTTCAGCTGCAACTGTTAGCGCTGGTTGTGCGGCCTTTGTAGCCTCTACATTTGCCGAGTTTGCAGCTTCTGCTTTCACTGGCTGCACCGAAGGTAATGGCACATTGGCAGTATTTTCCTTCGCCTGAGACTGACTCTTAAGCTGTTTGATGGTCTCTTGTATCAAAGCTTCTTTTTGTTGTGCCAGCTCTTCCATGATTCTCAGCTTTTGGGTTTCAAATTTCCCTGCTTCGATTTCATCTCGGTGTTGCTTGATGTATTTATCAAGGATATTGTCTCCTTCAGTCACACCAGCTTCGACTTCCTCGTTTTTCCGAGCAGCCTGACCGACCGTCATCTCTTTCGCATCTTCTAAGTCAAGAACGGTTTCCTTTGATTCTTGCTCTGTTGGCATCTTTTCTTCTTTGCTCACAGCATTTCCTTTCTAATCTAGTTGTCTTTTGACCCTTTGGCCAAAGTATTGATATAAATCAACTTTTAAAGTACCATTGTAAAGTTTTCGCTTTTTATCCGCCTGACTGCCATATTTGGCTTCAAAGGCCTCATCACTGGTCAAGATAAATTTACTCCAGGTCTTCAAAGGAGCAAAGGTTTCTCCCATTTCTTGATAAAGCTTGGTTACCGCATCATCGTCCAACAAACGCTCACCATAAGGCGGATTGGAAATAATGACGCCATTGATCTTGTCCGTATGAAGGTCTTGCAGACGCATTTGCTTAAAGTGAATCTGGTCAGCAACACCCGCTTCTTCCGCATTTTTCTTGGCAATCTCTACCAAACGGGCATCCAAGTCAGAACCTGAAATATCCAGCTGAATATCTTGGTCAATCTGAGCTAGGGCCTCTGCCCGAAGCCAACGTACCAAGTCCTTGTCTACCCAATTCCAGTCTTCAAAAGCAAAGGAACGGTGTAAACCTGGCGCCATCTTCATCCCAATCATAGCCGCTTCGATACAGAAAGTTCCTGATCCGCAAGTCGGGTCAATCAAGGGTTTGTCTGGATACCAGTTTGACAAAAGTAAAATCGCAGCTGCCATATTTTCCTTGATTGGCGCTCCGCCCTTCTCAATCCGATAGCCACGTTTGAACAAGCTAGAACCGCTGGTATCAATCATGACCGTCACAAGGTCTTTTAAAATGGAAACTTCAATCTTAAACTCTGCTCCATTTTCCTGCAAGGGGACACCTTCTGGACGAGCATAATGCTTTTGCAGTTTTTTCACAACTGCTTTTTTTGAAATGGCTTGAACACTAGGTTCATTATGGAGTTTTGACTTGACGCATTTAGCTTTAGAAATGGGAAATTTGGCACCTAAGGGCAGATAATTTTCCCAGTCCAAAGCAAAGACACCTTGAAAAAGTTCTTCAAATGTTTTAGCTGGAAAGGTGCCCACAACAATCTTAATCCGATCCGCTGAGCGCAGCCAGAGATTGGTTTGAATGATAGTAGCCATGTCGCCGTTAAAGCGAACGCGGCCATTTTCAACCTGACAATCTAGACCCAAATCCCGAATCTCACGGCCGACCACAGCTTCCAGACCTGCTGCTGCAGTAGCAATTAAATTAAATCTTTCTTTCATTCTTTCTTACTCTATCAATTTCTGATTGGCCACACCGTTAAAAACTAGCCTCAGCTAGAAAGCAGAATACTCTCGCTTGACGATCCTCTTGAGAAAAGCCTTGCTTTCCTCATTTTATCCCTTCAGCTCACTTCTGTCAAAGGGAATCTATACCTTAATCAAAAAGCTAGCATACGCTAGCTAACCTATGTGCAATTTTCTATAAGCCATGTTTTGTTCCAGAAATGACTAGGTACCATCTCCTTCGATAATCATCTGTCTACTGTTTCCAGTCAGAATGCTATGTTCGTTTCCACGCATTCCGTGCCCCGACCAAAGTTTGGGTTGCTAGCTTGAGGGGTTTACCGCGTTCCACTTCTTCTGTTTCCAGAAGAACTACGTCACTGTGGCACTTTCAGACCTATTCAGACCTATCTAAAGACTTAGCCTTTTCAGTCGCCGTAACGGATTGCTCCGTCCCTAGGCTTATTGTTTCGCCTAGCACAAACACTACCAGCATCACAGCCGGTGCTAGCATGGACTTTCCTCATGAAAATATCACATCTTCACGCGATTATCCAAAAATTGCACTCTGCAACATTATTGCTCTTCGCTGTCCAGAATTTGCTTGCCAAAAACTTCCTTTTCCAAACGGCTTAAGCGTTTCAAAATATCGAAATTAGTCGCTGTTCCCATCTGTGGCATCTCAATTGTTGGTTGAGCTGGCTGACTAGGCGTTGAAGGAGTAGCAGTTTCTTGATTCGATACTTGTTCCTTCAGAAGGGCAATCTCCTCACGTAACTCCTTTACCAAGGCTGCATAAGTTTCATAATCCTTGATTACATCATCTAAAAATTCATCCACTTCAGCCTTGCTATATCCTCGCACTTCACGCTTAAAGTCTTGATCAAAAATATCTTTTGCTGTATAAATAATACTCGCCATGCTCTCACTCCAATCTAGTTTATCATATCCAATTATATACGAAATCACCTATAAAAAGCAAGATTTATACCCTACTTTTCCGAAAAAATTTCTGCAACCTCATTCAAATCATCAAATGTTAATTTTTTGATAAAATACTGTTCTTGATTCTTCATCTCCCTGTAAAGATATTTAAGATTGGTCTCATTTTCTTCATCGTAAAATAGATAAGCTCCATCCGTATTTTGAAGCAAAAATTGATTATACTCACGAAACTGACTCGGATTTTGATAGCTAGGATAAGCATATTTGACAAAATCTACTTGTTTAAAATCCGCTAGTTTAGCCTGATTTGCTTCATTCCAATTCTTTCCTTGATCTTCAAAAAGAAAAATCGTAGCAAGCTTGAAATTATAATCTTCTCTTAATTCCCGAGCAACTTCCAAAACCCAAGTTTCAAAACCTAAATTCCCCGTGAAGATAAGCCACTCCAATCCTTCATCCAGCAGGCGCTGTAAATCCCGTCTGACTGCTTCTTTGATGATATTGATGCGCATGTCTTTCTCATTCGTAATGCCAAGTTCAAAAGCCTTATACCCTACAATTAATAGACTTGTCATTTATTCTCCCTCAAAAAATATTTTTATGATATAATAGAGTGATGTTATTGTACCAATAAGGAGTTTTATGGTCAACTACCCTCACAAGCTAAAGATAAAAAGTAAACTAGCCCATCCAGGTTCAAAGACGGCTGTTAACTTTGCCAATCGCGGGATGTCTTTTGAGAAGATGATCAACGAATCCAACAACTACTATTTGAGTAGGGGGCTCGCTGTCATTCATAAGAAACCGACACCCATTCAAATTGTCAAAGTGGACTATCCCCAACGCAGTCGTGCAAAGATTGTGGAGGCCTACTTCCGACAGGCATCCACGACTGATTATTCTGGTGTCTTTAAGGGACATTATATTGACTTTGAAGCCAAGGAAACACGGCAAAAAACAGCTATGCCTCTGAAGAATTTCCATCTACACCAGATTGAACATATGGAGGCTGTCCTTCAGCAAAAAGGAATCTGCTTTGTCTTACTGCACTTCTCTAGCTTGCGGGAGACTTATCTACTTCCGGCATCTTATCTCATTACATTTTATAAGATGGATAAAGGCGGAAAATCCCTCCCTTTATCTTACATTCAAGAACATGGATTTTTAATCGAAACAAAGCAATTTCCAAGCATCCCTTACCTTGAAATTATCGAACAAAAACTACTAGGTGGTATCACAAATGAATAAACAAACCCTTTTGCAGGCCTTAAAATATCTTGCAAGTGTCCTCTTATCTCTCTTTATCATTGGAGTTGTGGCTGGCGTTCTTGTCTTCACATACTATGCCTCCAAGTCTCCTACCCTCTCTGAGAAGGACCTTGTCGCAACAACTTCAAGTAAGATTTACGATAGCGATAACAATCTGATTGCGGACCTCGGTTCTGAAAAGCGGGTCAATGCATCAACAGACCAGATCCCTACACAGCTAGTAGATGCTATCGTTGCGATTGAGGATCACCGCTTCTTTAATCACCGTGGGGTTGATTTCATTCGAATAGGAGGAGCCTTCCTGAGCAATCTGAAAGGAGGCGGACGTCAAGGGGGATCTACCTTAACCCAGCAGTTGATCAAGTTGACTTATTTCTCCACTTCCTCAGCGGATGCTACCCTTTCTCGGAAAATCCAAGAAGCATGGCTGGCAACTCAACTTGAGCGAAAGGCTACCAAGCAAGAAATCCTGACCTACTATGTCAATAAAGTCTATATGTCCAATGGAAATTACGGGATGCAAACAGCTTCTCAAAGTTACTATGGCAAAGATTTGAAAGATTTGACCCTTCCTCAAATTGCCCTGCTTGCAGGAATGCCTCAGGCTCCTAACCAATATGACCCTTACACAAATCCAGAAGCTGCCACTCAGCGTCGGAATCTCGTATTATCTGAAATGTATGAACTCAAGTACATCTCACCAGAACAATACGAACAAGCTATCAATACACCAGTGACCGACGGCTTACAGAGCTTGAAAAATTCAGCTAGCTATCCTGCCTATATGGATAACTACTTGAAAGAAGTTATTGAGCAAGTCGAAGAAGAAACTGGCTACAATGTCCTTACGACTGGTATGGAAGTTTATACCAACGTTAATACCGAAGCACAGAAAAAATTGTGGGATATTTACAACACGGAAGAATATGTTGCTTATCCAGATGATGAACTGCAAGTGGCATCAACCGTTATGGATGTTACCAACGGGAAAGTCATTGCCCAACTGGGTGCTCGCCATCAGTCTTCCAACGTTTCTTTTGGTACCAACCAAGCAGTCGAAACAAATCGCGACTGGGGTTCTACCATGAAACCAATCACTGATTATGCCCCAGCCTTGGAATACAATGTTTTCACTTCCACTGCTGCCTCAATCCAAGATGCTCCTTACTATTTCCCTGGAACATCTACTCCTGTCTATAACTGGGATAAACGCTATTATGGCTGGATTACTATCCAATACGCTATCCAAGAATCCCGTAACGTACCAGCCGTTAAATCGCTGGAAGCAGTCGGATTAGATAATTCATTGAAGTTCCTCAATGGCCTTGGTATTAATTATCCTGAAATGCATTATTCTAATGCGATTTCAAGTAATACAAGCGAATCTGGTAACCAATATGGAGCAAGCAGTGAAAAAATGGCTGCTGCCTACGCTGCCTTTGCTAATGGCGGTACATATTACAAACCACAATATGTAAACCGAGTTGTCTTTAGCGACGGTACAGAAAAAGTCTTTTCAAATGGCGGATCAAAAGCTATGAAAGAGACGACAGCCTACATGATGACCGACATGATGAAGACCGTTCTTCAGTCTGGAACTGGTACTAATGCTGCAATTCCAGGAGTCTATCAAGCAGGTAAAACTGGTACTTCCAACTATGCAGATGATGAGCTAGAGAAGTTGACAAAACCTTACTACAGTTCTAGCATTGTCACACCAGACGAGCTATTTGTTGGCTACACTCCACAGTACTCTATGGCTGTTTGGACTGGTTACTCAAATCGCCTCACTCCTGTTTTAGATGATGGAGTTAAGGTGGCAACCGATGTTTACCGCTCTATGATGCTCTATCTGACAGGCAATAGCAATGAAGACTGGACACCACCAAGCGGACTTTTCCGTAGCGGATCCTATCTCTATCTCAATGGTACTTCTACTTACAGCCGCGCTTATACCCAATCATCTTCAAGCTCCACTTCTGAGTCAAGCTCAGAATCTTCAAGTCAAAGTACGAGTGAATCTAGCGAAGAACATAGTAGTACCAACTCTAGTTCCCAAACAAGTTCAACAAGTTCTGGAACAACCAACAGCTCAACTAGTTCTAACCAAGGAGCTGAACATCGTTAAACTAAAAAAGCTTGGATTTTAGAAATCCAAGCTTTTTTATGTTTAAATAAATCAATAGCTTTCTGCAATTGCTCATCCTATCAAATCATTTCGCCATTAGCAAGAGCTCCCATTGGATCCCACGGTGCTAGGACAATTGGCTCAGCATTGTAGGCTGCCAACTCCTCTGGAGTCAAGAATTCTTTTCTGACTACGATTTGGTAAGTGTACTCATCCATCCAAGCGTCGCTGGCGACAAAGTATCCCTTATCTCCAACCTTTTCACCCCAAGAATTTTCTACCTTCCATTTTTTAGCTTGGCCATTTTCATCCAAGTCTACTCCAGCCAATACCATAGCATGGGTCATAAGGCTCTCGCTGTAATCAAGACGACCTGCTTTATCTTGAGTCAACTGGATATCCATACTAGAGGTTAAATCATGCATACCTGCTTCCATGATTCCTGCCTTGCGATTGCTGGACTGACCCACATCAGAGCCAAACCAAACAGTCTCGCCAGCCTGCATCTGAGCGATTGCCAATTCCTTGAGACGTTTCATTTCTACATTCAAATAGCGAACAGGCTTACTGCCGACTACGTTGCCCAACATCTCGACTGTGTAAGATTTGCCATAAGGTTTATCGACTGTCGGCGCATTAATGATAGACACATAGTCATCTAGCTTGAGGTCTACATATTTTTGGTAAAAGGACTGCGGAGTCAAATTAGCTTCTCTATGGTAATTACCGTCCTTGTCTCGATATGCAAAGTCAAACTTCCGAGGTGGCAAGCCCAACGACATCGCTAAAAAGTTGAAAATTTCCTGCAGCAAAGCTTCTTTCTTAGCTTGTAGCGTAGCCTCATCTGCACCATTCAGGGCCAATTCACGCAAGATTTGCGCATCCTGACGCAAGAGTTTATTGAGAATTTGATTGAGCTCACGGCTATTGCTGGAAGAAATTGACTCTGGATAGACTGACTTAGGCACGACGCCGTATTTCTCAAAAAGTGCCACGACCATATCCCACTGACCGCCATCCTGCTGAGGCGTATCTAGGAGAAACTTGACCTTGCGACTAGTCAATTCTTGGTCAGACGTTGCCAAAACCTGCTCCAAGAACCAGTTGGACTTTTCATACTTATCCCAAAAGAAGGTATGAGCCTGAGATAGCTCAAAATCCTCCAATTGGAAACCTGCAATCATCTTGTGGCGGAAAGTATTGAGAGCCGCAAACATCCAGCAGCGGCCAGATGCTTTTTGGTCACTGACCTTGTCTTTGGTGAGATCTAGTGAGAAAACAGGGGCATTTTCTACAGCAGCAGTCCGTTTTTCCAAAGAAGTCAATAGACCATTGTGGCTAATAGCATTTTCCATTGCCGCATACTTGGGGTCAGCCTCATAAGCAGCGTATAACTTATCTGTAAAATCTTGTTTTAATGAATTCATAGAATCCTCCTTGTCATTATACATCTATTATAGAACTTTAAAAAAAGAGCGCAAGTAAAAAAGTTAGGCAAGCCTAACTTTTTCATTTTAAATCTGATTTTAGGATCCCATAGACGGAAAAATCTTTGACTTGTCCTTTATGAAATACAGCCTGACGGAAAGTACCTTCGTAGCTCATGCCAGCTTTAGTCATAACACGCCCCGAAGCTGGATTGGCTGTTACAAATCTTGCTGTGACACGATTGAATCCTGCGTCTTGCAAGAGGTAGTTCAAAACAGCTTTCAAAGCTTCTGTCATCAGCCCCTGCCCCCAATAGTCTTTACTTAAAATATAACCGACCTCGCAAGCATTAACTGCCTCATCCATGTCCACCATACTGATGTCCCCAATGACAGAATCAGGATTTTCTTTCAGGCAGATGGCCCACTTGTAAAAATCCATGTTTTGATAATTCTCAACCCAGCGAGCAATAGACTGTTGGGTGACTTCAGGACTCTCGTGAGCATACCAGGTCACATGCAGCAAATTATCCGGACGAGAAGCCCAGTTGTCATACATAGCTTGAGCATCCGATTCCAGAAAAGGTCTTAGTAAAAGACGTTTGGTTTCAATGGACTGTGTACCTATCTTTTTCATAGCTTCCTCATTTCTTGGCTCAGACTAAAAAGTTTCGATCAAGATTCTCACTTCCAAAATTCATCAAAAATCGTAATCGGCAAATGGCGTTTGTGCTGACCTTTGTGCCACCAAGACTCGATCGTTTCTTGAGCTTGGGCTGAAACGGACTTGCCTTCGAGATAGTCGTCAATTTCATTATAGGTCACGCCTAGAGCAACTTCATCGGCAATCCCCGGTTTTTCTTCTTCCAAATCAGCCGTCGGCACCTTTTCATAGAGGGCCGGATCCGCTCCTAAGGCAGCTAAAAGCTGCTTGCCTTGACGCTTATTGAGACGGTAAAGTGGTAAAATATCTGCTCCGCCATCGCCAAATTTGGTGAAAAAGGCCGTGACATTTTCTGCTGCATGATCGGTCCCAATGACAGCCCCACTGTATGAACCAGCCAAAGCATACTGTGCAATCATGCGGCTACGCGCTTTGATATTGCCCTTGTTAAAATCAGAGACTTTGGCACCTGTCGCCTCCACTGCAGCTGTCATGGCATCAGAGGATTCCTTGATATTGACTGTCAGACTGACATCAGGTTGGATGAAAGCCAGAGCCTTTTGGGCATCGTCTTCATCTGCTTGAACGCCGTAAGGCAGGCGAACAGCGATAAAGCGATAGCCATCATCTCCAGTCTCAGCCCGCATTTCTTCTACAGCTATCTGGGCCAAACGTCCTGCCAAGGTTGAGTCCTGACCACCAGAAATGCCTAGAACATAACTTTTCAAAAAAGGGTGCTTTCTCAGATAGGCCTTGAGAAAGTCCACCGATTTGCGGATTTCTTCCTCTGGATCAATGACTGATTTGACGCCTAGTTGGCGGATAATTTCTTCTTGTAGGCTCATTTTTCTGCTCCTGTCTGGTAGGCTTTCTTGCGCATCTGGTCAATCAAGTCCATCTTGTCCTGCCAAATATCACGCGCCAAATCGACCGGATAATCTTGTGGATTGAGGACCCGTTTGTACTCGTCCCAGAGTTTATCAAATTCTTGGCGGGCATAGTCCTGAATTTCAGACAGACTCGGCAACTCGTAAACGAGTCGGCCTTCTTTATAAATATCCACCAAAAGCGGCACCGCATCAAAATTCTTGACTGTTTTATTGATATAAGTATAAGTCGGATGGAACATTTCGAGCTCTTCCTGATGATTGACATCCACACCATCATAAGTGATGTAGTCGCCCTCAGACTTGCCTTTTTCACGGCTGGTAATCCGCCAAACCTGCTTCTTGCCCGGAGTCGAAACTTTTTCAGCATTGTTAGAGAGCTTGATGGTGTTGCGCAAGTGCCCATTCTCATCTTCAATCGCGACAATCTTGTAAACAGCACCCAGAGCTGGCTGGTCATAGGCTGTAATGAGCTTGGTTCCCACACCCCAGACATCAATCTTAGCTTTTTGCATTTTTAAGTTGAGGATGGTATTTTCATCCAAATCATTGGAAGCGTAAATTTTAGCATTTGGGAAGCCCGCTTCATCTAACTGCTGACGAACTTTTTTAGAAATATAGGCCAAGTCTCCAGAGTCGATCCGCACACCTAAGAAATTGATTTTATCCCCAAATTCACGCGCTACACGGATGGCCGTAGGAACCCCGATCCGAAGGGTATCATAGGTGTCTACCAAGAACACACAGTCCCGATGAGTGCTTGCATAAGCCTTGAAAGCCTCGTAATCATTGCCATAAACCTGCACAAGTGCATGGGCATGCGTCCCCAGAACGGGAATATCAAAAAGCTTGCCTGCCCGAACATTGCTGGTACCGTTGGCTCCACCGATAACAGCGGCCCGCGTACCCCAAATCGCCGCATCCATTTCCTGAGCACGACGGGTACCAAACTCCATCAACGGCTCATCTTCGATCACAGAGCGGATACGAGCTGCCTTGGTGGCAATCAAGGTTTGGAAATTCACGATATTTAAAATCGCTGTTTCCACCAACTGACATTGAGCCAGCGGTCCTTCGACCTGAACAATCGGCTCATTGGCAAAAACCAAATCTCCTTCTTTAGCGGAACGCACAGTCAGCTGCATCTTGAAATCGCGTAAATACTCTAAGAAAGCTCCATTATAGCCCAAAGACGCTAAATAGTTTAAATCCGTCTGACTGAATGTCAAATCATTCAGATAAGCCACAATCCTCTCTAAGCCCGCAAAAACGGCATAGCCATTATTAAAAGGATTCTTGCGAAAATAGACTTCAAAAACAGCACGCTTATTATGGATACCCTCGTTGAAATAAACCTGCATCATATTGATTTGATATAAGTCTGTATGTAAAGTCAAACTGTCATCTGGAAACATAATTGAGCTCCTTTAATCATAGTTATTCTATATTATAACATAAATTGTAAAAAAGCCTTGATTCAATAGCAAAATACCTCCAGAATTTCTTCCAGAGGTATCTTCTTTTATCTTTCACTTGGAATTATTAGATTCCATAAGTCTTGTTCACGCGGCGCATCTGTTTAAATTCTTTTTTATAGGTTACTTTAACTGCTACTTTCATTTTTGCCACCTCGTTTCTTTTGATGCTTTTATTATAGGCCTCAAAGCTTAAGGAAGGCTTAGAATTTTCTTGCAGAAAGCTTAAACAAATACATCCAAACTTTATCTTGCTAGTCCAGATAATCGCGTTTTTCGAGATGCAGGGATACAAGGTGCCAATTGGCATCCTGCCGCCAACTAGGATTAGCAACGATTTGACTAGCTACCTTGCGCGCTTCTTCCAAAATGGGATAATCCTCCACGATGTCCGCTACCTGAAACTCTGGGATACCAGACTGACGGGTACCGAAAATTTCACCAGAACCACGCATCTTGAGGTCTTCCTCAGCCAGAACAAAGCCATCTGTCGTCTCAGTCATGATTTTCATGCGTTTCTTCCCAGACTCCGTCTTGGGATTGGCAACTAGAACGGCATAAGACTGCTTATTTCCCCTACCAACTCGGCCCCGTAGCTGATGAAGCTGGCTAAGTCCGAAGCGGTCAGCATCCATGATAACCATGATGGTCGCATTCGGAACATTGACACCGACTTCAATGACTGTGGTTGACACTAGAATATCCGTTTTCCCATCCTTGAAGTCCTGCATAATGGCTTCTTTTTCGTCATTTTTCATGCGGCCGTGAAGGAGAGCCACCTGAGCCTGATTGGCAAAGTAGGCCTTAAGTTCTTCCTCTAGAGCAATCGCATTTTTTAAATCCAAAGCCTCCGATTCCTCAATCAAGGGAGAAATAAAGTAGACTTGGGCGCCCTTGGCCAGCTCTTTTTTCATCCAGTCCAAAACCACTTCTAATTGCTCGTGCTTGACCCAGCGAGTAATGATGGGCTTGCGGCCAGCCGGCATCTGGTCAATGATGGAGACGTCCATATCGCCAAAAGCGGTAATAGCCAAAGTTCGAGGAATCGGCGTGGCTGTCATCATGAGAACGTCTGGATTATTTCCCTTTTCCCGCAAAATCCGACGCTGGTCCACCCCAAAACGATGTTGCTCATCAATAATGACCAGGCCCAGTCGATGATAGACTACCCCTTCCTGAATCAAGGCATGGGTGCCGACCACCATATCTACTTGCCCCGACTCTATGGCAGCTAAAGTCTCTCTGCGTTCAGCAGCTTTCATACCACCAGTCAGGAGGGCCAAATTCAGCTCAGGAAAGAGCTGAGTCAAGCTATCCAAATGCTGCTCAGCCAAAATTTCTGTCGGAACCATCAAAGCCGACTGGTAACCTGCCGTATGGGCGGCATACATGGCCAAGCCAGCCACCACGGTCTTACCACTACCAACATCTCCTTGCAGGAGACGGTTCATATGGGCAGGCGATTGCAAATCACTGAGAATTTCTTCCAGACTCCGCTCCTGAGCTTCCGTCAAAGAAAATGGTAAGGCAGCCTTCTTTTGAGCCAGCATTTTTTCCTGCCAAGGGATAGCCAGTCCCTGACTGACATCCTTGGTCTCATGCTTCAGAACCTGCAGCTGCATCTGAAAATAAAAAAGTTCTTCAAACTTGACCCGACGCAAGGCCTGCTTATATTCTGCCAAATCCCTAGGAAAGTGCATGGCACGCACTGCTTGAGTGCGCCCCAAAAGCTGGTAGCGCTCCAGAAGGACAGGAGGAAGATTTTCCTCCAATAACTGATCCAAACCTTGGTCAAAGGCCACCTTAATCAGCTTGACTAGACTGGCCTGACTAATCCCTTGGGCAACTCGATAAACTGGCTGCAAGTCATCTTCAACCTGAGCTAACACCTTCATCCCCGTCAGACTAGCCTTGGCTTTATCCCATTTACCAAAAATAGCCACCGTCGCTCCCAGTTCGATCTTATCTGCTAGATAAGGCTGATTGAAAAAATTGACTGCAATCGCGACTTCTCCCTGCTTGATTGTGAAACGCAGGCGATTGCGCTTGTAGCCATAATACTGGACATTAGCTGGAGTCGCGACGATCCCAGAAATGACCGCCTTTTCTCCATCTTCTAAATCAAGGACATTCTTACTCTTAAAATCTTCATAGCGAAAAGGAAAATAGAGCAGGAGATCCTGCAGGCTCTCAAGGCCTAGTTTTTTAAATTTTTCAGCCGATTTTGGCCCCACTCCTGGCAGAGCCGTCAAAGCCTGGTGCAGATTCATCCCGTCTCCTTTCCTTCTTCTTGATTGTCTTTTACTTTTTATACTCTCTCGGTACCCTATCGCTGATTAAGCAGACCACTTCATAGTTAATCGTACCACGCTTTTCTGCCACATCCGTTGCTGTGATAAGCTCGGCGCCACTCTGGCCAATCAAGACCACCTGCGTTCCCAAAGGATAGACTCGAGGCAGACGTACCGTGATTTGATCCATAGAAACCCGACCGACAATAGGACAGCGCTGACCATCGATCAAGACATCAAAGCCCTGCATGTCGCGGGTCCAGCCATCGGCATAACCCAGAGGAGTCGTTCCAATGATTTGCTGGCTATCACTGGTATAGGTCGCCCCATAGCCGACATGGGCGCCCGCTTGAATTTCTTTGACGTGAACCAGAGCAGATTCTAAGCTCAGAGCTGGTTTGACCTCATAAGGCAGGTCCAGCACTCGTCCGCTAGGATTCAATCCGTAAATAATATCGCCCAGCCGAACAGCATTCATAATCGTTTCACTATGCCAAAGAGTTGTTGCAGAGTTACTAGCATGCACAACTGGCGGCAAGAAAGCTAACTCACTCAAAATCTCTTTAAAACGATTTAATTGGGCTACAAAATGACTTGTATCTAATTCATCTGCAGTTGCAAAATGAGTAAAAATTCCTTCTACCACAGCTCCTGCTGCTTGCAAGCGGCTAATTGCTTGCTGGGCTTCTTGACTATCACGGAAGCCAATGCGTCCCATGCCTGAATCAATCTTTATATGAACAGTCAAGCCCGTCAGATCAGCTTGCTGGTTCAAGAGCTCCTCCAACCAAGCTAGGCTAGCCACTGTCAGGGTAATCTGCTGCTGGATCGCTAAAGGCACAGCCTCCAATGAAGAAACACCCAAAATAAGAATGGATTTAGCAATGCCAGCTTCTCGTAGTTCGAGGGCTTCGTCAATATTAGATACACAAAAACCATCTACAAGCGGCTGAATATGCTGAGAGACAGGAACCGCACCATGTCCATAAGCATTGGCCTTGACTACTGCCCACTTCTGGACCGACTGGGGAATATGAGCCGCAATTTGCTCAATATTAAATGCAATAGCAGACAGGTCTATGACTGCTTTAGTGGGTCTATGTAGACTAGCTTTCATTGTCTTCCTCCAAAATCACACTGGCGGTCACCAGATTTCCGGCATGACTGATTGATAGCCATACCGAACCAGCAAAGGGGGACTTGCTAAAATAAGGCGCCCCCTTATCATCATTTAAAATTTCCAAATCTTGAAAAGTCACAGGGCCAATACCGGTCCCCCAAGCCTTGGCAAAGGCTTCTTTGGCTGACCAGCGACCTGCCAAATATTCCAGCTTGCGCTTGCCCTTTAAGGAGCCAAACCGAGCCAACTCCTGAGCTGTCAAGATTTTCTCAGCAAACCGCTTATTCTTCTCGTAGGCCCGACCAATGCTGGAAATCTCTTCTATATCTATTCCGTGTCCTCTTATCATACTTCTATTGAGAATACGAGGCAAGGCTCTTCTCCTAAGGAGATTGAAAGAAAATCTAATTTCGACAAGGTAAACCGATGAGAATGACACTAAAATGTATCAAAGAGGTTTAACATCATCAAAATTAGATTTTCGTAGAGTATGAGCTTGCCTATATTCGTTAGCAGACTTCTACCAAAGCCTCCTAATCCTTTCTTTTAAGCTTCTTTTTCTAAGGTATCATAGATTTCCTGAATGAGCTCTTCTGTCTTATCCCAGCCCAAGCAAGGATCGGTAATAGACTTACCAAAGACTTCTGGCTCATTCTGGCGGCCATCCTCCAAATAGGATTCAATCATGAATCCACGCACAGCCTTCTTGATCTGCTCATTCCAAGCACAGTTGATCAGAGTCTGACGGATAATCCGGATCTGCTCCAAATACTGCTTGCCAGAATTATCATGATTGGTATCAATCAGAATGAAAGGATTGGACAGTTTCATTTCTTCATAGCGTTTGATCACATCCAAAAGATTTTCGTAATAGAAGTTAGGCTTGTTCTTACCGTACTCATCTAAAGCACCACGCAAAATCACATGCGCAAGAGGATTTCCTAACGTTTCTACTTCCTGACCATGATAAAGGAAGATTTGCTTATTCTGAGCAGCATAGACGGCATTAAACATGACTCCAAGATTGCCAGATGTTGGATTTTTCATACCGACCGGCGCATCAATTCCAGAAGCTACAAAGCGATGTTCTTGGTCTTCAACCGAGCGAGCACCTACGGCATGGTAACTAACCAAATCATCTACCAACACTAGATTGGAAGGATAGAGCATTTCATCAGCTGTGGTCAAGCCTGTCTCAGTAATAACTCGGTAATGAAGCTGGCGCACTGCCTTCAGTCCATTGATCAAGCTTGGACTTTTTGAAGTGTCTGGCTGGTGAACGAGCCCTTTATAGCCGTCCCCATTGGTCCGAGGCTTGGCAGTATAGACCCGCATAACGATAAAAATCTTATCCGCCACCTTCTGCTGCAGTTCAGCCAATCGACGAGCATACTCCAGCACCGCCTCTTCATTGTCAGATGAACAGGGCCCGATAACCAAGAGCAAGCGTTGATCTTCCCCCTTGATAATGGCGGCCAACTCCTGATCACGCTGATGTTTCTTTTTCAGAGCTTGGTCTGACAAAATCGTTGCAGACTTGATCTGCTCGATGTCAATTTCCTGACCTTTTTCTATAAATGCCATATTATTTACCTAGTGTATCGTATATCTCATGGACGAGTTCGACCGTCTTATCCCAGCCTAGGCATGGATCTGTGATAGATTTGCCAAAGACTTCTGGTTCATTTTGTCGGCCATCCTCCAAGTAAGATTCAATCATAAAGCCACGAACAACCTTCTTGATTTTATCATTCCAGTCGCGGTTGATCAAAGTCTGACGAACAATACGGACTTGCTCCAAATACTGCTTGCCAGAGTTGTCATGGTTGGTATCAATGATGATAAATGGATTTTCTAATCCCATTGCTTCATACTGGGCGATTGTGTCCAGCAGATTATCATAATAGTAGTTTGGAATGTTCTTCCCATATTCATTGATGGCACCGCGCAGAATCGCATGAGCCAAAGGATTTCCACTCGTCTCTACTTCCCGATTGGCAAAGAGGAAGCTCTGTTTGTTTTGAGCTGCATAAATGCCATTAAACATGACATCTAGATTTCCAGATGTTGGATTTTTCAAACCAGTAGGAAAATCCGATCCACTGGCTACAAAGCGGTGCTGCTGATCTTCAACAGAACGAGCACCGATCGCCATATAGGAAATCAAATCATCTACTAGGGGAAGATTTTCTGGATAAAGCATCTCGTCAGCCGTCGTCATTCCAGTTTCTGAAATCACGCGATAATGCAGATTGCGAACCGCCTTAATCCCATTGATTAGGCTAGGCGCCGCTGTCGCATTAGGCTGATGAATCAAGCCCTTGTAGCCATCACCATTGGTCCGTGGCTTAGCTGTATAAACCCGCATCACCATAAAGATCCGATCTTTGACTTCTTCCTGAAGAGCTGCCAAACGCTTAGCGTATTCCAAGACAGCTTCTTCATTGTCTGAGGAGCAAGGACCGATAACCAAAAGGATGCGATCATCCTCACCACGGATAATGGCTTCTATTTGGCGATCTCGCTCTTGCTTATGAGCTAGAATAGAACCTTCTAGCTTAGCAAGCTGACGCACTTCTGCTACATTGATTGGTTGACTAGTTGCTTTAAAGGTCATCTTCTCTCCTTATAAACTACTTCTTGCGGCCATGACAATTTTTAAATTTCTTACCTGAACCACATGGGCATAAATCATTTCTTTTTACAGAGGATAAATCAACATTTTTTGGAAGATTTGGATTTTGGGCAGCAATGTTTCGAGTAGCTGTCGTACTGATACTGTGCTCTGTACGTGGACGTTCTTGCTCATGGATCTGTGCTTTCATCATGAGACGAGTCACATCAAACTCTATAGAACCGATCATATCATTAAACATCCGGAAACCTTCTGCCTGATATTCAACAACTGGGTTGTTCTGAGCATATCCGCGAAGTCCCACAGCCTGACGCAATTGATCCAAGGCGTCGATATGATCTGTCCATTTATTATCTACAACGCGTAGGATCAGCACTTTTTGGAACTCTTGAACTGCTTCCTCATCACGAAGTTTAGAAACCTGATTGGCATAAACTTCAGATGCTCGTTCCATCAAGTAATCTTTGATCTCTTGATTTGATTTACCTTCTAAATCATCAGCTGAGATAGAATCCTCTGCTACAAGGTTATATTTAGCAAAATTCAGAATCGCTTCTATCTTTTCTTCATGATCTGAATGACTGCTTCCATCCACAATCCGATTAATCGTCCGACGGATCATGGCATGGATTTCTGGAGCCAAATCACGGTCTGCTGTGATGACATCATAGCGTTGAGAATAGATAATTTCACGTTGTTCGCGCATGACATCATCATATTGGAGGACTTGCTTCCGAGTATCGTAGTTATTACCTTCAACCCGTTTTTGGGCTGCTTCCACCTGACGCGTTAGCATCCGAGACTTGATGACAGACTCTTCTTCGCTAAGATTCATCCGGTCAAGCAAGGCCTTAATACGCTCTGAACCGAAACGTTTCATCAGATCATCTTCGAGAGATAGGTAGAATTGTGATTCACCTGGATCCCCTTGACGACCTGAACGTCCACGAAGCTGGTTATCAATCCGGCGGCTTTCATGGCGCTCTGTACCGATCACACAAAGTCCGCCCAGTTCACGCACACCTTCACCTAGCTTAATATCGGTACCACGTCCAGCCATGTTGGTCGCGATGGTAATAGCACCACGTTGACCAGCATTCATGATAATCTGTGCCTCTTTATAGTGGTTTTTAGCATTCAGAACTTCATGAGGAATTCCTGCAGCCACTAATTTTTGAGAAAGATAGTCACTCGTGTCAACCGATACTGTACCGACCAAGACAGGTTGACCTGTTTTGTAACGTTCCTTGACGTCTTCTACGACTGCTTTAAATTTCGCTTCCAAGCTAGGATACAGCAAATCTGGATGGTCAATACGTTGGACCGGACGGTTAGTTGGAATTGGAATTACGCGAATATTATAAATTTCACGGAATTCTTCTTCTTCTGTCTTACCAGTCCCTGTCATCCCTGACAGCTTTTTATACATACGGAAAAGGTTCTGGTAAGTAATCGAAGCAGATGTCTTTGATTCTTCTTGGATAGGCACAGCTTCTTTTGCTTCAATCGCTTGGTGGAGTCCATCAGAGAAACGACGACCTTCCATTGTACGTCCAGTAAATTGGTCAACGATGAGGATTTCCTGCTTTTCGCTAACGACATAATCCACATCTAAGGTCATAATATAGTTAGCACGCAAGGCGTTGTCGATAAAGTGCGTTAAAGCAACATTCTCAAGGTCGTATAGATTTTCTAAGTTAAAGTAACTTTCAGCCTTGTCAATACCAGAATCTGACAAACCAATCGTCTTAGATGGGATATCAATGATATAGTCATCTTTTTGAAGTGTTTTCACAAAGCTATCCGCTCTGTAATAAAGCTGATTCGTATCAGAAGCTGTCGGTCCTGACACGATCAATGGTGTACGCGCTTCGTCAATCAAGATAGAATCCACCTCGTCAACCAAGGCATAGTTAAGCGGACGCTGTACCATATTTTCAGCCCGAACCACCATGTTATCGCGCAGGTAGTCAAAACCAATTTCAGAGTTGGTTGAGTAGGTGATATCACAAGCATAAGCTTCTCTTTTTTCCATTGGTGACTTAGATGCTAGGTTGATACCAACAGAAAGTCCCAACCAAGAATAAAGTTCACCCATTTCAGTCGCATCACGCTCGGACAAGTATTCATTGACTGTAACAACGTGAACTCCTTGACCAGATAAGGCATTCAGGTAAACAGGCATAGTCGCTGTCAGGGTTTTCCCTTCCCCCGTACGCATTTCTGGCACATCACCATGGTGAAGGACAATCCCCCCCATAATCTGAACCTTATATGGGAAAAGACCTAAGACACGCTTAGCTCCTTCACGGACAACTGCAAATGCTTCAAACAAAAGTTGATCTAAAGTTTCACCATTAGCATAACGTTCCTTAAATTCAACCGTTTTTGCTTGCAATTCTTCATCGGTCAAGGCTGCCATTTCGTCCTCATAGGACATGACCTTGTCCGCCATCTTTTCTAATTTTCTTATTTCACCTTTATCATTTTCGATGATTTTTTTTAAAATATTAGCCATTTTATTCCTTACTCGCTATGTTCTGTTTATAAATGTTTCCTCTCATTATAGCATGTTTCCCCATATCTTTCAAGAAATAATCCATTTAGCAATTGGCTTGAAAGGCTGGTATTTCTCAATTTACACGCTTAACTGCCTAACTCTTCTTGCACTCAAATTCGCTAAATTATCATGGTTTTCACGAAGTAGTTTCTCGCATAATTCTCATAATTTCGATATAATAATAGCAATGAATATCAAAGAAGAAATTATCAAATTATCAAAAGAAATTGGCATTTCTAAAATTGGCTTTACGACAGCGGATGACTTTGACTATCTGGAAAAGTCGCTGCGCTTGGCCGTAGAAGAAGGCCGAAATTCAGGCTTTGAACACAAGAATATTGAGGAGCGAATTAAGCCCAAGCTGAGTTTGGCCTCGGCCAAGACCATCATCTCTATCGCAGTCGCCTATCCCCACAAGCTCAAGCAACAGCCACAAAAAACAGCTTACAAACGGGGGAAATTCACTCCCAACAGCTGGGGGCTGGATTACCACTATGTCCTACAAGACAAGCTAGATCGGCTTGCAAAGGGAATTGAGGAGTTGACTGCCAACTTTGAATATAAAGGCATGGTGGATACAGGAGCCTTGGTCGACACCGCTGTAGCCCGGCGAGCAGGAATAGGCTTTATCGGCA
Organism: Streptococcus sp. Marseille-Q8145; assembly: GCF_965112035.1. Classification (NCBI taxonomy): domain Bacteria; kingdom Bacillati; phylum Bacillota; class Bacilli; order Lactobacillales; family Streptococcaceae; genus Streptococcus; species Streptococcus sp. Marseille-Q8145. The sequence continues at coordinate 538,784 of NZ_CBCOPQ010000002.1, read as the reverse complement.
AGAACGGCTTGGTCATCTCCAAGGAATTTGGTTCCTACATGTTTTTAGGAGAACTCATTACCAATCTGGACATCGAACCTGACCAGCCTGTCGACTACGGCTGCGGAGACTGCAATCGCTGCGTGACAGCCTGTCCTACCTCCTGTCTCATTGGCGATGGGACTATGAACGCCAAGCGCTGCCTATCTTTTCAAACCCAAGATAAGGGCATCATGGATCTAGAATTTCGCAAAAAAATCAAGACAGTCATCTATGGTTGCGATATCTGCCAAATTTGCTGCCCCTATAATAAAGGCTTGGACAATCCGCTCGCAACAGAGATTGACCCCGAACTGGCCCATCCAGAGCTCCTTCCTTTCTTGGAACTTTCTAATGGTCAGTTTAAGGAAAAATTCGGCCATATAGCCGGCAGCTGGCGGGGCAAAAACATCCTGCAGCGCAATGCCATCATTGCTCTAGCCAACGCCAATGACCGCTCTGCCATTCCCAAACTGCTAGAAATTATCGATAAAGGGCAGAATCCTATCCATATCGCTACGGCCATCTGGGCTCTCAGTCAGCTAGTACGCGAAGCCAATCCTGAAATGATTGAGATGATTCTTGCTGTGAAAAATCCCACAGAAGCTATCAAAGAGGAACAGGAACAATTCCTAAAAAAATTTCACCTAACTAACTAAAAATAAATACAGTCTGATTTAGAAACTGCTTCAAGACGCAGCCTCATACTAAATCAAACTGTATTTTTATGTTGTTCAATTAGAAGCCATCTACGTTAGTGTAGACTTTTTGGACATCTTCATCATCTTCCAAAACGCTATAGAGTTTTTCAAAGGTTTCGAGGTCGTCACCAGTCAATTCCACTTCTGACTGCGGAATCATTTCAAGCTCTGTCACTTGGAATTCTTGGATACCAGATTCACGCAAGGCCACGATTGCTTTATGCAGATCAGTTGGTGCTGTATAAACGGTGATGCTTCCATCTTCTGCTTCCACATCATCCACATCTACATCTGCTTCTAAAAGCAATTCAAAGATACTGTCTGCATCATCCCCTGCAAAAACGATGACACCTTTATTATCAAAAAGATAAGACACAGAGCCGCTAGCTCCCATGTTTCCGCCATTTTTCCCAAAGGCTGCACGAACATTGGCTGCAGTCCGGTTGACATTCGAAGTCAAGGTATCAACAATCAGCATAGAACCATTTGGTCCAAAGCCTTCATAACGACCTTCTGTAAAGGTTTCATCCGTATTTCCCTTAGCCTTGTCAATCGCCTTGTCAATAACATGCTTTGGTACTTGCGCTTGCTTAGCACGATCAATAACAAACTTAAGGGCTGTATTTGACTCAGGATCTGGATCGCCTTTTTTCGCTGCTACATAGATTTCTACACCGAATTTAGCATAAACTTTTGAGTTTGCGCCGTCTTTAGCTGTTTTCTTAGCTACAATATTGGCCCACTTACGTCCCATTGGAATTTCTCCTTTAACTATTCTACATTTTTAATCTTCCTTATTATAACACAGGAAAGACGAAAAATCATCCAACAAAAACAGGAAAGTCCCCAATTTCCTAAAATTATCTGCTGAAGTACGAACTAGATATAGAAAAGATTATAGCACTAGTTCCTTATAACTTTTAAAATACCGAGATCAGTCATTACATTCTCTCGATAGTAAAAAGAATGAAGCTAATAAATTTGAGGTGATATCCCTATCATACTCCAGTAAATCTCCTATTTTACTAGAGTCTTCTCTCATTTCTTACCACCAAAGTTTGCTAATCGAATAAATAAAAAATCGATAACTTCGTAAAGAAGTTATCGATTTTTGCGAGCTGTTAACTAATCGTCCACAACTCTTCAGTGATTACTATCCAAGCTAGAAAGAATTAATCTTCTTCTTTCAATCTTGGTTTAATCAAGCTGACACCTGCGAGTGTTGCAACAATTCCTAAACCAAGTACTGCTGCTGAAGATGATTTCTCACCTGTATTTGGCAGAGCAGTAGTTCCAGGAACTTTCGGTTCCACTGGCTTGTTCGGTACTTGTTTATTTGGTACCGGAGCTGGAGTTGGTGGAACAGGTGTCGGTGTAGGTGGAACTTCTACCTTCTTGTAAGTCACGACTTCATCAGCTGGTTTAGCTGAGTCTGCTGTAACTGTCACATCTGCTACGCTAGCTTTATCCGCTACGTAACCCTTGATGTCTGGTGAAGTTTGTCCCTTGATCACGTCATCTTGTGATGTCCATGGGCCTTTTTCTACGATCGCTTTCGTTACGACGTTGATCTTCAGAATACGCGTGAATTTAGCGCTGTCTGTGAAGCTTGGTGCTGCTTCTTTACCATCTTCGTATACGTACTTGATCGTACGGCTCAATTCTTTCACAGCTTCTTGTTGAGCTGACTTGATCTTATCATCTGTCCACTTAGGTCCATCCGGATTGCTTGGATCCATTGGATCGTTTGGTTTCGGTGGATTATTTGGATTGAATGGTACTACGCCTTCTTCCAATTGAACAGTGAAGTTTTGGTCCTTGCTTGCATCATCATCAAAGTTTTGTGGATCCTTGAACTCATCGTTCACAACCTTGTAACCTTGGTTAGTCAATTCTTTCAACTTCGCAAGGTATTGGTCACGGCTAATTGGTTCGCCTGACTTACCGCCTTCTGAGATCTTAGCCAATTCTTTCTTAGCTTGGTCTACGAAGGTGATGGTTGCTTTTTGATCAGCCTTCTTGTAAGTTACGACTTCATCGGCTGGTTTAGCTGAGTCTGCTGTAACCTTCACATCTGCTACGCTTGCTTTATCTGCTACGTAACCCTTGATGTCTGGTGAAGTTTGTCCCTTGATCACGTCGTCTTGTGATGTCCATGGGCCTTTTTCTACGATCGCTTTCGTTACGACGTTGATCTTCAGAATACGCGTGAATTTAGCGCTGTCTGTGAAGCTTGGTGCTGCTTCTTTACCATCTTCGTATACGTACTTGATCGTACGGCTCAATTCTTTCACAGCTTCTTGTTGAGCTGACTTGATCTTATCATCTGTCCACTTAGGTCCATCCGGATTGCTTGGATCCATTGGATCGTTTGGTTTCGGTGGATTATTTGGATTGAATGGTACTACGCCTTCTTCCAATTGAACAGTGAAGTTTTGGTCCTTGCTTGCATCATCATCAAAGTTTTGTGGATCCTTGAACTCATCGTTCACAACCTTGTAACCTTGGTTAGTCAATTCTTTCAACTTCGCAAGGTATTGGTCACGGCTAATTGGTTCGCCTGACTTACCGCCTTCTGAGATCTTAGCCAATTCTTTCTTAGCTTGGTCTACGAAGGTGATGGTTGCTTTTTGATCAGCCTTCTTGTAAGTTACGACTTCATCGGCTGGTTTAGCTGAGTCTGCTGTAACCTTCACATCTGCTACGCTTGCTTTATCTGCTACGTAACCCTTGATGTCTGGTGAAGTTTGTCCCTTGATCACGTCGTCTTGTGATGTCCATGGGCCTTTTTCTACGATCGCTTTCGTTACGACGTTGATCTTCAGAATACGCGTGAATTTAGCGCTGTCTGTGAAGCTTGGTGCTGCTTCTTTACCATCTTCGTATACGTACTTGATCGTACGGCTCAATTCTTTCACAGCTTCTTGTTGAGCTGACTTGATCTTATCATCTGTCCACTTAGGTCCATCCGGATTGCTTGGATCCATTGGATCGTTTGGTTTCGGTGGATTATTTGGATTGAATGGTACTACGCCTTCTTCCAATTGAACAGTGAAGTTTTGGTCCTTGCTTGCATCATCATCAAAGTTTTGTGGATCCTTGAACTCATCGTTCACAACCTTGTAACCTTGGTTAGTCAATTCTTTCAACTTCGCAAGGTATTGGTCACGGCTAATTGGTTCGCCTGACTTACCGCCTTCTGAGATCTTAGCCAATTCTTTCTTAGCTTGGTCTACGAAGGTGATGGTTGCTTTTTGATCAGCCTTCTTGTAAGTTACGACTTCATCGGCTGGTTTAGCTGAGTCTGCTGTAACCTTCACATCTGCTACGCTTGCTTTATCTGCTACGTAACCCTTGATGTCTGGTGAAGTTTGTCCCTTGATCACGTCGTCTTGTGATGTCCATGGGCCTTTTTCTACGATCGCTTTCGTTACGACGTTGATCTTCAGAATACGCGTGAATTTAGCGCTGTCTGTGAAGCTTGGTGCTGCTTCTTTACCATCTTCGTATACGTACTTGATCGTACGGCTCAATTCTTTCACAGCTTCTTGTTGAGCTGACTTGATCTTATCATCTGTCCACTTAGGTCCATCCGGATTGCTTGGATCCATTGGATCGTTTGGTTTCGGTGGATTATTTGGATTGAATGGTACTACGCCTTCTTCCAATTGAACAGTGAAGTTTTGGTCCTTGCTTGCATCATCATCAAAGTTTTGTGGATCCTTGAACTCATCGTTCACAACCTTGTAACCTTGGTTAGTCAATTCTTTCAACTTCGCAAGGTATTGGTCACGGCTAATTGGTTCGCCTGACTTACCGCCTTCTGAGATCTTAGCCAATTCTTTCTTAGCTTGGTCTACGAAGGTGATGGTTGCTTTTTGATCAGCCTTCTTGTAAGTTACGACTTCATCGGCTGGTTTAGCTGAGTCTGCTGTAACCTTCACATCTGCTACGCTTGCTTTATCTGCTACGTAACCCTTGATGTCTGGTGAAGTTTGTCCCTTGATCACGTCATCTTGTGATGTCCATGGGCCTTTTTCTACGATCGCTTTCGTTACGACGTTGATCTTCAGAATACGCGTGAATTTAGCGCTGTCTGTGAAGCTTGGTGCTGCTTCTTTACCATCTTCGTATACGTACTTGATCGTACGGCTCAATTCTTTCACAGCTTCTTGTTGAGCTGACTTGATCTTATCATCTGTCCACTTAGGTCCTTCTGGATTCTTAGGATCCATTGGAGTATCTGGTTTCGGCGGATTATTCGGATTGAATGGTACTACAACCTGACGCATAGTAACGGTGAAGGTTTGATCCTTCTTATCGTCATTATCGAAGGTCTTAGGTCCTGCGAACTCATCTGTTACAACTTCGTAGCCCTTGTCTGTCAATTCTTTCAGACGAGCTGCGTAGTTGGTTGTACCGATTGGCTCACCTGACTTACCGCTTTCGACAACCTTGGTCAATTCCTTATTACCGTCAGTTTGGTCTACGAAGCTGATAATCGCTTTTTGACCATCCTTCACGAAGTTAATTGGTGTATCCTTCGTTGGATCACTTGGAACTGGTGGTGGGTTGTAACCCTTGCTTGGATCGCTCGGATCTTTCGGTGTCAATGGTGTTGTGCCATCTGGGCCTACTGGTGTAGTGCCTGGTACATGTGGAATCACTGGAAGATCAGTACCTGGTTTGCTTGGATCTGTTGGATCGTTTGGATATGGAAGATTTGGAACTTTTGGAAGTCCATCTGGTACATTTGGTACATATGAACCAAGTTTGCTGTACTTAACTGTTTCTTCACTATCCTTATCATCAGGAGTGACTGTCTTCGCTGCTACATTAGCCTTATCTGCCACGAATCCAGTTACGACTGGTGTAGCTTCTTGTGCCAATTCTTTCGTAGCTGGTGTCCATGCAGTGAAGGTTTCCTTACCAGTTACACGGTTACGTTCACCTGTACGTGTGAAGGCTGCTTCTTGAGTCACAGGAGCTTTCAGAGCTGGACGACCCGCTGTTTGACCATCTGCGTATTCGTACTTGATGGTACGTGATACTTTCTTGTTGAGCTTAGCTGGGTCTGTAATCTTCTCTGTACCTTGACGAAGAGTAACGGTGAAGGTTTGATCCTTCTTATCGTCATTATCGAAGGTCTTAGGTCCTGCGAACTCATCCGTTACAACTTCGTAGCCCTTGTCTGTCAATTCTTTCAGACGAGCTGCGTAGTTGGTTGTACCGATTGGCTCACCTGACTTACCGCTTTCGACAACCTTAGTCAATTCCTTGTTACCGTCAGTTTGGTCTACGAAGCTGATAATCGCTTTTTGACCATCCTTCACGAAGTTAATTGGTGTATCCTTCGTTGGATCACTTGGAACTGGTGGTGGGTTGTAACCCTTGCTTGGATCGCTCGGATCTTTCGGTGTCAATGGTGTTGTGCCATCTGGGCCTACTGGTGTAGTGCCTGGTACATGTGGAATCACTGGAAGATCAGTACCTGGTTTGCTTGGATCTGTTGGATCGTTTGGATATGGAAGATTTGGAACTTTTGGAAGTCCGTCTGGTACATTTGGTACATATGAACCAAGTTTGCTGTACTTAACTGTTTCTTCACTATCCTTATCATCAGGAGTGACTGTCTTCGCTGCGACATTGGCTTTATCTGCCACGAATCCAGTTACGACTGGTGTAGCTTCTTGTGCCAATTCTTTCGTAGCTGGTGTCCATGCGCCGAAGGTTTCAACGCCAGTTACACGGTTACGTTCACCTGTACGTGTGAAGGCTGCTTCTTGAGTCACAGGAGCTTTCAGAGCTGGACGACCCGCTGTTTGACCATCTGCGTATTCGTACTTGATCGTACGTGATACTTTCTTGTTGAGCTTAGCTGGGTCTGTAATCTTCTCTGTACCTTGACGAAGAGTAACGGTGAAGGTTTGATCCTTCTTATCGTCATTATCGAAGGTCTTAGGTCCTGCGAACTCATCCGTTACAACTTCGTAACCCTTGTCTGTCAATTCTTTCAGACGAGCTGCGTAGTTGGTTGTACCGATTGGCTCACCTGACTTACCGCTTTCAACGACCTTAGTCAATTCCTTATTACCGTCAGTTTGGTCTACGAAGGTGATAATCGCTTTTTGACCATCTTTAACGTAGTTGATTGGTGTATCCTGAGTTGGATCGTTTGGAATTGGTGGTGGGTTGTAACCCTTGCTTGGATCGCTCGGATCTTTCGGTGTCAATGGTGTTGTACCATCTGGGCCTACTGGTGTAGTTCCTGGTACATCTGGAACTACTGGAAGATCTGTTCCCGGCTTAGTTGGGTTATTTGGATCGTTTGGATATGGAAGGTTTGGTACTTTTGGAAGTCCGTCTGGTACATTTGGTACGTATGAACCAAGTTTGCTGTACTTAACTGTTTCTTCGCTATCCTTATCATCAGGAGTGACTGTCTTCGCTGCGACATTGGCCTTATCTGCCACGAATCCAGTTACGACTGGTGTAGCTTCTTGGGCCAATTCTTTCGTAGCTGGTGTCCATGCGCCGAAGGTTTCAACGCCAGTTACACGGTTACGTTCACCTGTACGTGTGAAAGCTGCTTCTTGAGTCACTGGAGCTTTCAGAGCTGGACGACCCGCTGTTTGACCATCTGCGTATTCGTACTTGATGGTACGTGATACTTTCTTGTTGAGCTTAGCTGGGTCTGTAATCTTCTCTGTACCTTGACGAAGAGTAACGGTGAAGGTTTGATCCTTCTTATCGTCATTATCGAAGGTCTTAGGTCCTGCGAACTCATCCGTTACAACTTCGTAACCCTTGTCTGTCAATTCTTTCAGACGAGCTGCGTAGTTGGTTGTACCGATTGGCTCACCTGACTTACCGCTTTCAACGACCTTAGTCAATTCCTTATTACCGTCAGTTTGGTCTACGAAGCTGATAATCGCTTTTTGACCATCCTTCACGAAGTTGATTGGTGTATCCTTCGTTGGATCACTTGGAACTGGTGGTGGGTTGTAACCCTTGCTTGGATCGCTCGGATCTTTCGGTGTCAATGGTGTTGTGCCATCTGGGCCTACTGGTGTAGTTCCTGGTACGTGTGGAATCACTGGAAGATCAGTACCTGGTTTGCTTGGATCTGTTGGATCGTTTGGATATGGAAGATTTGGTACTTTTGGAAGTCCATCTGGTACATTTGGTACGTATGAACCAAGTTTGCTGTACTTAACTGTTTCTTCGCTATCCTTATCATCAGGAGTTACTGTCTTCGCTGCTACATTGGCCTTATCTGCCACGAATCCAGTTACGACTGGTGTAGCTTCTTGGGCCAATTCTTTCGTAGCTGGTGTCCATGCGCCGAAGGTTTCAACGCCAGTTACACGGTTACGTTCACCTGTACGTGTGAAGGCTGCTTCTTGAGTCACAGGAGCTTTCAGAGCTGGACGACCCGCTGTTTGACCATCTGCGTATTCGTACTTGATCGTACGTGATACTTTCTTGTTGAGCTTAGCTGGGTCTGTAATCTTCTCTGTACCTTGACGAAGAGTAACGGTGAAGGTTTGATCCTTCTTATCGTCATTATCGAAGGTCTTAGGTCCTGCGAACTCATCTGTTACAACTTCGTAGCCCTTGTCTGTCAATTCTTTCAGACGAGCTGCGTAGTTGGTTGTACCGATTGGCTCACCTGACTTACCGCTTTCGACAACCTTGGTCAATTCCTTATTACCGTCAGTTTGGTCTACGAAGCTGATAATCGCTTTTTGACCATCCTTCACGAAGTTAATTGGTGTATCCTTCGTTGGATCACTTGGAACTGGTGGTGGGTTGTAACCCTTGCTTGGATCGCTCGGATCTTTCGGTGTCAATGGTGTTGTGCCATCTGGGCCTACTGGTGTAGTGCCTGGTACATGTGGAATCACTGGAAGATCAGTACCTGGTTTGCTTGGATCTGTTGGATCGTTTGGATATGGAAGATTTGGAACTTTTGGAAGTCCATCTGGTACATTTGGTACATATGAACCAAGTTTGCTGTACTTAACTGTTTCTTCACTATCCTTATCATCAGGAGTGACTGTCTTCGCTGCTACATTAGCCTTATCTGCCACGAATCCAGTTACGACTGGTGTAGCTTCTTGTGCCAATTCTTTCGTAGCTGGTGTCCATGCAGTGAAGGTTTCCTTACCAGTTACACGGTTACGTTCACCTGTACGTGTGAAGGCTGCTTCTTGAGTCACAGGAGCTTTCAGAGCTGGACGACCCGCTGTTTGACCATCTGCGTATTCGTACTTGATGGTACGTGATACTTTCTTGTTGAGCTTAGCTGGGTCTGTAATCTTCTCTGTACCTTGACGAAGAGTAACGGTGAAGGTTTGATCCTTCTTATCGTCATTATCGAAGGTCTTAGGTCCTGCGAACTCATCCGTTACAACTTCGTAGCCCTTGTCTGTCAATTCTTTCAGACGAGCTGCGTAGTTGGTTGTACCGATTGGCTCACCTGACTTACCGCTTTCGACAACCTTAGTCAATTCCTTGTTACCGTCAGTTTGGTCTACGAAGCTGATAATCGCTTTTTGACCATCCTTCACGAAGTTAATTGGTGTATCCTTCGTTGGATCACTTGGAACTGGTGGTGGGTTGTAACCCTTGCTTGGATCGCTCGGATCTTTCGGTGTCAATGGTGTTGTGCCATCTGGGCCTACTGGTGTAGTGCCTGGTACATGTGGAATCACTGGAAGATCAGTACCTGGTTTGCTTGGATCTGTTGGATCGTTTGGATATGGAAGATTTGGAACTTTTGGAAGTCCGTCTGGTACATTTGGTACGTATGAACCAAGTTTGCTGTACTTAACTGTTTCTTCGCTATCCTTATCATCAGGAGTGACTGTCTTCGCTGCGACATTGGCCTTATCTGCCACGAATCCAGTTACGACTGGTGTAGCTTCTTGGGCCAATTCTTTCGTAGCTGGTGTCCATGCGCCGAAGGTTTCAACGCCAGTTACACGGTTACGTTCACCTGTACGTGTGAAAGCTGCTTCTTGAGTCACTGGAGCTTTCAGAGCTGGACGACCCGCTGTTTGACCATCTGCGTATTCGTACTTGATGGTACGTGATACTTTCTTGTTGAGCTTAGCTGGGTCTGTAATCTTCTCTGTACCTTGACGAAGAGTAACGGTGAAGGTTTGATCCTTCTTATCGTCATTATCGAAGGTCTTAGGTCCTGCGAACTCATCCGTTACAACTTCGTAACCCTTGTCTGTCAATTCTTTCAGACGAGCTGCGTAGTTGGTTGTACCGATTGGCTCACCTGACTTACCGCTTTCAACGACCTTAGTCAATTCCTTATTACCGTCAGTTTGGTCTACGAAGGTGATAATCGCTTTTTGACCATCTTTAACGTAGTTGATTGGTGTATCCTGAGTTGGATCGTTTGGAATTGGTGGTGGGTTGTAACCCTTGCTTGGATCGCTCGGATCTTTCGGTGTCAATGGTGTTGTGCCATCTGGGCCTACTGGTGTAGTTCCTGGTACGTGTGGAATCACTGGAAGATCAGTACCTGGTTTGCTTGGATCTGTTGGATCGTTTGGATATGGAAGATTTGGTACTTTTGGAAGTCCATCTGGTACATTTGGTACGTATGAACCAAGTTTGCTGTACTTAACTGTTTCTTCGCTATCCTTATCATCAGGAGTTACTGTCTTCGCTGCTACATTGGCTTTATCTGCCACGAATCCAGTTACGACTGGTGTAGCTTCTTGGGCCAATTCTTTTGTAGCTGGTGTCCATGCGCCGAAGGTTTCAACGCCAGTTACACGGTTGCGTTCACCTGTACGTGTGAAGGCTGCTTCTTGAGTCACAGGAGCTTTCAGAGCTGGACGACCCGCTGTCTCACCATCTGCGTATTGGTACTTGATGGTACGAGTAACCTTGCTATTCAATTTAGCTGGGTCTGTAATCTTCTCTGTACCTTGACGAAGAGTAACGGTGAAGGTTTGATCCTTCTTATCGTCATTATCGAAGGTCTTAGGTCCTGCGAACTCATCCGTTACAACTTCGTAGCCCTTGTCTGTCAATTCTTTCAGACGAGCTGCGTAGTTGGTTGTACCGATTGGCTCACCTGACTTACCGCTTTCGACAACCTTAGTCAATTCCTTGTTACCGTCAGTTTGGTCTACGAAGCTGATAATCGCTTTTTGACCATCCTTCACGAAGTTAATTGGTGTATCCTTCGTTGGATCACTTGGAACTGGTGGTGGGTTGTAACCCTTGCTTGGATCGCTCGGATCTTTCGGTGTCAATGGTGTTGTGCCATCTGGGCCTACTGGTGTAGTGCCTGGTACATGTGGAATCACTGGAAGATCAGTACCTGGTTTGCTTGGATCTGTTGGATCGTTTGGATATGGAAGATTTGGAACTTTTGGAAGTCCATCTGGTACATTTGGTACATATGAACCAAGTTTGCTGTACTTAACTGTTTCTTCACTATCCTTATCATCAGGAGTGACTGTCTTCGCTGCGACATTGGCTTTATCTGCCACGAATCCAGTTACGACTGGTGTAGCTTCTTGTGCCAATTCTTTCGTAGCTGGTGTCCATGCGCCGAAGGTTTCAACGCCAGTTACACGGTTACGTTCACCTGTACGTGTGAAGGCTGCTTCTTGAGTCACAGGAGCTTTCAGAGCTGGACGACCCGCTGTTTGACCATCTGCGTATTCGTACTTGATCGTACGTGATACTTTCTTGTTGAGCTTAGCTGGGTCTGTAATCTTCTCTGTACCTTGACGAAGAGTAACGGTGAAGGTTTGATCCTTCTTATCGTCATTATCGAAGGTCTTAGGTCCTGCGAACTCATCCGTTACAACTTCGTAACCCTTGTCTGTCAATTCTTTCAGACGAGCTGCGTAGTTGGTTGTACCGATTGGCTCACCTGACTTACCGCTTTCAACGACCTTAGTCAATTCCTTATTACCGTCAGTTTGGTCTACGAAGCTGATAATCGCTTTTTGACCATCCTTCACGAAGTTAATTGGTGTATCCTTCGTTGGATCACTTGGAACTGGTGGTGGGTTGTAACCCTTGCTTGGATCGCTCGGATCTTTCGGTGTCAATGGTGTTGTGCCATCTGGGCCTACTGGTGTAGTGCCTGGTACATGTGGAATCACTGGAAGATCAGTACCTGGTTTGCTTGGATCTGTTGGATCGTTTGGATATGGAAGATTTGGAACTTTTGGAAGTCCATCTGGTACATTTGGTACATATGAACCAAGTTTGCTGTACTTAACTGTTTCTTCACTATCCTTATCATCAGGAGTGACTGTCTTCGCTGCTACATTAGCCTTATCTGCCACGAATCCAGTTACGACTGGTGTAGCTTCTTGTGCCAATTCTTTCGTAGCTGGTGTCCATGCAGTGAAAGTCTTCTTGTCAGTTACACGGTCGCGCTCACCTGTACGTGTGAAAGCTGCTTCTTGAGTCACAGGAGCTTTCAGAGCTGGACGACCGGCTGCTTGACCATCTGCGTATTCGTACTTGATTGTACGTGATACTTTCTTGTTGAGTTCTGCTGGATCCTTGATTGCTTCTTTACCATGACGAAGAGTAACAACAAATTGTTGATCTTTCTTATCATCGTTATCGAAGGTCTTAGGTCCCTTGAACTCATCGTTCACAACTTCGTAGCCCTTGTCTGTCAATTCTTTCAGACGAGTTGCGTAGTTAGTTGTTCCGATTGGCTCACCTGACTTACCACTTTCAACGACCTTACCAACTTCCTTGTTGTTATCATCTTGGTCTACGAAGGTGATAATCGCTTTTTGACCATCTTTAACGTAGTTGATTGGTGTATCCTGAGTTGGATCGTTTGGAATTGGTGGTGGGTTGTAACCCTTGCTTGGATCGCTCGGATCTTTCGGTGTCAATGGTGTTGTACCATCTGGGCCTACTGGTGTAGTTCCTGGTACATCTGGAACTACTGGAAGATCTGTTCCCGGCTTAGTTGGGTTATTTGGATCGTTTGGATATGGAAGGTTTGGTACTTTTGGAAGTCCGTCTGGTACATTTGGTACGTATGAACCGAGCTTCTTGTATTGTACAACTTCTTCGCTGTTAGCGTCGCCAGCTTTCACTGTCTTCGCTGCTACATTGGCTTTATCTGCCACGAATCCAGTTACGACTGGTGTAGCTTCTTGGGCCAATTCTTTTGTAGCTGGTGTCCATGCGCCGAAGGTTTCAACGCCAGTTACACGGTTGCGTTCACCTGTACGTGTGAAGGCTGCTTCTTGAGTCACAGGAGCTTTCAGAGCTGGACGACCCGCTGTCTCACCATCTGCGTATTGGTACTTGATGGTACGAGTAACCTTGCTATTCAATTTAGCTGGGTCTGTAATTGGCTCTTTACCTTGACGAAGAGTAACAACAAATTGTTGGTCCTTCTTATCATCGTTATCGAAGGTCTTAGGTCCCTTGAACTCATCGTTCACAACTTCGTAGCCCTTGTCTGTCAATTCTTTCAGACGAGTTGCGTAGTTAGTTGTTCCGATTGGCTCACCTGACTTACCACTTTCAACGACCTTACCAACTTCCTTGTTGTTATCATCTTGGTCTACGAAGGTGATAATCGCTTTTTGACCATCTTTAACGTAGTTGATTGGTGTATCCTGAGTTGGATCGTTTGGAATTGGTGGTGGGTTGTAACCCTTGCTTGGATCGCTCGGATCTTTCGGTGTCAATGGTGTTGTACCATCTGGGCCTACTGGTGTAGTTCCTGGTACATCTGGAACTACTGGAAGATCTGTTCCCGGCTTAGTTGGGTTATTTGGATCGTTTGGATATGGAAGGTTTGGTACTTTTGGAAGTCCGTCTGGTACATTTGGTACGTATGAACCGAGCTTCTTGTATTGTACAACTTCTTCGCTGTTAGCGTCGCCAGCTTTCACTGTCTTCGCTGCTACATTGGCTTTATCTGCCACGAATCCAGTTACGACTGGTGTAGCTTCTTGGGCCAATTCTTTTGTAGCTGGTGTCCATGCGCCGAAGGTTTCAACGCCAGTTACACGGTTGCGTTCACCTGTACGTGTGAAGGCTGCTTCTTGAGTCACAGGAGCTTTCAGAGCTGGACGACCCGCTGTCTCACCATCTGCGTATTGGTACTTGATGGTACGAGTAACCTTGCTATTCAATTTAGCTGGGTCTGTAATTGGCTCTTTACCTTGACGAAGAGTAACAACAAATTGTTGGTCCTTCTTATCATCGTTATCGAAGGTCTTAGGTCCCTTGAACTCATCGTTCACAACTTCGTAGCCCTTGTCTGTCAATTCTTTCAGACGAGTTGCGTAGTTAGTTGTTCCGATTGGCTCACCTGACTTACCACTTTCAACGACCTTACCAACTTCCTTGTTGTTATCATCTTGGTCTACGAAGGTGATAATCGCTTTTTGACCATCTTTAACGTAGTTGATTGGTGTATCCTGAGTTGGATCGTTTGGAATTGGTGGTGGGTTGTAACCCTTGCTTGGATCGCTCGGATCTTTCGGTGTCAATGGTGTTGTACCATCTGGGCCTACTGGTGTAGTTCCTGGTACATCTGGAACTACTGGAAGATCTGTTCCCGGCTTAGTTGGGTTATTTGGATCGTTTGGATATGGAAGGTTTGGTACTTTTGGAAGTCCGTCTGGTACATTTGGTACGTATGAACCGAGCTTCTTGTATTGTACAACTTCTTCGCTGTTAGCGTCGCCAGCTTTCACTGTCTTCGCTGCTACATTGGCTTTATCTGCCACGAATCCAGTTACGACTGGTGTAGCTTCTTGGGCCAATTCTTTTGTAGCTGGTGTCCATGCGCCGAAGGTTTCAACGCCAGTTACACGGTTGCGTTCACCTGTACGTGTGAAGGCTGCTTCTTGAGTCACAGGAGCTTTCAGAGCTGGACGACCCGCTGTCTCACCATCTGCGTATTGGTACTTGATGGTACGAGTAACCTTGCTATTCAATTTAGCTGGGTCTGTAATTGGCTCTTTACCTTGACGAAGAGTAACAACAAATTGTTGGTCCTTCTTATCATCGTTATCGAAGGTCTTAGGTCCCTTGAACTCATCGTTCACAACTTCGTAGCCCTTGTCTGTCAATTCTTTCAGACGAGTTGCGTAGTTAGTTGTTCCGATTGGCTCACCTGACTTACCACTTTCAACGACCTTACCAACTTCCTTGTTGTTATCATCTTGGTCTACGAAGGTGATAATCGCTTTTTGACCATCTTTAACGTAGTTGATTGGTGTATCCTGAGTTGGATCGTTTGGAATTGGTGGTGGGTTGTAACCCTTGCTTGGATCGCTCGGATCTTTCGGTGTCAATGGTGTTGTACCATCTGGGCCTACTGGTGTAGTTCCTGGTACATCTGGAACTACTGGAAGATCTGTTCCCGGCTTAGTTGGGTTATTTGGATCGTTTGGATATGGAAGGTTTGGTACTTTTGGAAGTCCGTCTGGTACATTTGGTACGTATGAACCGAGCTTCTTGTATTGTACAACTTCTTCGCTGTTAGCGTCGCCAGCTTTCACTGTCTTCGCTGCTACATTGGCTTTATCTGCCACGAATCCAGTTACGACTGGTGTAGCTTCTTGGGCCAATTCTTTTGTAGCTGGTGTCCATGCGCCGAAGGTTTCAACGCCAGTTACACGGTTGCGTTCACCTGTACGTGTGAAGGCTGCTTCTTGAGTCACAGGAGCTTTCAGAGCTGGACGACCCGCTGTCTCACCATCTGCGTATTGGTACTTGATGGTACGAGTAACCTTGCTATTCAATTTAGCTGGGTCTGTAATTGGCTCTTTACCTTGACGAAGAGTAACAACAAATTGTTGGTCCTTCTTATCATCGTTATCGAAGGTCTTAGGTCCCTTGAACTCATCGTTCACAACTTCGTAGCCCTTGTCTGTCAATTCTTTCAGACGAGTTGCGTAGTTAGTTGTTCCGATTGGCTCACCTGACTTACCACTTTCAACGACCTTACCAACTTCCTTGTTGTTATCATCTTGGTCTACGAAGGTGATAATCGCTTTTTGACCATCTTTAACGTAGTTGATTGGTGTATCCTGAGTTGGATCGTTTGGAATTGGTGGTGGGTTGTAACCCTTGCTTGGATCGCTCGGATCTTTCGGTGTCAATGGTGTTGTGCCATCTGGGCCTACTGGTGTAGTTCCTGGTACATCTGGAACTACTGGAAGATCTGTTCCCGGCTTAGTTGGGTTATTTGGATCGTTTGGATATGGAAGGTTTGGTACTTTTGGAAGTCCGTCTGGTACATTTGGTACGTATGAACCGAGCTTCTTGTATTGTACAACTTCTTCGCTGTTAGCGTCGCCAGCTTTCACTGTCTTCGCTGCTACATTGGCTTTATCTGCCACGAATCCAGTTACGACTGGTGTAGCTTCTTGGGCCAATTCTTTCGTAGCTGGTGTCCATGCAGTGAAGGTCTTTTCACCAGTTACAGCATTTATTTTACCAGTACGTGTGAAGGCTGCTTCTTGAGTCACAGGAGCTTTCAGAGCTGGACGACCCGCTGTTTGACCATCTGCGTATTGATACTTGATGGTACGTGTAACCTTGCTGTTCAAATCAGCTGGATTCGTATTGTCATCCAAGCGTGGGGTTACGACAACTTTCCAAACTTGGTCTTTTGTCTTATCGTTATCAAACTTCTGACCACTTGGTTGAGTGAAGCCATCACTTACAAGTTTGTAACCTGCTTGTTGAAGTTGAGCGATACGGCTAGCAGTTGAATAAACAACATCTTCACCTGATTTACCTGTAACACCGTCTGTATAAAGAGTCTTAGCTGGAACACCGTTTTGTCCATCTGTTACATACTCAATGATACCGCGTTGATCATCTTGGCTGTAGCTTACTACTTCATCTTCGTTAGGAGATGTAGGAGTAACAGTTGCAGCTGGAACGCTTGGTTTGTCTGGAGTGAAACCAGTAACTGCTGGAGAATCAACTTTTGGAAGTTCTTCACTTGGCTTGTTCCATTGACCAGGAGTTTCAACACCTGTCACCTTGTTCACAGAAACTGGGCGAGTAAATGTTGTTGTTTGAGTAACTGGGCGAGGAAGTGCTGGACGACCTGTGGTCACTCCATCCTTGTATTGGTAACGAACGTTACGAGTAACATCTTTCGTTTCTTGTTTTGTCTCAATACGTGGAGTAAGAACAACTTCCCATTTCTGATCTACATTGTTATTACTGTCAAATCTTTGACCGCCAGCTTTAGTAAAGCCGTCGCTAACAAGATCATAACCTAACTGTTTAAATTCGTTAATTTTCGCAGTTGTTGTGTAGTTGACAGGTGTGTTTGAATTACCTGTTACGTTATCCGTGTGGAGAGTCTTAGCTTCAACACCATTCTTACCATCTGTACGGTAAACGATGCTTCCCTTTTGAGTTGCAGCTGAATAGCTTACAATTTCACGCCAACTTGGATCTGTTGGAGCAACAGAGGCTGAATTTACACGTGGTTTGTTTGGTGTAAAGCCTGCTACTTCTGGGCTATCAACCGCAGCAACATTTTGACGGCTAGGTGTCCAGTTACCGTATGTCTTCTGACCAGTTACTGGATCTTCTGACACTTGACGAGTAAATTGAACTGTTTGTTCAACTGGTTGCGGAAGAGCTGGACGATTTCTAGTCACACCATCTTCATATTCGTAAGCGATTGTACGAGTAACGTCTTTTGTTTCAGTTGTTACTTTTGGATCATTCTTACGGTATGAAACGATTTCACGCCAGCTTGGATCTGTTGGAGCAACAGATGCTGAATTTACACGTGGTTTGTTTGGTGTAAAGCCTTTAATTGCTGGTGTATCAACTGCAGCTACAGTTTGACGAGCTGGTGTCCAATTGCCGTATGTCTTTTGACCAGTCACTGGGTCTTCTGACACTTGACGAGTAAATTGTACATTTTGTTGTACTTCACGTGGAAGGGCTGGACGACCTGAAGTCACGCCATCTTCGTATTCGTAAGCAACTGTACGAGTAACATCCTTAGTTTCAGTTGTTACTCTTGGCGCAATCTTTTCATAGTAAACAATCTCAGTTCCTGGAGTAGAACCTGCGTTCACTGTGATACCATCCACACGAGTTCTATCTGGTGTGAAACCAGTAATGCTTGGTGTATTTACGCCACCAAAGTTTTGGCTCGCTGGACTCCATGGGCCAGGTCTGCCACCTGTAACTGTTCGAGTAAACTCAGCTGTTTGAGTAACTGTTTGCGGAAGTGCTGGACGTCCTGCTGTTTGACCATCTCTATAACGATACTCGATTGTACGAGTAACAGTTTGTTTTTCTGTCTTAACATCGGCAGCACCTCTACGATAAACGTAGGTTACAGTACCGTTTGTTCCCCAGTCAGCAAGAGTTCCTGAAGGTGGCAAGCTACCTCTCTTCATTCCAATGAAACCATAGCCAGGGATCTTCTTCTGTTCAGTGGTATAAGGCTTAGCCTTGAAGGCACCTTGTGGATAAGTTACTGAGCCTTCAGCGATTTCTCGACCTTGCTCATCTTCATAACGTACGTCGACAGAGGCACTTTGATAGAAATCAAAACGTTTGATTTGGAACTGTTGCAAGTTCTTGTAGTTACCAGTCGTCGCCGTAACCACCATGGACATCAGTTGTTCTGGAGTAGAAACCTTCTTCTTCCATTGCTTGATACCAAGATTACTTTCGTAAGAGACAGTTAATTCCTTGGTTACACCGTCATACTGGATAGCAAATCTGTGGAAACGACCATCCAAGTCACTTGAGTCTAGACGTTGAGCACTACCAGCATCTGTCTCAGCCCACCAGCGGTCATAGTCACCACCAGTGAAGATACCTCCACCACGAACTTTTTTATGAGTAGTATTTACCCAGGCACCGAATTGTCCCAGACGAGGGTCTTCCGCCCAACCATATTGGAAGGAGTCCGTGTTGGTGGTGTCAAAACGATTTCCTTTCGGTGGCGTGTGGACGTTCCAGAAAGTATCCAGTTTGAAACCAGTTGCGTTACGCAAACCACCGATACCAAGGTTACCACCATCGGCACCTAGGTCTGTTGTATTCCCTGTGTGGAAGGCAAAACCGATACCATCGGCACCATAGCGTTCTTGCGTCTTATCACCAAGGTTAACTCCACCAGTCAGCTTGAAGCTTTGGTTCATATTGATCTTACTCTTCAGACTGAAGTTACCTGTCTTAGAGGTTTCATCTGGAGTAAGGGTCACGATACCATCGTATGAATTATAGGTAGCTGAACCATTCAATCTGAAGTAGTCAAGGAAGTTTTCTTTTGTTACAGTTGTCTTCCCTGTTTGTGGGTCAAATGAACGGAAGCCACTTTCTCCTGATTTACGGAAATCAGCGTAACCTTTATTTACTTCGCTTTGAGCAGCTGCTAATGTTGAATTAGCTTCACTTTTGGCTACTGCATTTGCTGCTTGGCTAGCTGTTGCCAAACTAGCTGCTTGGCTAGCTGCCTTTTCAACTGATACCTTAGCAGGTTCTACAGCAGCAGTTGATTCTGTAGCTGCTTCAGATGAAACTGCAGTTGACTCTGCAGTAGCTGAAGTAGCTGGGCTAACTCGAGCCTCAGACTGAGTTGCAGCAGTTGATTGGCTAGTCGCTACTGAAGCTTTAGATACTTGTGAAGTAGCTTCCTTCAAAGCTGCTTCACTTTTTGAAGCAACTTCTGATTTAACAGTTTTTTCTTCCACTTTGCTTGATAGGTCTTCAGCAGAGGTAGAAGATGCTGTAGATGCTGCACTTGAAACTGCGTTACTTTCAGCGACAGTTGCTACGGTAGAATTCTTTTCTATGGCCGACTCGGAGTCAGAATCATTCGCTCCCGAATCTTCTCCTGAATCTGGCACAGAGGTCGTTTTCTCCGTAGAGGTGCTTGAAGAATCCGTCTTAGCTAACGTATCGGCTGAAACGACATTCCCCCCAAAGAACATGAAAGCTGCGACTGCTACAGAAGCTACGCCCACATTAAACTTACGGACTGAGTATCGAAGTCGTTTCTCAGCACTCGCACGGTTTAATCTGCGTCTCGCATTTTTATCCATGAACATCTCTCCTTTTTAAAATATAGTTCAACCACCTATTACTCAACACCTTAACGCCTGAGCAGCAAAGTATTTTATAACATATGATTGGTGGTTCTAATGTCAAAGTTTAGACATTAAACCATACCAATAATTATACCGTTTTTTTCCTATTATATCAAGGATTTTGCTGTCTAATTTTTTTCTGTAACAAAAGTGTAATAACATATTGCAGGGATGATAAAAGGCTTTAACCACGCCGTTTCAAGAGGATGAGAACAACAAAAAATGATCTTGATAATTTGATGATCAAAACAAAATAAAAGAGCCCCTGCAGGGCTCTATCCAACAAAAGTCAGTCATAAAATCCGACATTTGAGATAGAAAATCTATTTAGGTCTCTCTTTATTTTTATTGAAATTCTGCTTCGACTCGGTAAATAACCTGACCCTTGCTAGAGAATTTTTGTTCATATTCAGTTAGGACATTGCCTTCAAAGTCACTGGCATGAAGATCCAGCCAAACACCTTTGAGAACCATGCCATACTGCGAAAAGCTGACCAGGCTGTATTCGAACAAGCCACGATTGTCCGTCTTAAAGTGGATTTCACCTTTTTCTGGCAAAATTTGCTTGAAAGTATCCAAGAAGGACTTATAGGTCAAGCGACGTTTTTCATGCCGTTTCTTAGGCCATGGATCAGAGAAATTCAAGTAAAGTCGGTCAATTTCTCCGTCTGCAAAATAGTTGGTCAATTCCGAACCATCCACCCAAAGTAGCTTGATATTGGGTACACCAACTTCCAAAACCTTATCCAAGGCGTAACTGAGGACAGACTTCTGAATGTCAATCCCGATGTAATTGATGTCTGGATTAGCCTTGGCCATCCCTGTGATGAAAGCTCCTTTACCGCTTCCAACTTCAACATGGATCGGATGGTCGTTTCCAAAAATTTCTCGCCACTTTCCCTTGGCATCAACTGGATTTAGAACTACATAGTGGGGGTTAGCCTCTAATAACTCTGTTGCTCCCTTACGATTTCTTACTCTCATCTTATCTTTCCATACTTAGAACGGAAGTTGCGTAGGGCGTAAATCTCCCGGTTCACATTTTCTAAATCATTGTTTTCGTAATATTTAGCAATCTGCATCAGATAAGAGTATTGACCAAACCAATACAGTTTTTTGATAACCTTGTCATTGTACTTATAACCGTAGTAGGTCAACCACTCCTGCCAATTGGTATCTGGGATATAGTGACTCAATATATGAGCAACATCTAACATTCTATCCGTCAAGCGAACCGAATCCCAATCCACCAAATAAATCAAGCCACTGTCCGTCTGGAACCAGTTGCTATGGCGCACATCCCCGTGGACAATCGTCGCGTAGTCCTCACGAAAAGCAGGCACCGTTTGCCGCAAATCACGGATAATAGACTGCAGATACTGATTGTTCCTCAAAACGACCGGCGCTTGATTGAGCCAGCTATTGATTAGATCGATCGGCGTTTCCAAAATATAACCCAATTTAGCCAACTGAGTCATCAGAGGCCGCGACCGATGCAAACGCGTTAAAATATTGATTACTTGCTTTTTCGACATGTCATTTGGCGTTAAAATGACACCTGAAAGCCATTCTTGGCCACTCATAACATTGCCATCCGGCAAGCGTCGGCTCCACAGAAGTTGCGGAGCAATTTGTTCTCTGGCTAAGCCTGCCAGAATCGGGGTCGTATTCATCTTGACGAAAACTCGCCCCCCGTCTGGATAAGTTCCCATATAGGCCTTTCCGCTCTTACCAGCTATTGGTGTCAGGGCTAGCTCGTTATCAACCAAGACCATGATTCCCCTCCTTAAAAAGTTTCCTTACTATTTTACTAATTTTCATTCTTTTAGTCAACCAATCTTTTCAGCTTATATGGCAAATAGACAAGATACAAGAAGGTCGTCACCCCAAGCAATGCTAGCACAGCTATTTTATCTTGAAAACAAAGCGCTGCTACTAGCGTCTCAAACAGTAAGACACTGTATCCAATCCCTGTAATAACCTGTCTTGCTCCCTTAATTTTAGACCTGCTATCCAGCGGGAAAAGCTGGGTTAGATACTGATAATCAAAGGCTTCATACAAGGCTAGCAACTGAAAGAGCAACAGATAGTTGAAGAGGACGACAAAACCTGCAGCAATCCAAGGCTGACTAACAAAAGCAATTGTCAGCAGGGCTAAAAACAGGAGACGCAAGGTCAGAGGGAATAGATCACCATTGCGAAGATAAGAGCGCAGAAACATATTTTGCCAAGCCTTGACATGGATCTTAGGCAAAAGCCTCGTCAGCCCGTCCAAGTAAGCTCTTCTTTTGACACTATTGGAAATGCCTTTTACATTTGTAAAGAGGGCGAAGAAACGAAGAACTTTCTGCTTGCGCCCTTCCTCAGCTGCAATTGCAAACTGCCAATCGAGGCGGTCAACCAAGAAAAAGCGACGCCCCTTGAGTTGAAAGACCAGCCATTTTAGCAAGAGCATAAAGAGACAGTACAGCCCAAAGCCCCAGATTGGTAAACCTAGAGCCAAAAACAGGGGCGCTAACAAAAGCAGCAACAAGGTTTGCAGCAGACCAAAGAGGATATAAGAACGCTGGATTTGTCCCTTGACAAACTCAATGACTACCTGCTCCTGCACCAGCAAGAAGAGCATGTCTGGCTTCTCTAGATAGGTTGCAATACTGCCAAAAGGAAGAATGAGCACGGAAAACAAGACTAATCCTACTACTATCGGCCAAGACTGACTAGGGAAATTCCGCAGCAATTGATTGTACTGAACCGCCAGAAATCCGAGAAAAATCAATAAAAACAGGACAAAGTGATCATTGAGAACATAGCGCAAATACTTCAGGCAGCGCTGACGGAAATCCTGCTTGCGCTTAGCAAATACTTCTTTCATACCGCCGCCTCTTCCGTCAAGGCAAGATAGATGTCATTGAGACTAGCTTCCGGCATCTGAAATTGTCCTCGCAACTCAGCCAGATTGCCCTTAGCGCGCACCTGCCCTTTATGCAAAATCACAAAGCTATCGCACATCTTCTCAGCTGAATCCAGAACGTGGGTACTCATGAGAATGGACTTGCCTTTTTTCTTTTTCTCATCCAAGAGCTGGATAAGGTCTGCAATAGCTACCGGATCTAGCCCCAAAAAGGGCTCATCCACGATAAAAAGACTAGGATCTACCACGAAAGAACAGATAATCATGACCTTCTGCTTCATCCCCTTAGAGAAATGCACTGGAAACCAGTCCAACTTATCCTTGAGTCGGAAGATAGTTAAGAGGCGCTCCACGCGCTCAAAAGCGACTTCCTGCTCTATATCGTAAGCCATGGCCACCGTTTCAATATGCTCACGCAGGGTCAGTTCCTCATAAAGACTCGGTGTCTCTGGGATAAAACCAATCTTCTTACGGTAGGCACTAGGATTTTCTCGCAGCTGCAAACCATCAATCCGAATTTCTCCCTTGTAAGGCGTCAATAAACCGATAATTTCATTGATGGTGGTGGATTTACCAGCACCATTGAGACCAATCAGCCCAACCAGCTGACCATCGCCCACTTCAAAGTTAATATCTTTCAAAACAGGAATGTTAATATAGCCTCCTGTAAGACCTTTGATTTCTAACATATTTTCTCCAAATTCTGGTATAATGTTCTTATATTTTAAATTATAACAAAAATCTAGCGAATAGAGGTATCATTTATGACTGATTGTATTTTTTGTAAGATTATCGCAGGGGAAATCCCGTCTTCTAAAGTTTATGAAGATGACCAGGTAGTAGCCTTTCTAGACATTTCTCAGGTCACTCCAGGCCATACTTTGGTCGTTCCCAAGCAGCATTTCAGAAATCTTTTGGAAATGGATGCAGGCAGTGCTAGTCAACTCTTCGCTCGCGTCCCAGACATCGCCCGCAAGGTCATGAAAGCAACAGGTGCCAAGGGCATGAACATCCTTAATAACAACGAAGAGATTGCCGGCCAGACCGTCTTCCATACCCATGTCCACCTAGCTCCTCGCTACGATGAGACAGACGGCTTACAAATCAGCTTTGAAGCCCACGAACCAGATTTTCCAGCCTTGGCTCAATTGGCTGAAAAAATTGCCCAAGCTTAAGGAGGAACTATGAAATTTTCAAATCTTATGCTGTTCACAGGTGCTGCCTGGACCAGCTACCGATTGGTCAAAAACCGGAAGACAATTAGCCAAGAAGTCGTCGAAACATCTGATATCCTAGATAAAATCCAAGATAATTTAGCTAACATCCAGCACAATCTTGCCATTATCCAAGAACAGCGAGACAATATCAAGGAAATGGCTCAGGACTTGACTTACAAATACAAGATTTTTGAGAAACAAGCCCAAGCTCAAATTTCACAAATACAGGATATCTGGCAATAGAAAACTTTCTCATAACAACAAAAGGTTAGACAATAATTTAAGTAAAGGACTTAGTTCTGCATTGCACAGGGCTGAGTCCTTTCAATTTGACTTTAACTCGTTTGTTATTGTGATAATCAATGTAGTTCACAATAGCTTGTTTCAATTGATTAAGTGACTGAAACGTCTTCTCATAACCATAAAATATCTCAGACTTAAGAATTCCCAAGAAGGACTCCTTCATACCGTTGTCAGGGCTATTTCCCTTGCGTGACATGGATGGCTGAATCCCCTCACTCTCCAAAAATTGATGATAAGAAGCGTGTTGATGTTATCAGACTTGGTCTCTGTAAAGATTGGTATTTCCCTAGTATTTCTCTGTAAATGCTTCCTCCAACATAGTTTTTACTTATTCCAAGTTCGGTGAGCGAGCAATTTCGACAATCTTTAGAAGAAAATCAAAAGAAAACTCAATTAGCAATCCTTGGATAATTTCCGTTTTTCTTCTCTCTTTTCCTCCTTCAATTGAAATTTTATAAACATTTTTAGAACAGCATCCTCCGTTCTTAGGCATTCATTTTCTGCTTGAAGAGCTTTTAGTTATGTCTCATTTCCTCTCAGATTTTCTTTGGTTTACGACCCATTATAACCGAGCTACAGGTATCTTCAACCAAGTCATATATATAGCCAAATCAATCCTTGATTCTACTTGTCAAAGGAAGTAATCTTTTGGGGCAATTCGTCTATTATATAAAAACTATATTAGAGACGATTATAGTCTTGTTTTTCTTTGTGAAACATGGAAAACACCTCGCAACTCTTCTTATATTTTTTATGTAACTTTACACAAAGAAAAGCTCTTAGAAACTGGTGTTCTAAGAACTTTGTCTTCAATCTAAATCGAAGCCTAAGGCTTCTTTCTTAACTTAATTCTGCCAAAATCGCCTGCAGTTGCTCCTTCGTATGAACACCAGCTACTTGCTTAACGACTTGACCGTCTTTCTTGAATAGAAGGGTCGGAATGGACATAATACCAAATTCACGGGCAGTATTTGGATTTTCATCCACATCCATTTTAAGGATTTTCAGTTCGTCTTCATGAACTTCCTCCGCCAACTGCTCCAAGATAGGCGCCTGCATGCGGCATGGGCCACACCAAGTTGCCCAAAAATCAATCAGAACCAGTCCGTCTTTTGTCTCTTCAGCGAATGTTGCATCTGTAACTGCTGCTACCATAAATCTTCTCCTTTGAATAGCTTACTTTTGATAATATTGTACACCAAACCCAGAGGAAAAGAAAATATTTGCTACGGAGTACCCGATGCTTCCCTACTTAAAGATTACAATCGTCGCGCCACTGCCGCCGGCATTTTGCGGTGCATAGCCGAAGGACTTGACCTGCTTGTTGCGGCGGAGGTATTTTGTCACCCCTTCACGGATGACACCCGTTCCGATACCGTGGATAATATCCACCTGAGCCATGTTATTGAGAAGGGCCTGATCGATAAAGGCATCGAGCTCCTCCATGGCCTCTTCATAGCGTTTGCCACGCAGATCCAATCTGGCTCTTGGACCTTTGGTATTGGTTCGCTTGACCACATTGACCTGCTTGCGCTTAGGTTGCTGCTCCTTTTCAGCCTTGAGTAAGTTGAACTCCTGCTCTTCTAGTGTCATCTTGATAAGACCGACCTGAGCTTCCCAGCGTCCGTCCTTGAGCTGCTTGACCAAGGTTCCCCGCTGACCATAGCTGGTCACCAGGATATCATCTCCCACCTTGGGCGCCCGATTTTTCTTGGCCTGCTTGAGCACCTTATTCTTTGATAAATCAACGGTTGCTGGCGCCAACTTTTTAAGCTGAGCCTTGGCTTCAATAATCTCATGCGGTTTAAGACTGGACTTAGCATGGAGATTTTTGAGAATGCTCTCACTCTCTGACAAGGCCATATCCACGATTTCCTGAGCTTCCAAGCGTGCCTTATTGAGCTCGGTTTCCTTTTCTCGGTTAAACTCATTGTAAAGTTTTTTGAGGGCTCGGTTAAATTTGAGATTTTCCTGCTCTACTTCGCGGATATTATCCAAGCGCTTGCGACTTTCCAGCGTCTGCTCCTCTAGTCGCTCAATGATCCGATTGACATCACTATCCGTATTTGTCTGCTCTTGGGCATGGCCAACGATAACTTCCGACAAGCCCAAACGCCGAGCAATTTCAAAGGCATTGGAGCGGCCAGGTACTCCCTGCATAAAGCGATAGGTCGGCCGCAAACTATCTGTATCAAATTCCATGCTGGCATTTTCCACCCAGTCCGTCTCAATCCCATAGGCTTTGAGCTCAGGATAGTGGGTCGTCGCCATGGTTTTAATCTGTCGTAGCCTCAAATCTTCCAAGATAGCAATGGCCAGAGCTGCTCCTTCTTGCGGGTCAGTTCCAGCTCCTAGCTCATCCAGCAGAACCAGACTCTCGCTATCAACCTGCTCTAAAATAGAGACGATATTAGTCATGTGACTGGAGAAAGTCGACAGGCTCTGCTCAATGGACTGCTCATCACCAATGTCTGCAAAAATCTGACTGAAAATCCCGACGCGACTGCCCTTATCCGCCAGAATCGGCAGACCTGACTGGGCCATGATCTGAGCCAGCCCCAAGGTCTTCAGCATGATGGTCTTACCACCCGTATTAGGCCCGGTAATGACAATCTCTGTCAAATCAGGCCCAAAATGCAGGTCATTAGCCACCGCATTTTCAATCAAGGGATGGCGGACACTGAGCAGTTGGATATCCTGCTCTTCCGACAGGTCTGGCACCACCGCTCCCGTCTCCTGCATGAAGCGGACCTTGGCACGCACCAGATCCAGATGCCCGATAATCCAAGCATTATTGGCAATTTCAGCCGCATGTGGCCGTATCATATCCGACATAGCCTGCAAAATCCTCTGAATTTCATAGCGCTCGTCCGCCCGACTGCTAGCAATCTCTTCATTGAGATTGACCACCGCCCGCGGCTCAATGTAAACCGTACTCCCGCTGGCTGAAATATCGTGAACGACACCCGCAATACGGTTACGGTAGGTATTTTTCACAGGTAGTACATTGCGGCCGTTCCGGCTGGCCACCACTTGGTCTGCCAACATATCACCCTTGGTTTTGAGAATTTCTTGCAGAATATCTCGAACCTGAACTTCATTTTCTTGGATTCTCCGGCGAATACGACTCAACTCTTCACTAGCAAAACTTTCGAGAAAGCCCCCATCATTGATAGCTTGCAGGCTTCCCTGAATACTAGGAAACTCTACTAGATTGTTAAAAAGACGATCCAAACGCTCCAATTGGACATTTTCCAAGTCCTCGTAGAAAGATACCAACTCATGTGTCACAGCCAAGACCCGCTTGAGAGCTAAAAACTCCTCGATATTCAAGTCGCTATCCAGCTCTAGGCGCTTGGTCAAGCCCCTAATATCCTGAATGGCTCCCAAACTAAAGTGCGGATGCTGCACAAAAATCTGCCGCATATCGGACATCTCCAAAAAAGCAGCAGCAATTGATTCTTTTTTGCTGTTTGGCTGGAGCTGCTTCAACTCCAACTCTCCCAGCTCAGTCAGCAGATAGGGAGAAAAAAGCTCCTTAATTTTATCAAATTCCAAAGTTTCTAAAATTTTATGATTCATCATGTTCATTCTATTTCTATATGATTTAAACTGAAAAAGAAACTCAGCTACAGGGCAACTGAGTCTTAATTATCCGATAATTTTTGTGACCCAAAGGTCATGTAAAATGGATGAAGTTACAGGCGTGTGATTGATAATAAACCGAATCAGAAAACTCGAATTTAAGCGTTCTTGGATAAAGGACATGGGCACAGTAGCTAAAATAGTCAGTCCCATCTCGATGACAAAGAGTGAGATGAAGACCGCAATAACCCCACTAACCATATTGAAAACTTTGGTATCCCACTTATTCGGATAGGGAATTAAATTTACAAAAATCCCAAAAAAGCGGCCTACTATATAAACAAGACTGAAAACAAGTAGGTAAGCCAGCCCCGCATAAAAAACCTTATCCAAATGGAAAAGTTGGGAATTTGCAAAGAAATAAGTCGAACTGCCTTTAACAGCGCTAGCATAGGGCACCCACAAGCTGATAGACTTAGCCAAGCCCTGATATAGAGCTCCAGCCACAAGCATGGATACAATCGTCATAGCAGCATAATAACCCTGCAGAACAATCCCACGCGAGTAGCCAATATAAAAGCTCCAAGCTAATATTAGTAAAATAATAATCGCAAACACTATCTTTCCCCTGTATTAGCTGACTTTTCTCTTAATTCGCTAAGCATTTTGTGACGAAGACTTTCCAATTCTTTTTCCTTATCATCAAACTCGATCTCGCGACTGAGCTGGGTAGATAAACTATTAATCGCCAACAAAATGGCCAAGACTTCATCATCTGCCGCAGGCATCTGCTCTTTAATGGCCTTATATTTTTCCTTGGCAACCCGCTCCACTTCTTCCATAAAAAGATTATCGTGTTCTGTTGTTAAAGTTAAGGTTTTGTTTCCAAATGTAAACTTATATCTATTCAAATTTGCCATAAAATCACCTCATGATATTATACCAAAAATCGCTACATTTGTCAGGTAGAAATCTGCTATCTATCCTTGGATAAATTATAACTCTTTCGTATAATAATATCGCTCACCTGTATAGGGATATTCTTTTAATCTAAACACTTCCTCATAGCCATGCTTTTTATAAAAATCTGGCGCTTGAAAATGAAAGGTATCCACAAATGAATACTTACACTTCCTGGCACGAGCTTCCTCTTCCGCCCTTTGCAAAATATCCGAGCCGAGTCCTTGCCTTCGTAAATCCTCATGCACATATAAATATTCAATTTCCAGCCAATAGCCAAACGTTTCGGCTACCAGACCTCCCATTAAATTTCCGTCCTCATCTTCGACAAAGATATTGAGAGGCTCACTTGCTGAAGCTTCCCGTTTAGAGCGATTATAAGCTCGGATTAAATTTCCAAGTTCTTGGACACGTTCAGATTCTTTATTTTCCAATCTCAATTTCATTAGGCTCTCCTTCTTACCAAATCTTAAATCTATTCTACCATTTTAGCAAGATAAGTAGCATTTATTCATTGCAAAAATAAAAATTTGAAAGATAGATACCTTAAAATATATTAGAAAAGACAAGGCAGAATACCTTGTCCTTATGCTGTATCTAATTGATCCCTTATTCATAGACTTTCTGAATGAATATCGCCCTTTATTTATACTCACTCTTACGATCCTGCACTTTCGTAGGCGTCCAAACCCCTATCCCAAAGTTTGAGGGAAATGAAAAAGAAAACAAGGGAGATCAAAATCAAACCACCAATGTTAAAGAGCCCATTCTTGTCCTGCAAGAAATAGCTAGCTGGATAGTAGGCCGTAAAGGCGAAAGGCACGATAAAACTGATCAACCAACGAAGAATGGAATTGTAAATGGAAATGGGATATTTAGCAAAATCATTGAACATATAGAAAATGTAAATCATAGCCCCTGACTGCTTGGTCCAAAAAGCGATACTGGCAGTCGCGATTTTCAGGGAAGTATAAATCAAGGTCGCAAAGGGAATACAGACTAGGAAAATCAGGAATTTGGGAAGAGTCCAAGCAATGCTAGACACCGTTGTCGCTAGTAAAATGCCACCAACCAAAAGTTCGCCCAAGGCATCAATTTGAAAGGTCTCAACGAGTATATGAAAGAGAGGGTTGATAGGACGAGTCAGATACTTGTCAAATTCCCCTTTTCGTACTAGTCGTTGACCTAAAGCCCAGAGATTGTCAAAGAAGAGATGGTCCAATCCCTTGGGAATCAGAGAAAAGCCATAGATAAAGGCAATCTCTTGAAAGGTCCAGCCTTCTAGCGAAGGAATATGTTGAAAGATGACATTGAGAAACAAGAGATTCAAGCCTTGGGTCAGGAAAACACCTAAAACACCAACCACAAAATCCACCTTGTATTCCATGATTTGCTTGATGTATTGTCTGATAAAAATCAGATGCATACGTTGATATTTTTTCATACTAACCTCCTTGAATGGTGATAAATGACTGGACTCTTTTCCAAATCAACTGAGACAAGCTCACCATCACTATGAGCCAGAAGAACTGTAGCAAAAGCGCTTGAAGAATCTGACTGGCATCGTATTTCCCAACAATGATCATAACTGGAGTATAAATCAAGGATGAAAAAGGCAAGAAGGACAGAATATCTGAAACAATCTTAGGGAAGAAAGCCAAGGGAATCAAACTCCCCGACATAAAGTCAATCAGAGAATTCTTGAGCAGATTAGAGCCCCATAGATTTTTAAAAACAAAGGCTGAAAACCCAAAGCAGATATTAAAGAAAAAATTGATCAGGTAGGCTAGCGTTAAGCTAAAAAGATAAATGACAGTTAGTCCCAGCACTTCTACAATCCCTTGCCCAGAAAGGATTTTCATCAAGACAATAACACTTAAAAATGGCAGTCCAACAGAGATAAAAATCAACCACTTGGATCCAAGTTCCGTAAAGAGGTAAGAAGCTGCAAAATGCACTGGTCGCAGCAAACGCATGATAATGGAACCATCCTTGACCTCCTCCCCAATCATAAAAGAAGAATCCGACCTAGTCAAAAGATTGGTCACAAAACTCATGATGATGTAGAGGGTGATATCCGCCATACTGAAACCCTGAATCAAAGACTCCTGCGAGGAATCAAAGACTGCCTTCCAGAGATAAAACGCAACAAAGGCCCCCATGACATCGCCAATCCGATAAAGAATAAAGTTGACTCGATAGGTAATCAACTCCTGAACCCCTGCATTGATAAAGGGTTTATAACGTCTCCACAATTTGACCATCTTAGAGCTCCTTTCGGTAGAAGCGACGGATAATATCCTCGATATCCGTATCCAACATCTTCAAATCGCGAATTTCAAAATCAGACAGGGTTTGCTTGATAATATCGGCCGACTGGTAGCGGGAACTATCGAATTCAATATTGAGGCTGTTTCCTTGTCTATCAATGGTCATATCCGAAAAGCCTTCATAGTGAGAAGCGA